>JBGSYJ010000162.1:0-6106 GCA_041750915.1 Thermoanaerobaculia bacterium | reverse complement strand
GACGCCAGCCAGAGCTTGCCGGGACCGGAGCGCCCTTTGTAGTTCCTGTTGATCGCGCTGACCGTCACCTGCTCGGGCTCCTCCGAAACTCCTGGGCCGCAGCCGATGCAGGCTCCACATCCGGGATGAAGGACAATCGCTCCTGCTTTCTCGAAGGTATCGATCAGCCCGTTCTCACGACAGAACCGCTCGACGGACTCGGAACCGAACTGGATGAAGAACTTCACTCCATCCGCCACTTTCAGCCCGGCGTCCACGGCTTCTTTGGCGACCTGGTGGTAGAACAGCAGGTCGTCGATCTTCCCTGCCGTACAGCTCCCGCCGTACGCAATCTCGATCGGCACATCGCCTAGCCCGTCGACGAAGGCGCCATTTGTGGGATCGGAAGGGATGCCGTGGTCCGGATCCCCGGGGTGAGCCACCATCGGCTTGATCGAAGAGAGATCGATTGTGAATGAGCCGCCATCGTAAACGGCATGCGTGTCGGGTGAGACGGCGCGTGCGCGCAGCTCGTCGAGGCTCGCCTCGGGACGCATCGAGGCGATCCAGCGGAACGTCTGCTCATCGGCCTGAACGATCGCCGTACGCGCAGAGCACTCGGTAGCCATATTCGCAAGCGTCGCCCGTTCGTCGAGCGAGAGGTTCGAGATTCCCGGCCCGGTGAACTCCATGATCCTGTTGAGCGTGAGCTGCGGCCTCGCATACTCGAGCAGGATGTAGAGCATCACATCCTTTGCTGTCACGTTTTCATTCAGCTCGCCGACGAGCTCGAACCGGATCGACTCCGGCACTTCGACCTGGGTAAACCCGGAGTGCACGAGGTTCGCGTACTCCGTCGCTCCGACGCCCCAGGCAAGCGCGTTGTTCACGCCTCCCATGCAGGTGTGGCTGTCCGTCGCCTGGATGAAATCGCCCGGGTCGATGATGAACTCGCGCGCGACCTCATGACAGATTCCGGGCGAGACGCCTTCACGCGCGGAGAAGTCGCGGCAGCCGGTGTGGTGCTGAAAATCGCGTTGCAGGTCGCGCAGGGTCTGGATCTTGTCCATGAACGCCCGCATCTTCGGGACTTCGTCGGCGTAGATCAGATGATCTTCGAACACGGCAAACTTCTGAGGGTTCCGGATCGTGTAGTCAGATCCGTACTCCTGCTCGAGAAAGTAGTGGACCTGCGCCGTGGTGAACTCGTGCGTGTAGCCGCCATCCACAGCTGCTACCACAGCGTCGCCGGGCTTGACGTACCGCGAGCCTTCCGGAGCACCGAGCATGTGCGCCGCGAGAATCTTCTCCCCCATCGTCATCGGTCGCGGAGCGGTTCCAGGCACCGGGAGCTGCACTTCGCCCGCTTCGAGAGCCTTCGCGAAAGGAAAGAGTCCTCCCTGCTTCACGATGAGCTGTGTAATCGGATCGTAGTCGCGGTAGAACCCTTCGAGCGCGATCCCCTCGCCGTCCTGGAGCCGTTCGAGCATTTCATGATCGCCCATCAGAACGCCCTGGTTGATGTTGTTTCCGGCGTGAATCGGCGCGAACGATGCGGCGATCGCGATGCGGATGCCGGCCCACTTCTCGGCCTGCACCGCCGTCTCCCGCGAGCTTCCAACTCCTTTTCGGAAGCCGGAGACGATGACCTCGAAGTTTCCGTTGATCAGTGCATCCTTCTCGAAGAGCCGTTTTCCGTCGACGATCAGTCCCGCGTACGCGTCCCGGGCCAGATCTTCGGGGCGATGGCTGAAGCAGACCCACGCCGGCGTCATCGCGTCCGTGTTGATGTCGTCGAGCAGGTCGCCGACGGAAAGGTCCTTCATCCGGAGATTCAGCTCGCCGGAAAGCTGGCGACGGATCAGCTCCGGATCGCGAGTCAGGAACAGCACCCGTTTTCCCGGGGTGAGTCGGACGACGTCAGATGGTTTCATGGCTCCTCGTCTCAGGTGGGCGGTGTGATCCTCGCTTTTCGCAGCGCTGGATACGATACCGGAGAAAACCGCCGGGCTGAAACCGGAATTCTCGAAAAAGGATCCGGGCTCTACCGTTCAGAAATGCCGATCTCGCGGAGCAGGGCGTTCGCCCCGTCCACATTCTCCATGACCCAGAACATGTAACGGGCGTCGACGTGGATCGATCGGGTCAGAGGCGGATCGTAAGAGAAGTCGGAAGCCATCGCTTCATAATTGCCATCGAAGAGCAGACCCACGATTTCCCCTTCCGTGTTCAGGGTCGGAGAGCCGGAGTTGCCCGCGGCCAGATCGGCGGTCGTAAGGAAATTCACAGGCACAGCGCCGAGCTCCGCATCCACCCACCGGCTCCGCTCGGAGTTACGGGCAGCGACGACCAATGCGGGCGGCACCAGGAAGGGGTCTTCCTTCCGGTTCTTTTCGAGCAGTCCTTCCAGAGTCGTCTGCGAGCCGTAAATCACTCCATCCCGGGGTGAGTAACCTTTCACTCGACCGATCGAGATCCGGATCGTTCCGTTCGCATCCGCAGGAAGACGCCCACCCCGCATCGCCATGACGGCTTCCATGTACCTCGGCCGCAGTCTCGAGGCCGCAGCATACCTGGCCTGATCGGCCTGCTCTTTTTCGATGATCCGCGGAATCAGAGAGGCGGCGAGCTGGAGGAAGGGGTCGGCCCTCTCCTCGAGCGCGGCTGTCGTCTCGGTCAGCATGGACCTGCGCTCGTCCAGCTCTCCCATTCGCGTCTTCGAGTAGAGAGTATCGAGAAGAACTGCGATCGCTGTCTCCGAATCCGACTCTCCCGTCGCCGCAAGCGCGCTGTCGACGGCTTCGATTCTCTGAGACTCGGGAAGAGCCACTGCTTCGCGCAGAAAGTACTCCAGGCCCGCCCGATCCGCCCGGACCGAGAGCGACTTCTGCGAGCGCTCGATCAGCGTCTCGATGCGAGGGAGATCACGTTCCTGATAGCCCCATTGCCTGTCGGAGTCCTTCTTCGGCCGCTCGAGACTGAAGCGATAGATCTGCAGGGCCTGATTCAGAAACGGAGAGACCCGCAGCATCCAGTGCGACACCGAGTCGCGTTCGTCGGTCTGCCAGGCATCTTCGGCCAGCAACGACAACTGCTCAACGACGTCCGGCTCCTTCTGGTTGCGTCCCCGCAGGAAGTCGACGAGCACGCGCTCCTCGGCCTCCCGTCGCTCGAGAAGGCCGGTTTTCTCGATTGCTTCAGCAGCGCCCTCGGTTGCCTTCAAAGCGTTCTCGTACGAGAAGAGTGATGGAGCCAGCCGGATTCGAGCCTCCTCACTCTCGGCACCGACGGTCCTCAATATCCGAAGATAGTCCCGCATATATCTCGAAGCCCGCGGGTAATAGCTCCGCGCCATCCTCTGCACGTCGGCCGACGACTTGTACCGCATTGTCTTCGCGGGATATCCCGGCACCACTACGGAATCACCGGGGTTGATGCCCGCTGTTGAAAAACGGAGAACCTGGCGCGGCTGGAATGGAACGTTCTCCGGGTGGTAATCCGCTGCTAATCCATTCTTCCCTACGTAAGCCCGGAAGAATGCGAAGTCCCCAGCATGCCGCGGCCAGACGAAGTTGTCCTCCTCCCCTCCGAACGTGCCGATGTGTCTCGAAGGAGCGTAAACGAGCCGCACATCGCGGATCTCGGCCTGGCGAACGCTCGCATACTGCAGGCCCTCATAGAAGGGGACCACGCGACACCGCACACCTCCGCCACGCTCGCAATCCCGGATGATCGCCTTCTCCCGGCGGTCGAGAATCGCATAGTAATCGCGGTTCGAGACGCTCGGAGCGACCCCGCCCGTCATACGCTGGGTCACGTCTTCAATCGCAGTTGTAATGTAGATCCGCGAGGTGGGACCGACCCAGCGCTCATCGGACCTCTCGCGCGCGAGAAATCCCGTCAATGCCAGATCGTTTCCGGCCGATGAGTTGTGCTGAATCGACGCGGCTGCGCAGTGGTAATTGGTCACCATCAGTCCGTCCGGTGACACGAACGACGCCGTGCAGCCCCACGCCTGAACCATCGCGCCGAGCGGGTATCCAGCGAGATCGCCGAGAGCCTCCGGCGCGATCCCCACTCGGTACTCGGCGAGCTTGGGGCCCATCTGCCGGATCTGTTCAGGCAGCCACATCCCCTCCTCGGCCGACAGCGAAAAGGATGCGAGGACGACGAGGCCGACGACGAGGGCTTTCCGCTTCACGCTGTTCCATTTCCTCCTGTCCCCGATGGGACGCAGGAAGGGACGAAGGAACATCGGGCTGCGCGGGCAGCAGGGGCAGGGTGCGGGAAGGCGGCTTCGTTCACAGATACCGTAGAATAGCCTCTCCGGCAGCCTTTGTTCCTAAACCTCCACCGAGATCCTTAGTTGTTTGCCGTTCGTTCACCGCTCGTTTCACGGCCTCGTCGATCCTGGCTGCTTCCTGGTGGTGGCCCAGGTACTCCAGCATCATCGAGGCCGTCAGAATCGCGCCGATCGGGTTTGCCGTGTCCAGACCGGTATATTTCGGGGCGCTTCCGTGAATCGGCTCGAAGAGCGAGACCCGGCCCGGGTGGATATTGCCCGAAGCCGCTACACCGAGGCCCCCCTGGAGAGCCGCACCGAGGTCCGTGACGATGTCACCGAACATGTTGTTGGTAACGATGACCTCGAACATCTCTGGCACGCGGACCATCTGCATGGTCAGTGCGTCGACGAACATGTGGAAGTGCTCGATGTCGGGATACTCTGAGGCAACGTCCTCGAACGTCCGCATCCAGAGGTCGCCTCCGTATCGCATCACGTTGTTCTTGTCCGCCATGCAGACTGACTTTCTGCCGTTGGCACGGGCAAACTCAAACGCATGGCGGATGATGCGCTCCACGCCCTTCCTGGTCGAAAAGTCTTCCTGCACCGCGACTTCGTCAGGCGTTCCCTTCTTGAAGATGCCGCCCATTCCGACGTACGCACCCTCAGTGTTCTCTCTGAAGATCACGAAGTCGATGTCGTCGACTCCCTTTCCCTTCAACGGACAAAGCTCTTCGTTGACGAGCTTGACCGGCCTGTAGTTGACGTAGAGATCGAGCTGAAAGCGCATGCCGAGAAGAATGTCCGCAGCATGTTTCATGTCGGGAACCCGCGGATCGCCAAACGCACCGAGATAAACGGCGGCATAGTTGTCGCGAATATCTTCCATCGCGCCGGGAGGCATCGAGACTCCGGTCGCGAGATACGTATCGGCACTCCAGTTGAAATGGACGAATTCGAGGCCGAGCTTCGAGCGTTCGTTCACAAGGTCGAGCACACGCATGCCGGCGTCGATGACTTCCGGTCCGATTCCGTCTCCTGGTACTACGGCAATTTTCTGTGTCATCCGGTTCTCCGGTGGCGATTATATGGGTGTGTGCGATAGAAACTCGGATCGTGCGAGTTAGCACGGCTGGGTAGGACCATGTGTCATCCCGAGCGTCGAGCGAGGGATCTGGGTGGTGGCCTCTAGCTCAAGAATCATCGATCTATGTGCATTTTCGCCTTACGAAACCCCCGCCCAGATCCCTCGCTCGACGCTCGGGATGACACAGTCCCTGGTTCTGACACAGTCTCTCTTCAAAATGACAAGCCCTTCAGGTCTTCCGGCGCAATCATCTCGATCCCACGCCGCGCGATCGCGGCTTTGACCTCTGGATCGCAGAGTGCGGCGGTCTCCTGATCCCACTCGTAACCCCAGTCGTAGGACTCAGCAATCCGAGAAGTGTCCGTTCCGGGATGACTGACGAGCTCGACGTCGCCTGCTTCGAGGTCTTTAATGAGCGTAACGAGTTCCGAGGGACTCGTGTGGCCGGCGCCGGGAATCCCGAGTGTACGGACACGACTGGCGCGCTTCGCCCGTCGCGCAGCACTTTCTCCAAATGCACTGAGAGCGCGCATCGACACGCCGCGAGACAACGCCGTACCGGGAGGCACGGAGGCGGTGGGTATCCTCACATAGCCGATCCGGTACTCGTCCGCGAGACGCAGAACGAGATCGAATATCCGAGGAAGAACATGAAGATGCTGATGTCCATTGAGGTGAGTCAACCGAAGGCCGGATCCGGTCAGTAGATCGAGCTGAGCACGAAGTTCACGCTCGACCTCGGAGATCCGGATTCG
>JBGSYJ010000161.1:0-11191 GCA_041750915.1 Thermoanaerobaculia bacterium | reverse complement strand
AGTGAGTAGAGCCGGGTGATGAAATCCCCTCGGGCAGAGCCGTAATGGTGTCAGCTTAGCGGGGTTGAGGAATGGGGCGCTATCGTAACTCTCCCTCTCCCCGCGAAGTCGGGGAGAGGGTGGCGCGCGGCATTCGCGCAGACGTCTAAGACTTGCGAGATCGTCGCGCGCCGGGAGAGGGGCGTTGGGGGCTTGCAGCTTCTCTTGCCAGTCGGCTGCATTGGAATTGCCTGCGCGGCCCCTCACCCCTTGCCCCTCTCCCCGTTCACACGGGGAGAGGGGAATGCGACCGCGTCACGATTGATCGTGCATAATTCGCGTTGCGTTACGCTTGAATGCTTCGATCAAAGGAGATCGCTGGTTTGATACGAAATAGATTCTCACCCCCGTCGATGTGGATCCTGCTGCTGCTCATCCTCACTTCCACTCTGACTGGATGTGCTACCAGCACAGCGGGACTGCCGGTAGAGCCTGCGAGCGGCACTCCCGACGCGTTCCTCGTCGTCGACGGATCCGAAATCCGTGCCGCTCGCCCGGGCGAGGGTTGCCGGAGCCCGATGGCTGATCCTCGGGACGATGCCAGGCTGATGCTCATCCGCTCCACGAGCAATGTCGGCGACTACGAAGTGCCGGCCGGATCGTACGGCGTCGGACCGCGATCGCTGCTGCGAATCGATTGCTTGACCGGCGGTGTGATCGGGATTGTGCGCCGCTAGAGCGCACGGAACACGAGCTGCCCCAGCAGAACACGCATCTTCACCCCTTCCGGTGAAGCTCTGTCATTTCCGGGCTTCCGATAAACACCTCCGCCAGGATTTCGTAGGATCGAAGTCGCGCTTCGTGGTCGTACATCGCCGAGGCGACGATCACTTCGTCGACTCCGGTGCGCTGCATGAAGTCGGTCAGGCTCTGCGCGACCGTGTCAGGGGAGCCGACGAACGAACATGCCAGCATTCCAGAGGCGTGTTCCTTCTCGGCCGGCGTCCAGTAGTCCTCGATATCATCGATGGGCGGCGACAGGCGGCCCGGCGTTCCGCGGACGAGATTCGCAAACTGCTGCTGCACGGAAGTGAAGAGGTGGCGCGCCTCACCATCCGTCGCCGCAGCGAAGACGTTCACGCCCGCCATCGCATATGGGCGATCGAGCTGCTGCGACGGCTTGAAGTGATTTCGATAGACTTCGAGAGCCGGCATCAACGCCTGCGGCGAGAAGTGGGAAGCGAATGCGTAGGGAAGCCCGAGCTCCGCCGCGAGGCGCGCGCCGAATAGGCTCGAGCCGAGGATCCAGATCGGTACGTTGAGACCCATGCCCGGAATAGCGCGGACGAGCTGGCCTGCCTGACGCGGGCCGAAGTAGGACTGCAGCTCGAGTACATCCTGCGGGAACGTGTCGGACGCCGCCGGCGAACGGCGCAGCGCGCGGAGTGTCCGCTGATCGGTTCCCGGTGCGCGGCCGAGGCCGAGATCGATGCGGCCGGGGTAGAGGGATTCAAGGGTTCCGAATTGTTCCGCGATGATGAGCGGCGCATGGTTCGGCAGCATGATGCCGCCGGCGCCGACACGAATGGTGCTCGTACCGCCGGCAACGTATGCGATCACGACGGAAGTCGCAGCACTGGCGATCCCCGTCATGTTGTGATGCTCTGCGAGCCAGAAGCGTCTGTAGCCCCATCGCTCGGCATGCTGCGCCAGGTCGAGTGACTGGGCGAGTGCGCGTGCGGGCGTGGATCCGGCCACGACAAACGCGAGATCGAGAATGGAGAGGTGTGGAGTCTTCATGGATAGCACCCTGTGATGTCCATTCAACAGTCGCACCACCCGGCTCGTTCCCCAGCGTCCTATTCCCATGTGGCAGGGCCCTCCGAGGCCCTGCCTCTTCCGGATTGTGAAGATGTACGACAACTGGGGCGTCGACGTTGATGGTGCGGGCTCCAGATGTCGTACATCTTTACTGCCCGCAAAGGCAGGGCCTCGGAGGGCCCTGCCACATGGAACGCGGTCTCAGCGACGCGTGCGCACTCTTCGCGGCAGAGCCGGGCCGGTCTCGAGGAACCCGAGGTTCGCGTAGCTCCCCTTGAGGACCGGTTCCGGATCCTTTCCGTAAAAGTCACGGATCACAGTTGCGTAGACCGAACGGAAGTCGATTTCCGTTCGGAGATCGCCGTCGTCGAGGTTCGACAGGTCGACCGTATCGCCGTAGAAGGTCCCGCCTTTGACTGCGTCTCCGACCACGAACATCGTCCCCGCCTTTCCGTGATCGGTTCCCTCGCTTGCGTTCTCCTCCACGCGCCTGCCGAACTCGGACCATGCGAGCACCATGACGCGGTCCGAGATCCCGCGGGCCGAGAGGTCCTCCTGGAACGCGGCGATGGAGTTGGACACGTCCGCAAGAAGTTTCGTGTGCAGGTTCAGCTGATTGCTGTGTGTGTCGTAACCGCTCGTCGTAATCCATATCGCATGAGTTCCGACGTTTCCCGCGGCGAGCTGTGCGGCGAGCTGGAATGCGCGACCGAGGCGCGAGGTGGGATACGAGGAAAGAGGCAGCGGTGGGGGAATGCTCTTGAGCAGATCGATCGCCGCGAACGTATCGCCTCCCTGCTTCCGGATAGCCTCTTCTCTTTCCCCTGTCCGGGACTCTTCGTAAACGAGCTCGAGCGACGAGAGAAATGCATTGTGATCCGCCGGGAACTGCGTGTTCGTCTGAACATCGAACGATTCCACGCTCGACACCGTCGCGGACAGGCCTCCCTCTGCGGACAGACCCAGCGAGTTCCGGTTGCCGATTGCTACGGTCGTGAGCGAGGACGCCGCCTGATCGAGATACAGATCGGCGTATCGTCCCAGCCAGCCCGTGATGCCTCGCTGCACTTGTCCGTACGAGTCATCGGCAGTCTGCCAGACGTCGCGGCATCGAAAGTGCGAACGGTCGAGCGTGTTGAAGCCGACGTTGTTGATGAACGCCATCTTCCGGCTGTTGTAGAGCCCGCGCAGTCTCTCCATCGAGGGATGAAAACCGAACCGGTCGTCGACCTCGAGGATCTGTGCCTCCGGAATGGCGAGCGTTGGACGCAGCTCGCGGTAACGCCGATCCGTGTAGGGGATGAAGGTGTTCACTCCATCGTTGCCGCCGTCGAGCTGCAGTACGACGAGGATCTTTCCGGGGAGGCTTCCGGCGCCGAAGACGTTGCCTGTAAACAGCTGCGGCGCAAGGAACGACACGGAAACGCCCATGGTTCCTTTTTTCAGAAAGTCGCGTCGCGTGGTTGCCATTACGCTCCTCAGTACATCTGCCATTCGGGCAGGGAAAGAATCAGGTGAACGACTCCGCGCTGCTTGGCCAGGAGATCGTTGCCGGACGGAAGCGATCCATCCGGACTGACGTAGCGGATCAAAGCATCGCGGACTTTGCCTGGAACGCGCACCGGGCCGAGAATCTCGAGGAAGAGATCGACGAGCTGATTCGGTGTCGTGACAGACCGGCCCGCAAGATGCCGGGCGGGATTCACGATTCTCGAAAAGCCGTTCGATACGTTCATGCGTGTAAGCAGAGATCCTGAGTTGATCCACACGAGGCCGCCATCCCATCCCGCGACATCGGGAGGATCGAACAGCGTCTGACCTTCGACCGCAAGCGCCCCAGGAAGCGACCAGATGAGGTTGTCGTTGTCGAGGAGAAGCTGACGGAACGCGATCACCGCATGATCGATGGGCGATTTGACCTTGCTCCACAAAGCCCGCTGCGAGTACATCTCCGGTGATTTGAGAATCGCTCCTACCAGGGCTCGGATGCTCGTCCCCGAATCGAGATAGATCCGGGCAAGCGGATCGATGACCTCATTGTCCGGATTCTCATAAGCCAGATACGCGAAGAGCTTCGAGGCGATCATGCGCCCGTGGGCAAACTCGCTGCACGCGATCCGGACGATGTCGTCGCCGTTCCAGTTGCCGATGCGGCCGAGAAAATCCTTCTGAGAGTCATCATGCCATTCGGGGATGAAGCGGAACTCGAGGGGAATCCAGTTGAAAGTCCATCCCGTAAAGGCCTTTGCTGCCGAGTAGACATCGAGCTCTGAATAGAATCCCTGTCCGAGGGTGAACAGCTCGAGCAGCTCGCGCCCGTAATTTTCGTTCGCGTGCTCTTTTCTGCTCGTGTGGTTGTCGAGCCAGATGAGCATCGCCGGATCCTTCGAGATCTCGATGGTCAGATCGATGAAATTACCGAGTGCGCGCGAGCGGAGAAGCTGGTTCTGCCGGAGCATCAGCCCCGCGTCCTCCACCTTGCTGGCTCCGGTGGCGAAATGGTCATGCCAGAACAGCGTCATTCTCTCCTCGAGCGGCCGGGGAGAATGAATCATCCGGGTGAGCCACCAGCGCGCAAGGCCGTCAAACGTCCTGATGTCGAGATTCTGCCGTTCGAGGCGAAGCTCGAGACCGGAAAGCGAGACCGACTCGTAGTTGATCAGCTTTCCCACCGTGACGTCGAGACCGTCTTCGACGGCATCTGCAATCTGCTGAGCCGTCCCGCCAAATCCTCCGCGGCGAAGCAGATGTGCCGCGTTTTCCTCGTTCCACGGAATGGTCGTCATGATCGCTGGCAAAGAATACTACTGATAACCGCTGCCATTCGAGTTCTACCGGTGCCCGAATCCAGAGAGCGCTTGTTGGAGCGCCCGCCGAAACGACGGCGGGTCAATCGCGGGATAGCGATAGAGGAGCGGTTCGATCTGCTCGAAAGAGTGGGCGAGCCGCTCAGGTGCCACCAGGCCGCGATCCATCATCTGCCTGACATCTTCAACATCCCTGGCATGGCCGCGCTCGATCTTCGAGAGGCACTGAGAGTAAAAGTCATAGTGAAAGAAACTGAGGTTGACTTCGGTCGCGATGAAGAGACTCCGTTCCTGCCAGCCGGGGACTTCCGGGATGAAATCGCCAGGGGAGGCCAGCTCAATATTGATCTGCAGCGATTCCTTCAGTTCGCTGAGGGCACGGAATACCGAGTCCTGCTCCGGGACCATCTTTATGTCGACATCGATTGTGCTTTGCCGCCAGCCGATCAGCATTGCGCTCGCACCTCCGGTCAGGTAGATCCGGCCTCTCTCGCGGGCGGACGCACCAAGCCCGCGCATGAACGACTCCAGGCGGACGATGTCTACGAGCGCACGCATTCTGAGGCGCGCTCGAAGCTGACCAGGCGGCGGATCAGCGCGTTGTAGCGGGAGTGTGCGGAATCGGCATCAATTGAGGCGAGGCGTTTGTACAGCTTCAGCTCCGGCGATGCGTCTTCATCTGCTGGAACCGGAATCCCGAGACTCCGCAGACGCGGCGCCCCGATCCGGACCAGGAGGGCCTCGATCGATTCGCGTCCGGCAGCAAGGTCGTCCAAGCCCTTCTGAATGAGATCGGCTCCGGGGATGGCTTCGCTGAGCATTCCGCAAGTATAGCGAGGTTCGGCTACCTCGCATCAGCCGCGTCGATCGCGCAGCGGAAGCCGACGTGATGCTGTCGGTGCGATCGCATTTCGCTCGGCCGGTGATGCGCCGCCACGTCGTATACTGTGAAAGTTCACTCACATTCAACTGGAGGCCCGGATGCGTACGATTCTCGCGTTGGTGGCGGCAGGTCTGTTTACCGTCGGAGTTCATGCCGCGGATGGCATGCAGGTCGTAATCGCCTCGGACGAGGCAACGCAGATCACAGTTCCATCCAACTGGACCGTGATGGAGCTCAACGATGTCGCCGAGATCCAGGTCGGAAGCGCTGATGAAAGCGCCTATCTGATCGTCATCAACGAGCTGAAGGAAGATCTGTTCGGCTGGAACATCGAGAAGCACTCACGCGTAACGCTGGGCGGATTGCTGGGCACGCTGGCCTTCCCGACCATCACAGGCCCGAAGAGCCTGAAGATCGGTGGCAGCCCAGCGGTGCAGTATGAAGTGACGGGAGCACTCGAGGGGCAGAAGATCGTCTATATCCATACTACTGTAGACGGACCGCAGCGACTCAGCCAGATCCTGGCGTGGACGATCCCTTCCAGCGCCGAAAAGATCCGACCACAACTCCTGAGCGCCGTCGAATCATTTCGCGAAACGAAGAAGTGACACTAGTAGCGGCGGATTTCGATCCGCCGTTCTTCGAATCGTCCGGAGCTCGCGCGTTATGGGGCGACGACCCGGGATGAATGCTCCATATGTCGTACCTCGTCGCTCAGTGGAACGAGGGACATCGGAATGTCCTTCTAATTTGTCGTAGCGGCTGTCGTGGCAGAATGCTCGAATGCGTATACGCATACCCGATGCAGTCGTTGCACTCGATCGCCGCGCCGCGACGGAGCGGTTCAGCGACCTGCGCAATCTAGTCGTTCTCTACTTTGCCGCCGCCATGATCGCGCTGGAAGGAATTGCTTCCGTGTTCATGTGGCGGGAGTCAGGAAACTCGGCCTGGCTGGTAGGCGCCGTTCTCATGCCGTTGCTGGCGGCCCTGATCGTCCGCTTCTGCAACAATCTGAGGCGCGTCCGAGAGGACTGGCGCACGACGGGCAGGTGGGAACTCGAGGCTCTCCGATGGGCGGACAGAAATCTTCGCGCATTCGTCATCGGTGTCTATCTGCTGGTCTGCGCGATCGCTGCGGCCCGGTGGATGTTCCGGCCCGACGACGATCCGTTGCTTGCGCTGGCTCTGCTTGCAATCGCACTTCGAATCACGTTCAGCGAACGGCTCGCGATCCACTTCGCGCTCTTCCTGACGATCATGTTCGTCGTCATCCGAAATCCGGGAGCCGGTTTCAGCAGTCCCACGGCACCTCTGTGGCAGACGATCTCGATCCACGGCGGCCTGACGTTGCTTGCCCTGCTCCTCGGCTGGTACTTCACCCGAAGGTTCACGGCCGCATTCCTGAAAGAGTGGCTTCCGCAGCGCCAGCGTCTCGAAGAAGAAAGCCGCATGCGCGAAGAGCTCGATCTCGCAAGGACGATCCAGCTCAGCATGCTCCCTCGCGAGATTCCGTCGGTGGAGGGCCTGAGCATCGCAGCGAGCTCTGTTCCAGCGTCGGAGGTGGGTGGAGACTTCTACGATTTCTACTCGCGCAACGGCAGGTTTGCAATCGTTCAGGCCGATGTAGCGGGCCATGGCGTCGGGAGCGGGATCGTACTGTCCGGCATCCGCACTGCGCTACGACTTCTGAGTGAAGATCTCGAGACTCCGCGCCAGATGATCTCCCGCCTGCAGACGCTGATGCGGGAGACCAGGACCGAGCGCATGCTCGTCACGATGTGCCTGCTGTCGGTTGCATCCGACCGGAGATCCGCGGTCGTGATCAGCGCGGGGCATCCCCCCGTGCTGCACTGGAAGTGCGCCACCGGGGAAGTCGAGATCCTGATGCTTCCTTCGCTTCCACTCGGCACGAGTCTCGAGCAGCCGTTCCGGATGGCAGAGCTCTTCCTCGAGCGCGGCGATCGAATTCTGATTCACACTGACGGAGCGTATGAGACGCGCGATCGCAAGGGTGGCGAGATCGGAATCGATGGCCTTGCCGAGCTTTTCGCGCAAGGTGGTGTTGATGAACAGACTCCCGCAACCGTTGAGCGTCTCTTCGCAGCGCTCGAGAGTTTTCGCGCGGGGGGGGTGCAGGAAGACGACGTCACGCTGATCGCAGTACGGATCGAGCCGGCTGATGGAAAAGACTCACTGTCCTGATTCTTTTTTGCGCGCGAGATCTTCCTGTCGTCCGAATTCCGATTGGTACGGCAGATCCGTAGGCAGTCCCATTCGGCGGAGCAGATCGGCGAAACGGGGATCGGACCGCACCGGATCAAAGTTCATGTCGACACCCAGGTAAGGCATGCGTGAGGCTCGAACCGCGTAGGCCTGCTCGAGCCACCTGAAGGTGTTATCGGCGTCGCGAACCGCCGAATAAGCCGATGCCATCCAGTATGGCGAGTAAGCGCCCTCGTTGGCACGCTTTTCGAGTCGGGCAACGATCGCTCGAGCCTCCGCCATCTGCCCTCGTGTGACCAGCGGCCAGATCATGAGACCCTCGTCGTCCGATGCTCTGGCCGCTGCTTCCGAAAGCGCGGCCGCTTCCTTGATCATTCCCTTCTGCACGAAAGCCATACCGCGCACAATCTGGATCGTCGGGAATTCGGGGTCGAGCTCGGCCAGCCTGTCGGCCGCGCGGAGCGCATCGTCCGGCCTGCGTGCTTCCCCATAAACGAGTCCAAGGGTGCTTGCAGCAACGAGCGAGAGCGGATCGGCAGTCCGGCCAGCCTCCGCCTGAACGATCGCCTCCTCACTGCGTCCTGCCGCTGAGAGCATCTCGGCATACCAGTGGCGTGCCGGGGCGTACCGCGGATTCATGGCAATGGCGCGCCGGAACTCGGCTTCCGCGGCGGCGATGTCATGCTCGTACTCGAACAGCACTCCGGCAAGGGCGGCACGAGGCTCCACCAGCGTGGGATCCAGTTCGAGTGCCCGCTGGGCGGCCTCCCGCGCTTTCGGATGTGCGTCACGCGAGCGGACGTTGTCGTCCCAGTTCGGCAGAACGGTGTAAACGTCTGCAAGTCCAGCCCACGCCAGCGCGAACTTCGGGTCGCGTGCAATCGCCTTCTCGAAAAAGTCGATCGCCATCCGCAGCCCTTCGATCTTCCGTTGATTCCAGTGATAGCGGCCGCGCAGATAGAGATCGTGCGCGACGGGATCGTTCGTGTGGAGGTTCTCGACTTTCTGCTGCGTTTCCGCACTCATCGCCGGACGAAGCCTCGAAGCTGCGTTGCTTGCCAGACTTCGTTCGAGCGACATCAGGTCGCCGCCGGGAGCTTCGAAGCGTTCTCCCCAGAGTTGGGACAGCGTGGCGGCATCGACGAGCTCAGCCTGAACCGTGAGTGAATTGCCCTGCTTTCTGAGTCTGCCCGTAAGAACGGCGCGCGCTCCCAGCTCTCTTGCAATCTCTTCGACCGAAAGCTCGGAGCCCTTGTAACGGAACACGGAGCTTCGTGGAATCACGCGAAGATCGGCGATACCGGAGAGGCTGTTGATGAGGTTTTCCGTAACTCCGTCAGCGATGTATTCAGCGTTCGGGTCGCCGGTATCATTCGCGAACGGCAGGACCGCGACCGAATCGATCGAAGCGGAGGCCCTCGTCGTGAACCAGATCAGACCTGCGGCCGCGATCAGCATGACGAGTACGGATCCGCCGAAGACCTTCCGGTGTCTGCGAATTCCGCTGACGAGATACTCGGCACTGGAAACGGCTCCGGCTGATCCCGAGGTCGTAGTCGTCGTGCTGATCCTGTTGATCTGTTCCGTCTCCCGCTCTGAACCCGGGTGGGATTCCGTTGAACGCTGCAGCCGTTTGAGGTCCGAGAGCATCTCGCGCGCCGTCTGGTAACGCTCGTCCCGTTCCTTGTGAAGCGCTTTGTCGACCACCCAGTGCACTTCCTGCGGCAGGTCGTTGGTGAATCTGCTCATCGGTGCCGGCGTTCGCTGAAGGATCGCCGCGAGGACATCGGTCGATGTCGCCCCTTCGAAAGGGAGTCTGCCGGTGAGCATCTCGTAGAGCATCGCCCCGAGGCTGAACAGGTCTGTGCGACCGTCGACCTCCAGGCCCCTCGCCTGCTCGGGTGACATGTAGCTCACCGTTCCCAGAACGCTGCCCGGCGCCGTCGCGCGGATGGCGGTCGCGGCCTCGGAACCCGATGACGCCGACTCGGTACGCTTTGCCAGACCGAAATCGAGCACCTTGATGATGCCGTCGCGGCGGATCATCACATTCTCGGGTTTGATATCGCGGTGGACGATTCCCGCAGCATGCGCTTCCGCAAGCGCCGACAAAACTCCCGAGCTGATTTCGACGATCTCGGAGATTGACAGCGGTCCGCGAGCGAGCCGGGTCCGAAGCGTCTCGCCATCGATGAACTCTGTGACGATGAAGTGCTCGCCGTCTTCATGTCCCACCTCGAAGATCGTGAGGATGTTCGGATGATTCAGCGTGGAGACGATCCGGGCTTCGCTCTGGAACCGGTGGAGGCGCGAGGCATCCTGCGTGAACTGGCGGGGAAGAATCTTGACCGCGACCTTACGTCCGAGGGTCGTGTCCTCGGCGAGGTAAACATCACCCATACCGCCGGAACCAAGCTTCTCGGAAATCGTGTAACGGGAGATCTTCTTCATCATGAAGTCTTCCCCCAATAGTACCAGCGCGACGTGTCATCCTGAGCGCAGCGAAGGATCCCCTCAGGACTCGCTCTGACGCAAGCAACCAGGGGGATCCTTCGCTTCGCTCAGGATGACACCTCCTCTCTAAACTTTCAGGCCAGGGATCCAACCGGCAACCTTCATGGCATTCATTGACCGCTGGACCCCCGGCCGGTACGATGCCTGCCTCGCGACATCTGGGGACCACAATCGAAATGATCGGCCGGAAGATCCTCCACTACAACGTGACCTCGAAGTTGGGCACGGGCGGGATGGGCGTCGTCTACGAAGCGGAAGACACGAGCCTCGGAAGACAGGTTGCCCTGAAGTTCCTCCCGCCCGATCTCGCTCGGGACGATGCGACTCTTCAGCGCTTCCAGCGCGAAGCGCGCGCCGCCTCGGCTCTCAACCATCCGAACATCTGCACGATCCATTCGATCGATCAGGTCGAGTCCGACCACTTCATCGTCATGGAGTTGCTCGAGGGAGTCACGCTCGCTGAAAAGCTTCGTCAGGGATCAATGGAGCTCGGCGAGATTCTCGAAGTTGCAATCCAGATCGTGGATGCGCTCGAGTCCGCCCACGCGAAGGGAATCGTTCATCGCGACCTCAAACCGGCCAACATCTTCATCACTTCGCGCAAGCAGGCGAAGATTCTCGACTTCGGACTGGCCAAGATCGACATCAAACGAGGGAGCGATTCGCTGTCGACAACCGCTGTGATGGGCGATGAGCTGACCGCCGCCGGCACCGTCGTCGGAACGGTCTCGTACATGTCGCCCGAACAGGCGAGGGCGCAGCTCACCGATGCGCGCACCGACATATTCTCCTTCGGTACGGTTCTGTACCAGATGGCCGCGGGTGTTCTGCCGTTCCAGGGAGAAAGCGCTGCCGTGGTGTTCGAGGCGATCCTGAGCCGCGACCCGGTACCTCTCAGCGAAGTGAACCCATCGATGCCGGCTGCGATGAGCCGGATTCTCGAGAAGGCTCTGGAGAAGGACCG
>JBGSYJ010000160.1:0-11837 GCA_041750915.1 Thermoanaerobaculia bacterium | reverse complement strand
GCAACGGGCGCGTCGCCCGCGTCACGCACGACACCACGCAGCGCGCCGGTGGTCGGTGAGCTCGAAGCGCCAGCGGCTCCCGCGGCGAGGAGTGCGATGAGAACGAAGAGGCGAACCGGAGTGAGCCAGATCTTCATGGCTGGTCTCCGCGGAATTGACTCTGAGAGCTGGCGAAATTTCATCATCGCCTCGTTTCCTTCCCTGGTTTATCGAGCTCGAGATGCAGCAGGAAGGCATCGGTCACATTGATGAACCGGGTCAGGATCACCCCGTCGCCGTCCGGAGTGAATGCGTAGCCTTCGATTCCCTCACCCGTCAGTTGTACGATGCGTCGCGGCTCTCCTCCTCGAACACTCACTGTGAAAATGTTGCACTCCTGCCCGGCGAACTGCGCATAGGCGACAGCGCTCGAATCCGGCAGCCAGCGCATGAACATCCCTCGCCTCGGCATCTTGACGCTGTGCAGAACACGGCCGTCAAGCATCGAGAGAATACTCAGCACCCCAGTCTCGAGGCAGGAAATGAACTGCCCGTCGGGCGAGACGCGAATGAAGTCGCACGTCACTGGAGCCGACACGTTCTCGACCGCCCCACCCCGCATCGGCACACGCTGCACCCAGGCAGGTTCCCCGAACGTCGCGCGGTCGAAAAAGTAGACCCACTCCCCGTCAGGAGAGAACGACAGATTCTGAGGGTTCTGCGCCGCCTCGGCCAGAGGTCTCGACTCGCCGGTGTCGACGTCCCGCACCCGGAGTGTCCTCCGCGGATTCTTCCCCTCGTCCAGCACCGTCGAGACGTAGGCGATCGTATGACCGTCGGGAGAGGTGGCGAGATGCGACTCGACCGCCTCGTCGTCAGTGACCTGCCGCAGATTCTCTCCCTGGTCGAGGATCCATATGTCGGTGTTGCCACCGATCTTTCCGGAGGTGTTTCTGGTGAGCACGATCCGGTCGTCGCCGAAAATTGCAAGACCGTTGCGCAGGCCGTCATTCGTGTTGATGCCGTGAAGGATGCGGGTGGACGACTGACTATCGTTCAGCGATGAACGCCAAAGGCTCGAGAGCGACTGGCTGCCGATCGCAACGACTGCGGAGCGGTCCGGTCTTGCCCCGGCGAGGTTCCACTGCATCGTCCCATCGCTGATCTTCCGGCAGCGGGTCCCGTCAGCCGAAACGTGCCAGAGAATTCCTGTCAACCCACCGCCTCCGGCGATCCAGCCGTCGTCCGGCGCGATGAGGACCGAGATCGGTCCTTCGATCTCAGGGCAGAACGACACTTGCTGGACGGCGCCGGTAACCACGTCGATCTGCCTCATCGGATCGGTAGCCTCGGGGCGAGGGTCGGCGATCGTCACCATCAGCCGTTGCGAGTCGCTGCTCCAGGCCGCGCCGGTGAAATTCGGCCCGTCACGAAGCTCGGCGACGACCCGCTCCTGTCTCAACGACGGATCCGCAACGACGACCCGGCTCCAACTGCCTTCCCTGTCACGCCGGATGAAGGCCACGAGAGTTCCGTTGGGAGCGAACTGGAGCCTCGACGACCAGCCTGCGGAAGGAACCGTTTCGGGCGTGCCGCCGAGCAGCGGGATGCGGACCAGAGGAAGCGGTTCCCAGAGTGGCGAGGCGCGGTGTGCCATGCCGGCGAGCGCCGACTGCCGAAGGTAAATGTGATTGCCATTCGGAGAAAAACCGGCTGGGCTGACGCGGCGGTTTTCCCGGAACGGGACCAGCTCGATATCACTTCCGCTCCCGAGATGACGCAGGCGGGCGACCTCGTGGTCGCGCATCACGGTGGAATAAGCGAGATAGGCGCCGTCGGGGGACAGAATCGCGTTCATGACCGTTCCCGAGGTCGTCAGCCTCTCCGAGCGCGCAATCCGTACCGCAGCACTATCCTCGAGCTCGAGTCTCTTCGGCTCGGGAGCACCGCTGACGATCAGTGTCAGGAAGGCGACGATTGTGAGTGAGCTGACAGGTCGGACGAGACGGCTCCCCACCCATACCCGCTCCGGGCTGCTCGCCATCCCCCCAATCGCGATCTGCTTCAACGCGAACAGCAGCTCCGCGGCCGACCCGAATCGCGCATCCGGCCGTTTGTGGAGACAACGATTCACGATGGCAACGAGATCGGCTCCGCAGTCGGGACGGCTGATCGGAGGCGGATCGTCCCGGAGGATCGCACTATGCGTCTCGGCCGCGTTCTGCCCCGCGAAGGGACGGCGGCCGGTCAGCATTTCGTACAGAACCGACCCGAATGAAAAGATGTCGGAGCGAAGATCGACCGGCGCCCCCTGCACCTGCTCGGGCGACATGTAGGCGGCACTGCCGACGACTTCGCCGGGACGGGTGATCGTTTCGTCGGTCGACGCCGGCTGCCATTCGTCCTGGGTGAGCTTTGCGAGACCGAAGTCGAGGATCTTCACCTCGCCGCTCGTCGTGATGAAAATGTTCGCCGGCTTCAGATCGCGATGAACGATCCGCTTGTCATGAGCCGCCGCCAGACCGCGCGCGACCTGCATGGCGATATCCATGACCGTCTCGATCGGCATCGGCCGCTCACCGACCATTCCCGCGAGCGTCTGCCCCTCGAGGAGCTCGGTCACGATGTATGGGAGCTGGTCCTGCTCGCCGAAGTCGTAGACGGAGATGATGTTCGGATGAGCGAGCCGGCTGGCCGAGCGTGCCTCCTTCTCGAAGCGGGCGAGCCGGTCACGATTCGTGTGTTGAGCGGCCGGCAGAACCTTGACCGCCACCATGCGGTTCAAGCTCGAGTCGTGCGCCTGGTAGACCTCACCCATACCGCCCGCGGCAATGAACGAGACGATCTCGTAACGCCCGAGACGTGTGCCGCTGGCGAGCGTGGCGCCGGCTTCTCTCATGACAGTGCTTTCGGGTCCGAGGTGGAAGGTGGAAGCTCGGTGACCGTCGGGGCAACGTCGCGTACGTGCCGGAACAGGACCCGCACGGAACCGAAACCGATCGTGTCCCCATCGAATAGCTTGACAGGACCATTGATCCGCAGGTCCTTCACGAACGTCCCGTTCTTGCTGCCGAGGTCTTCGAGAGTCACCGATTCGCCGACGGTCAGCCTGGCGTGGCGCCTCGAGATCGCCGCCGAGTCGATCGCCACTCGCGCCTCGGGGTCGCGCCCGATGACGTTCTCTCCGCTGTCGAGTGGAAACTTCCGGTCACTCCAAACGATCCACGCCCGGCCGCACGTGCGCGGCACCGCCTTTCCGCTCTGCCATGTCACCTCGCCCTCGAAGCGGTAGCCGAAACGGTAAAGGGTGCGAATCAGCTTCGGACTGCGGCTGTCGTCGCCGAGCGCCGTCCGGAGCTCGTAGACGAGGTTGGCGATATTCACCTCCTCGACGAACGACTCTCCCCAAAGCTCCTGATATGCCTGCTCCTTCGAGACGGCCGCGGGTGCTTCTCGCAGGAGAAGCTCGAGCAGCTGAAGGCCCTTCCCCGAAACGTGCACAGCAACTCCGTTGCGCGACAGCTCGCGCCTGTCGACATCGAGAACCCAATCGTCGAAGATCGCTCGCAAGGACTTTCCGGACTTTTCTCCATCGTGCCTGATGGAGTCGAAAATCTCAAGCGCGGTGTGGGCTACCCGCTCGGTCCGCTGCAGCAGCGGCTTGATTCGGCTCAGCATCGGGTAGCCCTTTCCGACTAAGGGGTCAGAGAGGCCGGAACACAGCTGCGCGCTTCGACGAGGAGCTTGAAGGGGACGTGGTACTGCCCCGAGTGCGTCTCCGACTGCCCCCTGGAAGCCTGGCGGTGGAGTGTACCGACGTAGGGAGAGTCGACTGTGACGATCCAGCTGTCGAGCGTACCTCCAACGGTGGACCGGCAGGTCCCGGGAATGTCCTGGACCGTCACCGTCGCCGTTTCCTGCGGCAGGTTCGTGTCTGCGTACGGCGGCTCGTTCGTCAGTGCGTCGACGATGTGCGGCTGGAGCCGGAGGTCGTACAGATTCTTGTCTCCGGGCGGCGCGATCGACTTCATGATGAGACGGGTCGTGAACGTGTACTGGACGTTCATCCGCCCCCAGAGGATGTTTCGCACGTACAACAGCGGCTTCGCGGCGAACGCGCTGCCATTTGCCCACACCGGAGGCTGACCGCTGATGATCGAGCCCGCGATCGGTGGAGGAAAGGTAAAGCCCATCGTCCGTTTGGAACTGCTCAACCAAAGCGTGGCGTCGTAGGTCGGACTGGATCCGCAGATGTTGATCTTCGCGCTGACGCTGTCCACACCAGCCTTGTAGACCGTCCCTTTCGCGTCACCCGACAAAATGCCGTCGTCGACCGGAAGGATCGTCACCCAGACAGGGATGTCTGAGCACGAAGAAGGTTTTGATTTCTGCGCATCGACCTTTGCCGCTGCCATGAGGGATGCCAGGGATAATGCGGTGATCGCGATGAACTTTTTGCTGAACATGAACGGCCTCCTCTTTCTCGTCGTGTGGCCGGGTGCAGTTCGTCTTTTCTGCCGTGCCCGATTCCTGCGACAGAGTAGAAGGGTGCCGCCGCCGCAATCTCATGAAGACTTCAGGAAAACTTTCGTTTCCGCGCCGAGAGACCGGTTCGCAGCGTCGAGGGAGCGAGGGGATCAGCGCTTCAATCGGAGGCTGAGGTGGCGAGGAGAATCGCTCTGGGAGGCGGTGTTCAGGAAAGGCGATTACCGAGAACGATGCAGCCAAAGCATTGAAGCTTCCGATTCCGGCTGGTTGCTCGCGGCCGCTAGTGAAGGATCCCCGTCTTTCACTGTTTCCTGGTTAGCGGACGCGGGCTTCAATATCCCTAATTTCAGGGATTCCTCAACTCTTCTATTCGTTATAATTCAACGATCCGCGGTCGGCAGTTCAACGGGAAGGTTCTACGCGCATTTGCGTGAAGGCTCTCCTCCCGCGAAGAGTGTATTGCAGCGATGGACCTGGTTTCGGAGCGAGGCTTTAGCCGAACGTTCGTTCGAGCCGCGTTGCCGGTTCCGGGCAGGAGATTGAGATGAACGCTCGCGGTTTTCGGTGGGTTCTCCTCGTCGGTTTCATCAGTCTGTTTTCCCATTCGGCCATCGCTCAATTCACGACGACTGGTGAGCTGTTCGGGAACGTGACCGGTGTGGATGACGAGCCGGTCACGGGGGCGGTGGTGATTCTGAAGTCGGATCGTGCAATCACGACCCTCACAAGCATCACCGATGCAAAGGGCGTGTACCGGGTGTCGAACATTCCTCCAGCGAGTTACCACCTCACAATTACGAGCGAGGACAACGGCTCGATCGGGCCTCTGCGTGTCACCGTTCGTGCGGGCTCGGGGCAGCGACTCGACTATCGCCTCACTCTGCTCCGCGCAATACACGAGGAGATCTCGGTAGAGGCGGATGCACCGCAGATAGAAACCACCCGATCGGAGACGAACAAGTACATCAGCTCAGAAGCGATTCAGAATCTTCCGCTTCAGAACAGGTCGTTCCTCGACATCCTGATGACGGTGCCCGGTGTGCACTCTGCAGATGCTGCACTCACCCCGGGCAGCCCCCGGAACAGTTTTCATGTTCACGGAGCCAGGGCGAACCAGAACAACTTCCTCATCGATGGAGCGCCGAACAACGATCGAAGTGATCTCAACTCAGAAGAACTCGGGGCGTTGGTACTCGCGGGACCGAAGAGTAGGACTGGTGCCGGTCCGGCGGGCGCGACCTTTCAGGTTGGAACGGCACTCCAACCCTTCAGTATCGACGCGATCGAAATGGTCCAGGTGAGCACCTCACTTTTCAGTGCCGAATACGGCAGTGGTTCTGGTGGAATCGTGAATGTCGTGACGAAGAGCGGTACCGATGTGTACCTGGGGAGTGTCGCGACGCAATACCAGAGCGACGATTACGTCCGGGAGGCGCCCCAGAAGATCGACCGCTATCTGGGGTCATTCAGCCTTGGTGGCCCCCTCGTCCGTGGAAAAACCCATTTCTTCGCCAGTGTGGAACGAGACGACCACGAGCTCGGCTACAACTTCGGGCAGGGCCGATTCATCGTGGGGCCGTTCCTCCAAAATCTGGGTCTCACTGCCAACAGGACCGAGAGGAATCGGGTTACGGCGAAGTTGACTCACAATGCCCGGCCGCGAGAGAGCTTCACGATCACGCTCAACTACAGCGATGAGTCTGCGGACGTCCTCGATTCCGCATTTCGCCCTTCGATCGAAGACCTCGTCCGCGAGGATCATCAGAACGAGAGCATCGGGCTCGTTGGACGCGACGTCACGTTATTTCGTAGCGACGCAATGCTGGAGTCGCTGGCAGGTTTCACGAACGTCGACCGGACTTTTCATTCTGACGCAGAGGGCATCACCGAGCACCGCAACGTCAACGGCCCGCTAGGGTTCGAGCTTCACCGTTCGGGTCCGGGCTCCCCCGATTCGACAAACCGTCTTCGAAGCCTGTTCTGGAGCGAGAAGCTCAGCTGGCAAACAGCGACGGGAACATGGAAGAGTGGAATCGGATTGGACCGGTTCAGTCAGAACACGCAGCAGGAAGCCTGGGTCAACCACGCTTATTTTTTTGCGGCGACCCCTCAGTTTGGCGGAGTCGTACCAGCGGCCCATCTGTCTCCTTCAGTCACGGAGTCATTCGCCTTCGTGCAGCACGACTGGTATCGGGGCGAACACACCACGGTCAATGCCGGAGTTCGCACGGGCTACGATGATCTGGTGCATAACCTGACCTTCGAGCCACGGCTCGGGATCGCGTGGGATCCACGCGGCGATGCTCGATCGGTGTTGCGAGCAGGAGTCGGCATCTACCACGACCGATCCAATCTCATCGGACACACAGGTGCCGACCGTCCGCCATATTTCGAGGGGCCGATCGATCCGGAAACGAATGAGATCATCTTCGGCCCGACAGGCGAAATCGTCGTCGATCCCGCGCTCGATCTCCCTCGAAGTACGAAGTGGTCCCTCGGGTATGAGCGTCAGTTGCCGTTTGCGCTGGTTGCCGGCGTCGCTCTTCATGGCTCGAGGAATCGAGGGTTGTTTTACACGGAGCGGCTCAATCGAAGAGCAAATGATGCCGCAGGAACTCGTCCTGATCCGACACGCGGTGACATCGAGTTCTATACGAATGCGGGGGAAAGTGACGTCTACGAGCTCGAGGTTGAACTGCGCCGGAGTTTTTCCCGCGGCGCCCTCCTGCAGTTCAGCTACAACTACCAGGATGCCGAGGGAAACTCCACGTTCGAGTTCGGCGCCTGGCAAGGGACGGCGGCTGACGGTCTGACGTGGTCCGAGGACGCACCTCGACGTTCCCAGGTCCACGGGCCACTGGACTCCGAGATCAGGCATTCGGCGAAGCTTTCCGGCGTGGCGGAGCTACCGTGGGGCATCATGGTCTCGAGCATTGCTCACTGGCGGACGGGACGCCCGTTCTCGGTCTACCACATCTTTGCGAATCCGCAGCGAGGTGCGATTCTGCCGGAGGGATACAACTCACGACGTCTAGACAACTATTACAACGTCGATATGAGACTGGCGAAGGCGTTTTCCGTGAGAGGGCGTTCAGTCCGGTTGTCCATCGATGTTTTCAACGTGACGGACAGGCGGAACGTCCTCGGAAGAGTGGGAACTGAGAAGAGCAACCTGTCCGGACCGATCGGTGCACCCGGAACGGAGGAAAATCGATCGTTTCTCAGGGTTACGGGCAGGAGCGCGGCACGAACCGGTCAGGTGGGGGTGCGGTTTCTTTTCTGATTCGCTGCTCCAATCAGTTGTCCCGCTGCGCCACTTCCAGCGTCACGAGTACGGCGTCCACAAATATGGACCCACGACTGCCAATCAGAGTCGCCCCATCGGGCTTCATCTGATAGCTCCAGGTCTCCTCGGGGCTGATCTCGGTAATTTTTTTTGACGCGCCGCCACTGAGGGGGAGGAAGGAAATCTCGGTCAGGTCGGGCGAGTTTCGTGCGTAGAAAAGCCCGGATGAGTCGAATGACCACTTCAAACCGTGCGCTCGTTGTGGCCAGGGGACGTCCAGATGAATGTCGCCAGTCTTCATTGATGCGATCCTGATTCTGCCCTGGGCGCCACAAGACATCCACTCCCCGTCCGGAGAGATCCTCAGCCCGCGCTGGCAGCCGTCCATGGCCGTGACATCCTCGACATGACCGCCGACGATCGAGACTCGTTTCAGACGGAGTTCATCGTCTGGCCCCTCGGCGGTCACGTAGAACACCGAGGTCCCATCGTGAGAAAAGGTGGGCTCAAGGGGCCATGTGTCCTTGGATTGGAGCTGCCGCGGTTCTCCACCGTCGAGGTCCAGGAGCCACACACTCTGCTCCGTTCCGATGTCGTTCGAACGGGTGTAAACGATGGAACGTCCATCCGGAGATGCTGAAGGGGCTGACTCGTCCCCGCTGGTCTTCGTCAGCCGCTTCATTTCACCTGTCGTGTCGACCATCCAGAGATCAACGTCACCGGATGGACTCCCGGAGTCGTTGCGCGTGAACACGATGCGACCGTCAGAAAGGATAGCAATCCCTCCTCTTCCATCTCCGGTGTTGATTCCACGGGTGAGTTTCCTCGCAGGGCGATCGGAGTTCAGAGGAATTTCCCACACGTTGTATGTCTCCTGCACCGCGAGCGCCACCAGGCGCTGAGGATCGCCGTGAGCACTACCGAGCTGGTACCGCATCGAATCGTCCGTCAACTGTCTGCATGTACGCCCATCAGGGGAGAGATACCACAACTGGCCGTTGGAGCCCGTCAGCACCACGTAGCCGCCTCCGGCGATACTCTGCACATCACTAATCGCTTCGAGCTCATCACAAAGGGGGAAGGGCCGGATCTCTCCTGTGGCCACATCGACCTCGAGCGGGCCCGGGGCTTGATCTGCTGTTACATCAGCAATCGCGCAGAGAATGCGCTGCCCGTCCGGCGACCACGCCGGCCCGCCGATAAAGCGACGGCCACTGTCGAGCAGGGCCACGACTCGTTTCCTGCTGCCGTCGGCGGCCGCCACATTGAGGGAGCCGGTTCCTGCGGCGAACGAAAAAAACGCTAATTGTGATCCGCCAGGATCGAAAGCGATTCGGGACACATTCCCCTCGACGACGCGCTGGGGAGTTCCACCCATGAGTGGCATCCGGGCAATCCCGAGCGATCCCTCATCGGTGTAGTCGCGAAAGTATACGAAATTTCCGTCGGGAGAGAATCCGGCGGTCCTGAGGTACTGTCCTTTGCGCGACGCAATCAGCTCTATGTCACTGCCGCTCGAAATGTGCCGGAGGCGGAGACTCAACAACTTGTTCGCACCACCCGCGCTGTAGGCCATGAACGCGCCATCGCGAGAGATTGCGACGTCTTCCACCGCCCCGTGACCGGTCAGGCGCTGCGTGACGGCCCTGCGGAAGGGCAAGGCATCGGTACCGGGAGGAGAAGGTGATTGCCGCGGTTGCGTCGTGGCGGCGGTGTACAGACTTCCAAGACTGAGCGACATGACGAGCATCACGAGGAGCGCTGCGAGACGGGGACGACGCCTCACAGTCGAAGCAGCTCGATGCAGGAGAAGGAACGTCTGACTTCTCGAGTCCGTTCGAGCCGTGAGTTCCTCGAGTGCGAACAGCACCTCGCGAGCCGACGCAAAACGCTTCCGTGGATCTTTTTCCAGGCAGCGGCTGACGATTGCGACGACAGGAGCGGGAATGTCCTGACTCATCGGCGAAGGCTCATCGGTGAGAATGGAGCTCATCGTCTCGACTGCCGAGCCCCTCTGAAAGGCGCGCTGGCTCGTGAGCATTTCGTAGAATACGGCGCCGAACGAGAACAGATCCGAAGCCGGACCGACCGCCGCCCCGCGAAGCTGCTCTGGCGACATGTACCCGACGCTGCCTATGACGACACCGGGTGTGCTCAGCGCGGAGATCGTATCGTCCTCTCCCCCCGCTTTCTGCCATTCCGCCTGGACCAGCTTCGCAAGCCCGAAATCGAGGATCTTCACATGTCCGTCGTCCGTCACGAATATGTTGGAGGGCTTGAGGTCCCGATGAATGATCCCCCGGTCATGCGCACAGGCAAGGCCGCGGGCGATCTGAACCGCAATCTGCAGTGCCTTCGTCGGTGACAGGCGTTTGTCATGGAGAAATCTGGAGAGCGTGTGCCCTTCGAGAAGTTCGGTCACGATGTACGGCAGGTCGTCAGAGGTCTTTCCGACATCGTAGACAGCGACGATATTCGGATGGCTCAGCCGACTGGCGGCGCGTGCTTCTTTCTCGAAACGCTGCAGACGCTCGAGATCACCGCCATGAATCTCCGGAAGAACCTTGACTGCGACCTTTCGCTCGAGGCGCGTATCCAACGCGACGTAGACTTCCCCCATCCCGCCGGAAGCGAGAAAGGAGACGATCTCGTACGGTCCGAGCCGATCTCCCGCTGAGAGCGCGCAATCGGACGCTGGACGTCCCTCCGGCATGCACTAGTCCTCGAACGCTGTCGCGTTGTGATAGACGAGCCAGGTCGTTCCGAGCCTGATCGGACAACTATCAGAGATTTCGACCGGCGCGTCAACTTTGCGCGAGCTGACGAACGTTCCATTCTTGCTGCCCAGATCCTCGAGCATCACGTGGTCGTTCTGAATCGTGATGCAGGCATGTCGTCTCGACACACCGGCTGCGTCAACGATCACGTTCGAGTCTTTGCCGCGACCAATGATGTTTCTCCCCTTCTTCAGAGGATGGCGATGATCGCCGAAGGAAAGCTGATGAATCCCAGGATGACGAGCTTCGGATTGACTCCAGGGGGGCGGAGACTCCGCCACAGTGGCGTGTGCACTAGTCACTGCATCTGCAGAATCGGATGGACCTTTGGCCGGAGTCATGGATGTGCGTTGCAAATGCCTGCAAATCAGAAAGTCGCAAGGCGCGGCGCACTCGTGGTGCAGCCGCGCCTTGGCAGGGGCTTCACGGCACCGTGATGACCATCTGGAAATCCATCGAATAGAGGCCGATGAGGACTGCCTTATTCTGCCTGGTGACGTCCCAGAGCCGGGCGCGTGACATTTGCGGCGTGCTCACAAGCCATGCAGTCTCCGATGTTCGCGTCACCAGAACGAGGCTCGTGCCATCGCCTCCCGAGAGGTTGATTCGATACTTCTTCCCATTTGTCCCGTGCGTGAATGTATAGAGGCCGTGGACCGCCCGGTTTTCTCCTACCTCCATCTGCGCGATCTGTCCCCGGATGTTCAACTGAAGGGAGTTGTTCGTCGTGACGCCGAGTGCAGGTCCGCCGTCTGCCGGATAGTTGAGATCGACGGATGCGGTCCGGGTCGAGTTTCTGAGATCGAAGATCAGGTTGTCATCGAAGAAACCGCCCTCGTCCTCGTAGGCCCCCAATCCATCACCCCTCAGAAGATACGCCCCGTTGTCGATATCGACGACGACCGGAATCGCGGGGTTCGGAGCAGGCTTTCCCTTTCCCGAATTGTCAGGCCTGGCGGCAAAGAGTGGAGCGGATATCAGGAAGGCGATTGACAGCAGCATCGAAATTTTAGCGGGTGTTTTTCTGAACATGACCTTCTCCTCATTGCGGCATCATTGCCGCGGTTGCCCAAGGGATGGTGATGGATGGACGCATGTCCGATGCTACGCGTCTCCCCGTCCGGTTCCATCCCTGAGATCAGTGATTTCGCCCAGGCGGATCGCTTCGGACACGACGACCGCCAGTTTCCGACTGCTGGAAAGTCCGGTTTTTCCAAGGATCGACTTCAGGTGTGAGTTCACCGTGTGATGAGAGATCGCCAATTCCTCTCCGATCTCCCGATACGTCATGCCGGCCGCGATCAGAA
>JBGSYJ010000159.1:0-2565 GCA_041750915.1 Thermoanaerobaculia bacterium | reverse complement strand
CATGATGGGTCACGCGATGTCAAATCTGTCTGCGAGGATGCTGGACCTCGAGGACGAAGAAGTGACGGCTCTCAGGGAGTCGCTCCCGAGCTTCCTCGCATACAACGCCTACGTGGGGCCGTCAGTGATGCCGCTGCTCCCGGTTGAGGATATGCACGGCCGGCCGATGCTTCTCGACCTGACGACCTTCGTCCCTGGGTGGTCGATGGTCGACTTCTCTCAGCGATCCGGGACGATGGCGACGATCTTCGGGCTCGTGGCGCCTGGTAATCCGGCGATTCGGACAGTGATCGAATTCGCGTTCAACAAGCAGTTCTATAACGGGTTTCCGATCTTCGACGAGGATAACGATTCCCCTGGCGACATCGTCCGGAAGGCGTCTGAGTACGTCTACAAGACCGGAGCTCCGTCGATCGCCGGATGGGGCCTGAACCGGATCCGCCGTGCGGCCACCGGCCTGCCGGAGAGTCAATACGATCCTCAGCTTCGACCGCAGGCCGTCTCGACGGCGGTCATCGACTCGCTGTTCGGCTTCAAGGCGCGGGCGATCGCGATCGACGAGAACATGGGCAAGCGGGCGAACGAACTGAAGTTTCAGAGGAAGAAGCTCGTCAACCAGTACAAGAAGATCTCGGCCGGCCGGGAGCCGGATAAAGAGCAGCAACTCGCTCGGACGATGAAGAAAATCGAGGCCGTGAATGCGAAGGTTGAAGCTCTCATGGACGTTTTCGAGAAGGCGGAGGAAGCGCGACAGAGGAAACAGCGGATCCCGCTCGGAGACGAGTAAAGATCCCACGGAAGGGAGGGGCGGGCATGGTAAACGCAGGGGAAAACACCGGGGGCAGATCAATCGCCGAGAGGGTCAGCAGGCTCGAGACTCTCGGTGAGCAGATGAGGAAGGAGATGGATGCCGTGAGACAACTTGTAGACGAGATCGGGGAGAGCTTCACGAAGGACATCACAATCCGCGCGGATCGGAACGTCAGGATCATGTTCTTCGTCAACGCACTGATCGGCGTGGTCGGATCCATTATCTCGGCCGTCGTTATTGTGAAGATCCTGAACTGAATGTTCCCACAAATGTTCCCACACTCCCCCCTAACTAGGGGGGTAGTTGGATCCGACTCAACTTACTGAGGAATCACACAGAGGGAGAATTCTCTCTCCTAGATGCAGATTCCTGGAAAACGGGTTCGAATCCCGTTGGGGACGCCAATTTTCCGCACGTTCACCTCGTTCAGCAAGCCCGTTAGAATGGAAAACGGCGCGTGCTGAGACAGGTCACGAAACCCGAGCCCAGGCCCGCGCGATGAAGGAGCGTCCCGGTATGCTCGTGCCAGGCTCCGCAGTTGAAACAAAGTGGGGTGCCCTCCCCATATTTCTGATGGCCGTACTACTCGCCCATGGATGCAGCGGAGCTGAGAGCTCCTCATCAGTCCGACGGGAAATTGTGGTTGCGGCGGCGTCGGACCTCGAATACGCATTCGCGGAGATTGGGCGTAGTTTCGAGCATGAAACTGGAATTCGGCCCGTCTTCAACTTCGGCTCGAGTGGTCAGCTTGCAAAGCAGGTCGAAGCGGGAGCGCCTGTGGATGTCTTTGCGTCGGCGAACCGGCAGTATGTCGATGATCTGGATGTCAAAGGTTTGATCGAAGCGGGAACCAACACCACGTACGCCCGAGGACGCATCACGATCTGGACTCGCTCCGACGGCCCGCTCCAGCCGACCGAACTCGCAGATCTGGCGGGCCCCGAATTCACACGAGTAGCCATCGCCAATCCCCTTCATGCTCCTTACGGCGTGGCTGCTCGCGAAGCGCTGAAGAGCGCCGGAATCTGGGAGCAGGTGGAAGGAAGGCTCATTCTCGGCTCGAACATCCGAGAGGCCCTGAGGCATGCGGAGATCGGGAGCGTCGACGCTGCCATCGTTGCGCTGTCACTCAGCGTCCGCGGGGATGGGCGGTACATTACGATTCCGGAGACGATGCACGGGCCGATCTATCAGGCTCTGGGCGTGGTCAAAGCCTCGGCTCGCAAGGACGACGCACGTGCGTTTGCCCGCTATGTGACATCTGAAAAAGCGAGGCTCGTTCTGGTGAAATACGGATTCGAAATCGCTGAGTCGGAATGAACGTTCGCAGCCAGTCTGACGCGATTGCCTCGCTCAGGTGCAGGCACCGCCGCCTGCGGAGCTGTCGAACAGTCGCACCAGTTCCTGAAACCGCTCGTGGAGGGGGGCCGTTGCAACACCGTCGATGGTTTGGATTGCGGCAATCGGAGTGAGGCTGCTCGTCAGGAAGGAGCCTCGCAGCAGATCGTCACGGTGGAGAGATCCTTCTTCCACCTCGTACCCTGCGGTCCCTGCATTTGCCAGAACCCAGCCGCGCATGATTCCCGGCAGCAGCCCCGCACTGAGCGGCGGCGTTTTGAGCGTCGATCCATCGACTGCGAATACGTTCGTGGAGACGCCTTCGAGGATGCATCCGTCTAGATCGACATACAGACCCTCGTCGGCATCGCTTCGGCTGATGACATGCATCGCCAGGCTGCGCGAAGGCTCGCCGA
>JBGSYJ010000158.1:0-2666 GCA_041750915.1 Thermoanaerobaculia bacterium | reverse complement strand
ATCCCTATTTCGACTGGCGGGGCGATCAGTCTCCCCGAACGCCGTGGCACAAGACCATCATTTACGAATCGCACGTCAAAGGCTTCACAGCGCGACATCCGGACATTCCCGAGGAGATTCGCGGAACGTATGACGCGCTGGTGCACCCGGTGTCGATCGCTTACCTCAAGAAGCTCGGCATCACCGCGCTGGAACTGCTCCCCGTTCATCACTTCATTCACGATTCGCTTCTGGTCGAAAAAGGGCTGCGCAATTACTGGGGCTATAACTCGATCGGCTACCTGGCTCCTCATAGCGGCTACGCGGCTCGAGGCAAGTGCGGCCATCAGGTGCAGGAATTCAAGAATCTCGTCAGGACGCTGCACTCTGAAGGCATCGAAGTGATTCTGGATGTGGTCTACAACCACACCGCCGAAGGAAACCATCTCGGACCGATGCTATCGATGAAGGGGATCGACAACACCGCCTACTACCGGACGATGGGGGACGACAGACGCTACTACATGGATTACACCGGGACGGGAAACACGCTGAACATGCGGAACCCCCACGTCCTGCAGCTGATCATGGACTCGCTTCGTTACTGGATTCTCGAGATGCACGTCGACGGATTCCGTTTCGATCTGGCCGCGACTCTCGCGCGTGAATTGCACGCGGTCGACCGGCTCTCTGCCTTCTTCGACATCATCCAGCAGGATCCCGTCGTGAGTCAGGCCAAGCTCATCGCCGAGCCGTGGGATGTCGGCGAAGGGGGATATCAGGTCGGAAACTTTCCGCCGCTCTGGTCGGAATGGAACGGCCAGTATCGCGATTCAGTCCGCGACTACTGGCGGGGGACCGATGAGCCCCTCGGTGAGATCGCGAATCGTTTCACCGGATCGTCCGATCTTTACGAAGGGACCGGCCGCCGTCCCTACGCAAGCGTAAACTTCATCACTGCCCATGACGGTTTCACGATCAACGATCTGGTCTCGTACAACGAAAAACACAACGACGCGAACGGTGAGAGTAACCGCGATGGAGAGGAACACAACCGTTCGTGGAACCTGGGGGCCGAAGGGCCGACAGATAATCCTGTCATCAACTCTGCGCGCGAACGGCAGAAGCGGAACCTGCTTGCGACGCTCCTGCTTTCCCAGGGAATTCCGATGCTGCTTGGAGGCGACGAGATCGGCCGGACTCAGCTCGGCAACAACAACGCCTACTGCCAGGACAACGAGATCTCCTGGTACGACTGGGACAACGCCGACACGAACCTGCTCGAGTTCACCCGGCGATTGATCGCATACCGGAAACGGCATCCCGTCTTCATGAGGCGCAGATGGTTTCAGGGCCAGCCGATTCACGGGACCGACGTCGACGACATCGGCTGGTTCAAGCCAAACGGCACGCAGATGTCGGATGACGACTGGGATCAGGGCTTCGCGAATTCGCTGGGCGTGTTCCTGAACGGTCGCGCCATCCCCAGCCGTGATCCCCGGGGAGAACGCATCATCGACGACAGCTTCTATCTGCTGTTCAATGCGTGGAACGACGCTCTGACGTTCACGCTTCCCACAGGGCCATGGGGCGATCGGTGGAGGCTCGAGCTGGATACGTCCCAGCCCTTTCCTGATGGAGAGGGTCCCGTCTTTGATGCCGGCGAGAGCATCGATGTCGATGCTCTGAGCTTAACGCTGCTTCGGCGGCTGAGACAGGACGAGTGAGTTTGGGGAAGTAGTCAGGAGTCAGGAGTCAGGAGTCAGTAGCCCGCCCGCCCGTTCATGTCCCTGATTGCCGAGTCGAGTGTCGACTGTGAAGGAGTAGTCAGTAGCCACCCACCCCCGCGTTACCTGGCTGGGCGGGCTACTGTCTACTGTCTACTGTCTACTGTCTACTGTCTACTGTCTACTTCTTCTCCGGCATGCCCATTGCTCCGCTTCGAACTGCATGAACTTCAAACGACTCTTCAGTGTCTTCAGGGAAGCGTTCAAAGAGTTTGGTGAGGATAAAGTTCCCAGACTCGCCGCCGCACTCGCGTACTTTGCGCTCTTTTCGCTCGCCCCCCTTCTGGTGATCGCGATCGCGATCGCCGGATTTGCGTTCGGCGAGCAAGCCGCCCGCGGCGAGATCGTCGGTCAGATTCAGAGCGTCACCGGCGAGACCGGTGGCGAGGCAATTCAGGAGATGATCGACAACGCCGGGAAACAGAAAAACCAGGGGATTTTCGCGGTCATCACGGGAATCGTTGCGCTGCTCTTCGGTGCATCCGGTGTTTTCGGCCAGCTCAAGGACACGATGAACACAGTATGGGGTGTGGCGGAGGAGAAGAAGGGCGGCATCGTTGCTCTGATCCGGCAGAGGTTCTGGTCGTTCACGATGGTGCTCGGCGTCGGATTTCTGCTTCTCACGTCGCTGATCCTCAGCGCGGCCCTCGCGGCAGCCGGAACTTTCACGGAGAACCAACTCCCAGGAGGGGAGATGCTTTGGCAGATTGTGACGTTTGCGGTGTCGTTTGCAACGATCACGCTGATGTTCGCCCTGATCTTCAAGTACGTTCCTGACGCAGAGATCAGGTGGAGTGATGTCTGGATCGGCGCCGCATTCACGGCGTTTCTCTTCGTCCTCGGTCAATTCGCGATCGGCCTCTACCTCGGGAAGAGCACAGTCGCATCGACGTACGGCGC
>JBGSYJ010000157.1:0-3676 GCA_041750915.1 Thermoanaerobaculia bacterium | reverse complement strand
GACGTACGATGCAGTCATCGACGACGTCCCGGGCGTCATCCCAGTCAGTTCCGGCGAACGGGAACGCCTGCTCTTCCGGTCCCGAGGTACCGCGGCCACCGCCGCCCGCTGGTACATCGGTTCGTTTGACGTCACGACATCAGACCCGCGTCTTTCCGCTGCGATCGCTTCCTCGCTGCGGAACTCGAGCGAGGTTCGTCTGATCACGGGAAGCACCGATCCCGCGCTCGCTACCGCGGGGCTGAACATCGTCTCTGTCGTCCCACGCAGACGCGCCGAGCGCTCCGGCTCGATCTTCGCTTACGGTTCGGACGCAGCTCTGGGCGGTTCATCTTCAGTCCCGGGCCACCTTCGTGATCAGCTCGTCGCGGCAGACTCAATCGATCGTTCAATCGAGGCCGGGGCAGGCCTCGGTCTCCCTCTGATCGCCGACACGATGTGGGGATGGTTCTCGATCGGGTGGCGATCAGTCGACGGCACCGAGAGCCGGGAGTCACCCGCGACGGGGGCCGAGTTCCAGGAGAGATCGCGCGCGCTGTACATGCACTTCGATTCACAGTGGACCCCGCGTTACATCGCAAGTCGGTCCCTGTTTCATGCGACACGCGACGATGACGGGGCCGGGTCGTTCAACGGCAAGGCGAGCGGCCTGCAACTGCATGAGTCGTTTCTGGCCGGGCCGCGGCTGTTCATCCAGGGCTCCGGCTCCGTGGCCACGGAAGCGATCAGGCCTTTCCCGGACGGAGATCGGTGGAACCTCGAAGGGAGCGCTTCATGGATGCCGGCGCGACTGCCTGGACATGAGTTGGTGGCGGGAATCGATGGCGGCGAAAGCGATCGCGATTTCGAAGGCAGCGATGCCGAGCGCTTCAGTCTCTACGTTGGAGACACCTGGCGTTCGGGAGCGGTGAGCGTGAGCGCCTCACTTCGCTCTGAGTCGTTGGAGTCCGGTGAGCAGAACAGTCACGAGCTTCTTCCGCGCGCCGGTCTGGTATGGCGTCCGGGCGATGGCACACTGCAGGTGCATGGTGGGTACTCCCGGTACACCATTCGAGGCGTCCTGGAAGAGGAACACGTCGCGGTTGATGAGGTCTTTCTCGGTGTGGAACGGGAGATCATGACCGGCTTTCTGGTGAGCTCGCGGCTGGTCGAACGCGATTTCAGTGCGCGAGATGGAGGAACCTGGAGAGGACTCGAGCTCGGCGCCCGGAGAAGAATGTCGAGTGGGCTCTACCTGGATGGTCACGTGACGTATACCGATTCGGATGGTCAGGATAGATTCGACGCCCACTGGGCGTACAGCCTCTCGGCGATCGTTCAGGTTCCGATGGCCGGCATCGGTGCGGGCGTCAACCTCCACGGCCGCGACGGGTTCTCGCGCGAGGAGGGGGGACGACTTTCCGGCAGCTGGGCGCTCGATCTACGGCTCTCGCGACAGTTCGGGACCCGTCTTCCGGTCACCCTGTCGGTCGAAGTTCTCAACGCCACGGATGAACGGGTTCTGCTGCTCGAGAGTGGTGGGGAGGGAATCCATTCGGAAGTTCAGCAGCCGCGTGCCGTGCGGCTCGGTATCTCGGCAGCGTTCTGATCGAAGCTGCCCGGGAGAGGTGAAGTGGAGGCGACGGTCGGAATCGAACCGACGGATAAAGGTTTTGCAGACCTCTGCCTTACCACTTGGCTACGTCGCCTCAGACGGCCGGACAGTCTATCGGACGGGCAGTGGAGGGTCAACTTCCCGCCGGCGAGACCGGTCCTGTACGAATGTTTCCTGCCGTTCAAACGCGCTCGCGGTAGGATTCGTTCCCGAAACTTTCTCAACCCTATCGGAGCGACGATGAAACTGACTGCAGCTGTGATGGTGGTGCTCATGACGACGACAACGGGAATCTCGGGCGCAGAGCCTCAGAAGAGCGCCGCAGAGACAAAGCTCTATCAGATCATCGATCGGGAGTGGGAGTGGAACCTCAGGGAGTTTCCCACCACGGCGACCTACGTCGGCGACTCTCGATACGACGACAAGTGGTCCGACTCTTCAGCCGAGGCGATCGAGCTGAGAAATGCCCACACAAGGGCGCTCGCCGAGGAGCTTGCTGCAATCGACCGCAACGCACTCTCTTCTGAAGGCCGGCTCAACTACGACCTGATGCTGCGCGATGTCAGGCTCGCCGTCGAGGGACAGAAGTTCCCCGGAGAGCTCGTCCCGCTCAATCAGATGGGAGGTGTCCATCAGGATGTTGCGGATCTGATGCAGATGCAGCCTCGACGCACCGTTGCCGAATACGAAAAGCTGCTCGAGCGTCTCCGAGGCGTGGCGACGCTCGTCGATCAGGAGATCGCGCTGATGCGCCGCGGACTTGCCGCCGGAGTCACTCCCCCGCGGATCACACTCCGCGATGTGGAGAAGCTCATCAGCGAGCTCGTCGTCGACGACCCGACTCAGAATGCGATTTATGAAGTCGCCTTCGCCGAGATGCACGCATCGATTCCTCCCGCCGAGCAGAAGCGGATTCGTGAAGAGGGCGCGAAGGTGATCGGCGAGTCGGTGATCCCGGCCTATCGCCGTCTGCTGGATTTCTTCGCGAAGGAGTACTACCCGAAAACGCGTGAAGCCATCGGTCTGTCGTCGGTGCCCGACGGGCGGGACTGGTACGACTATCAGGTTCGTGTGATGACTACGACCGACATGACCGCTGAAGAGATCCATCAGCTCGGCCTGTCAGAAGTCAGCCGTATACGCGGCCAGATGGAATCGATCAGGAAGCAGACGGGATTCGAAGGCTCACTGCAGGAGTTCTTCATCTTCCTCAGAACCGACCCTCGCTTCTTTTTTACCGAGAAGGAAGAACTTCTCGCGGAGTACAGGAACATCTCGAAACGGATCGATCCGGAGCTCACGAGGTTGTTCGGAAAGCTGCCTCGGCTCACCTATGGCGTCATTCCTGTTCCCGAGTACTCCGAGAAGAACCAGACGACCGCGTACTACATGCCGGGCTCTCCACAGGCGCATCGCCCCGGTTACTTCTACGCGAATACGTACGACCTGGCGTCACGCCCGAAGTGGGAGATGGAGGCGCTCACCGTGCACGAAGCCGTGCCCGGACACCATCTACAGATCGCCCTCGCTCAGGAGCTGGAGAATGTTCCGAACTTCCGGCGATTTGGTGGATATACGGCCTTCGTCGAAGGGTGGGGTCTTTACTCCGAGTCGCTCGGCCCGGAGCTCGGTCTCTACACGGATCCCTATTCGAAGTTTGGACAGCTCACATATGAGATGTGGCGGGCCATACGGCTGGTGGTCGACACCGGTATGCATGCGAAGGGCTGGACGCGCGATCAGGCGATCGAATACTTCAAGCAGAACGCGGGCAAGAGCGAACATGACATTCGCGTCGAGATCGACCGCTACATCGTCTGGCCCGGACAGGCGCTCGCTTACAAAATCGGAGAGCTGAAGATCAAGGAGCTGCGCGCTCTGGCGACGCGGGAACTCGGTGAGAACTTCGAGATCCGAGGTTTCCACGACGTCGTGCTGGGTGCCGGACCGCTTCCGCTGTCGATACTCGAGGCGCGCGTGAAGGAGTGGATTGCGGGGGAGAAGAGGAGTAGTCAGTAGTCAGGAGTCAGTAGCCAGTAGCCCGCCCTCCCCGGCTACTGAAGAGGCAAGACGACTGGAGCA
>JBGSYJ010000156.1:0-26364 GCA_041750915.1 Thermoanaerobaculia bacterium | reverse complement strand
TGACCGCCGTCCCACGATCCCGTAGCCTCCCTGCCCGTGCCCAACGTCTACCAGTTCAAAGATTTCGAGGGAAGCAGCCACAGGATTCTGCTCGCCCTCATAGGACGCTACGCACGCAGTCGCGGAACCCTTCTCGACCTCGGCGCCTCTGGCGGTCACCTCGGCGAGGCGCTGCGGGAACAATTCGACCGTACGATCGGGTTCGAGTTCGACCTCGAGCGCATCGCCGACCTGGCCCTGCGATTCGACCAGGCTGTCATCGCCGATCTCGACCGAATCTCCCGTCTGCCTTCCGGGATGAACGCGATCGTGATGGCAGACGTCCTCGAGCATCTCCGCGATCCTGCCCAGGCTCTCAAGGTGGCGCGCGCGGCGCTCGCTGACGACGGCTACCTGTTCGTATCCGTGCCGAACATCGCAAACGTAACCGTTCGGCTCGGACTGCTCTTCGGCGTCTTCCGCTATCGCGACCGCGGCATTCTCGACTCGACCCACCTCCGCTTCTACACTGCGCGCACGATCCGTGAGGAACTCGAACGGGCCGGTCTCGAGATCGTGCAGACGAAAGGATCGGCAGTCCCGGTACGGCTGGTCATCGGAAACCGGATCCCCGAGGCGATCATGAGACCGTCCGAGTCCGTGCTCGCGAAGGCGACGCAACTGTGGAAAGGGCTGATGGCGTATCAGATCCTTTTGGTGGCGCAGAAGCGGTAAAATCAGCTGCCCATTTCGGATCGCCAGAGCCCCCTTCATCCTTCCAGAATCACGAGTTTCAAGATACGAAACGCCCCCTTCCCATCACGACCTCAATAGGATAGACTCGCCATCTCGGCGACGTTTTACAGAAGGAGACTGCCCATGCATTCCCCACGTATCCCGTTGTTTGTATCTGCACTAAGCGCTGTGACTCTCATTATGTCGTCCCCCATCAGCGCTGCCGAGTGCGCTCGACCCGGCGACAATGCGGTCGTCAGCTGGAGCGGCGGCGCACCGGGGGCGGAACAGGTGCGCGCTTACTTTCGTTCGGACCTGAGCGAGACGGAGCATTTCGTCGAGATGCGCCAGGAGACCGGAACGACTCTCAATGCCGTTCTGCCGAAAGCATCGAGCGAAACGACGCGGATCGAGTATCGGATCGCATCCGTGACCAAGGATTCGGAGAAGACACTATTTCGCGGTCACATCGCGGTTTCGGATTCGTGTGCAGTCAAAGTAGCGCCGACGTCTGCCGAGCGACTTGTGGTGGGCTCTACCTCGAGAACGTCCATCATCCCCTCAGGCTTCGAATGTTCCGGCATCGTCGGAACAGTGTCGTCTGATGGCAATCTGCGAGCGTACCGTGGATGCCGCGAGCAGACGGTTGTGTCCGGCACTGGCACGAACGAAGGGCAGCCAACGACTAAGACAGCCACGAATGTCGCGGGCAAGAAGTCAGGCGAGTCATTTCACGGCGGGAACAAGAGCAAGGCGCCGAAGAACGGCGCGGTAAGCCCAGGCGGGGGCCACGTGGACCACGGAAACGGCCTTGGACTGGGTCACTGCAAGGACAACCCCGGCGTGGGCCACGAAGGACACGATCATCCTCCCTGTGAGCCGGTTTCGAATTCCCGGCCAAATTAGAACGATCCCGATCGAAATCGGGGCATGAAGGCCTCACATGGCGCCTTGCGGATCCGATCCGGGAGGCGCCATTCTATATCGGCTAATCCCCTGTTCGCTGGTCCGGCTGCGCAACCAGGAAACCTTCCGCCGCAGACCGTCACGATGCGCAACCGGAGCAGAAAGGCCAGTCGAGCTCGCGCGTAACCTCGGACCATCCAGCCACGCTCCGCATCTGCGCGCCCTTCTTCGCGGCACCATGTCAGGGATTGGAATCTCCGCTCGAGCAGCCTGCCTTCCCGGAGATCACCCTTCGATGACCTCCGCGCTCGAGGAGAAACTCGAGCGTTGCCTGCGGCTGAAGTCATCCAGAACCGTGACCAAAGGGCCCCCGGCAAGGCCTCTATCCACCACGTTGGAGCCGATGAAGCCGGCTCCGCCCGTCACGACGACCTTCGAGCCGTCTGGCCCGGCCTCAAGTGAAGCAGAGCTCGCGTTGTGAGATCCATCGCTCTATCGTTCGGCCAGGACGATCGCCCGGCGACTGAACGAATCGTTGCGGCGGGCCGCGACGGCCGCTCCACACGGGCCGAGGGAATCAGCGAAAGATTCTGGGCAAGCGTGCGCGATCCGAGGTGCAGCATCTCATCGAGTTCGGCGTCCTCGATCACCGCGAGGGCATGCTGTGTCCACGCCAGGGCAGTCTTCCGATCGGTAAGCATCTGATCGGCGCGGACGGCGCCCTCGACGGCGATCCTCGGGGTTTTTGCGGATCCATCTGCGGATCTTTTCTTCGCCTGACCGTGGGCGAATACGAGAACGTCCGGGAAATCTTCCGGATCGTCTCCCGCTTCGAGCTTCGCTTCCGGGAGCATTCTCGACAGGGCCTGGCGCACGGCGACATCGAGGCCTTTCCTCGCCGCTGCTTCTAGACGCTCGACATACTGCCGGAGCTCGGTCCGCGGATACGGTCGCAGGTTGCCATTGAAGATCTTTGGGTGCTTCGTACGCGAAAGAGTTTCCCCTTCTTTATCCAGCTCTTCGAAAAGCTTCTCGCCGGGTCTCATGCCTGAAAACGAGATTTCGATATCCTCATACGGCTGGAGACCTGAAAGCCTGATCATCTGGAGGGCCAGATCGACGATTTTCACTGGCTCGCCCATGTCGAGGACGAAAATTTCGCCACCCTCACCGATCGCTCCCGCCTGGAGAACGAGCTGCGCAGCTTCGGGAATCGTCATGAAATAGCGCGTCATCTCCGGATGCGTCACGGTCACGGGGCCACCGACAGCGATCTGCTCGCGAAAGATCGGGATCACGGAGCCTGCTGACCCCATCACATTGCCGAAACGGACACCGAGGAATCTGGTGCTGTAATGGGGAAGCTGTGAGAGGTCCTGAATGACGAGCTCTGCGACCCGCTTGGATGCCCCCATCACGGAAGTCGGGTTCACCGCTTTGTCCGTCGAGACGAGGATGAAGGCTTCGGCGCCGAATTCGCCGGCAATGTGTCCGAGAAGCTGCGTCGTCAGCACGTTGTTCTTGATGGCTTCCGAAGGCTGAAGCTCCATCATCGGGACATGCTTGTGGGCGGCCGCGTGGACGACCACCTGTGGCCGGTATCGAGCAAACAGGTTACGCATCCTGACGTCATCGCCGGTGTCGGCGACGAGAGGTGCGATCGAAAGTTCGGCGTGGGACTGTCTCAATTCCCGTTCGATTTCGAAAAGTGCGAACTCCGCTCGTTCGACGAGGAGCAGCTCCTTCGGGACAAACCGGGCAACCTGGCGCGCGAGCTCGGAGCCTATCGAGCCGCCGGCACCGGTGACCATGACCGACTTCCCCGTAAGGAAGGAGGCCATGTCGTCCAGGTCGAGCTTCACGGGCTCGCGACCGAGGAGATCTTCGATCTCGATATTTCGGATTCTGCTGATCTCGACGTGACCCTGCAGCAGCTCGTAGAGCCCGGGAATCGTGCGAGCCTTGACGGGAACCGAAGCGCAGATCTCGACAATCCGCCGAATCTCCTGAGGAGGAGCCTGGGCGATGGTGATCACGATGTGGTCGATTTTAAGTTGCCGCACGAGGGCAGGCAGGTCGGCCGTAGATCCAAGGACCTTGACGCCGTTGATGAACAGGCCGTGCTTCAACGGGTCATCATCGATGAAGCCCTTGATGTCGAGATTGGTATCGCCGCGACGGAGAATCTCCCCTGCTGCCATGACGCCGGCTTGGCCTGCTCCGATGAGCAAGACGGGCACGAGAGGTGTGGAATCAGAGCGCCTCCTCTGCATTCTTCCGGTGCGATCGAAGCGTTCATACACCACACGGCGAGCAACGCGTAGCCAAAGGACGGCGCTGAACGCGAGGAACGCGTCCATCAATGTGACCGACAGAGGCACGCGGAGCATCGCCAACGTCTCCGGCAGACTGAGGCGGAGCGCGAGAAGAGCCGAACCGGAAAGTATCGCGGCCAGGGCGAAGGTTCGCACCTCCCGTAGCCCCACGTAGCGCCACACAAAAGAGTACGCGCCGACGAGGCGGAGGGTCGTGACTTGGAGAAAAACCACTAACGTAGACTGGAGGAACATCTGCTCCGCGACCGTCCGTGTGATCGCGAATTCAAATCGAAGCGCGTACGCGAGATAGAAGCAGCCCGCGAGGACAGCGACGTCGAGCAACGCCTGCACAACGCGCATTGGCGGCCTCGGCATCCCTGCTGCCTGAAGCCTCGCACCCCCTCGGGCAAAGAGTCCGAGCGACGATTGCGCGCCACGCAGAGCGAGGCGGTACGGCCGTGATGCCGTATCGTTCATGATCCCCTCACCCTGGAAGTTAGAATAACGATTCCGAGCGTCGTCGCTACGCTGTCGTCGTCAGTTTCCGGCAAGATGCCGGAGCTGCTGCCAGGGGGCGTGTCCCTCAACCTGAACCACCCCTTGCCAAAAATTGTGAGTCGTCAATATAAAACGGATTCGCGGGAATGACAAGCCCTGAGAATCTGACCGATAATTCCAGCCCAGAAAATCGAAGCAAGTGTGTCATCCCGAGCTGAGACTCGGCGACAAGTCGCCGGTTTTACAGAAATGAACAAACGCGCTTGTTCATTAGAACCGTCGAGCGAGGGTGCTTGCCTCGCGCCGAAGGCGCGACAGAGGGTAGCCGGTGGCAAGCCAGCGCAGCCACCGGTAGAGGAGCACGAAAGCTCCCCGCCCCAGCGGGGCGGCAGAACAAGGTCGGCTCTGGCACCCCTGCCGGGGTGCGTTTACAAGAGAAACTCTTTGTCCGGTGGCTGCGCTGCGCTTGCCACCGGCTACCCTCGCAGCGCACCTCCGGTGCGCGGTTCATCAACAACACTTCATTGGCGCTTCGCCATTTATTTGGCTTGGGATAACACCCCGCGATTCATTCACACCCTCTCAGCGTAGGCCTGGACGCGCGATCACCGCCGACAGGAGTGCACGATCTCCACCACCCTGCCGAGCTCCTCGGCCGTAAGCGCGGACCCGCTGGGAAGACAGAGCCCCCGGTCAAAAAGATCTTCGCTGACCGTTCCGCCGAAGCTGGGGCACTCGGCAAACACGGGCTGCAGGTGCATCGGTTTCCATGTCGGGCGCGCTTCGATGTTCTCCGCCTCGAGGGCAAGACGTACCGTCTCGCGATCCGCACCGAAGGCCCCCGGCTCGATCGTGATACAGGTCAGCCACCGAGTGGAGCGGAACCCATCAGGCTCCGGCATGAACTCGATCCCTTCAATTCCGTCGAACGCCTGCCCGTAGGCTTCAAAGTTACGACGTCGGGCATCGACCCGTTGCTGGAGCACCTGCAACTGCCCCCTTCCGACGGCAGCCAGGAGATTGCTGAGCCGGTAGTTATAGCCGATCTCCGAGTGCTGATAATGAGGCGCAGCATCGCGGGCCTGGGTGGCGAGGAACCTCGCCTTCTCGACGTATGCGGCTTCGTGGGAAAGAAGCGCACCTCCCCCACTCGTCGTGATGATCTTGTTCCCGTTGAAGGAGAACACGCTGATCAGGCCGAACGTGCCGGCGTTCGAACCTCGGTATGTTGCACCGAGGGCCTCTGCAGCGTCCTCGATGACCGGAACGCCATAGCGTTCACAAACGGCGAGAATCGGCTCATAATCCGCGCACTGCCCGTAGAGGTCAACGACGACGACTGCGCGAGGGAGCCGCCCTTTTTTGCTCGCTGCGATGAGCGCGTCCTCGAGAAGGCCCGGATCCATGTTCCAGGTCCGCCGGTCGCTGTCGATGAAAACCGGCCGGGCTCCGACATAAGTGATCGCGTTCGCAGTCGCCGAGAATGTGAAAGATGAGACGAAAACGTCGTCGCCGCGCCCGACCTCCAGCATTTTCAGCGCGAGATGAAGCGCCGCGGTGCCGCTCGACAACGCTGCGCAGTGCGGCAGGCCCACCTTTCCCGCCAGCTCCCTCTCGAACTGGTCGACGTGCGGCCCCAGCGGTGCGATCCAGTTCGAATCGAATGCATCGAGGAGCAACTCGCGCTCTGCAAGCCCCATGTGTGGCGGCGATAGATAGATCCGTGTCCGCTGGCGGCTTCTAACGCTGTCCTGTGTGTCACTGATACTCATTTCGCTCTCCACACCTCCTGATGCGTATTTCCGGCCCTTTTGTATGCGCGTGATGCTTGTCTGGGACAAAGCATCCCTGCCCTGCCGAGCGCCTGAACAGCTCGCGGCCAACGGACCTCGGGTGAAACCAATCCTGGTATCACCGGTCAGGCATCGGTGCCGCCGGAACGCCCACCCATATCTGCCCGGACGGTACGTTTTTCGTCACGACTGCCCCGGCTCCGACGGTCGCATGGTCACCAACAGAATGATACTGACGAATGACAGATCCGGCTCCAACCAGCACGGCCATTCCCACGTCCACTCCTCCGGAAATATTCGCCCCCGGATTCACGACCGAGAACGCACCTATCCGGCTTTCGTGCCCGATGGTTGAGCCGTAATGCACCATTGCAAACTCCTCAATCTGGATATTGACCGTCGCCGTGACACCAGCACAGATGACGACTCCTCTATCGATCCTGGCGCTGGACTGATCGAACCGCGCCATCGGGTGGATGATCGTTGGCCAGGCGATGTTCGGAAAGCGATTCAGAACTTCATTCACGACCTTCCGTCTGATCGATGGAGTGCCTATGCCGACTGCCAGCGCCGACACGCTCTCGAGATGATCCTCGAGCCACTCCAGATCTCCAAGGACCTCACCGCTGGAATCATGTGGACCGAGTCTCTCGACATCGGTGACGATGTAGCCGGCGAACTCGTAATGCCTGCTCAGCGATTCTCGAATCGTCCAGGCCACCTCACGGGCGCAACCACCAGCCCCCAGCACGACGATCTTTTCAGGATTCATCGCTACCCTCACCGGAGGGCCGAGAGCCCATGAATTCCGGCATTGTCGCGGTTCCCCCGGCGCTGATTCCCTTGCGCGAAACCACCTTCGCCACGGTCATTATGATGATCCTCATATCCAGGAAAAGACTCCAGTTGTCCACGTACCAGAGATCCAGCGCAAACTTTTCATCCCATTGCAGGGCGTTGCGTCCATTCACCTGACTCCATCCTGTGATCCCCGGAAGCACATCGTGTCTTCGCGCCTGCTCCGGAGTGTAGCGCTCCAGATATTGCACGAGTAGGGGCCGGGGGCCGACGAGGCTCAGATCTCCCCTTAGAACGTTGACGAGCTGCGGCAGTTCGTCGAGACTCGTCGACCGTAGAAACAACCCAAGGCGCGTGAGCCGATCCTCGTCGGGCAGAAGCATGCCCGAACTGTCCCTCTCATTCGTCATCGTTCTGAATTTCAGCACCTCGAAGACTCGACCGCGGAATCCGGGTCGGCGCTGCCGAAAAAGGACCGGAGATCCCAGCCTCACGCGAACCAGGACGGCAAGAAGAAGCAGCAGAGGAGCGACGCCGATAAGCCCCATTGAAGCGATACAAACATCGATCAATCGCTTGACGAACAGCCGCCACCCCCGTTGCGAAAATCTGCCGATTACGTGCTGCTTTGCTGTGAAACCCACTCTCCTGACTCCCACTGAACTGCTGCTTTGAGCTTTCCGAGCCATTTTTTCGCCACATTCGTTGGAGTGCTCCATCGTGCATATCGTAAGGCATCGAGCTTCGACGACCCAGGATCACGAGGATCTCGTTCCGGTCCATTAACCGCCCCGTTTTGCGCCTAACAATCGAAGTTCTAGGACCGGCCTCGATCGCGTTTTCCATCCACAATCATTTATGCAAGAGCCGGTCTGAGACCTCACCTCTACGTCGAGCAACGTAACGACTTGCCAGGTGAAGGGAGGCGGGGCTGGCGCTGCGAGTCGAAATTACGCCGTCGCTGTGTTTGGTTCACTGATGTATATATGATGAGTTTCTTGACGTTTGAGACTTCTCCGGGCGAGATCATTCGGGCCGCGTACCGAGCATTGTTCCAGGAGCTAAGGGCAAGATTCTCATGATGCAATCCTTCAGACGGGACATCTGGGCCGTGGGGGTGATCGATCGCCCGATCGAAACGTTTTTGAGCGAACCTCTGGGCAAGGTGAGTTGGCTTCCAGAGGCAGGTGGCGACAGGTACTTCGCAGATCCCTTCCCCTTTCCTGGTACTTCCGACACTTTACTCGTGGAAGAGTATAGCTACCTGGAAGAACGTGGGCGTCTCACCGCGATACAGTTTCCTGAAGGTACACGACTTCCTCGACACGCTTCAGGTTTGGAAGTCCCGTGGCACATCGCACATCCGTTTACCTTTGAGCACGGCGGTGAATACTACTGCGTACCAGACACAGGCAACCGCAGAGAGGTTGCCTTGTATCGTTGGGCTGGCGAGAATCACCAATGGGATCGGGTTAAGACACTGCTCGGCAGCGTAGATCTGGTTGATTCCACCCTCTTCCGCGATGACTCGAGGTGGTGGATGCTCTGTGGTGAAGCTCGATCGACCGCCGCCCTTTTCGCCTGGTACGCGGATGATTTGCTCGGCGTCTGGCGGCCGCACCCGGACAACCCGGTGAAGCGAGACCCACAGAGCAGCCGTCCAGCGGGGACGGCGTTCTTTCACGGGGGGTACTGGTGTCGTCCAGCCCAGGATTGCTCCCGTACCTATGGCGGCGCCGTTGCTTTGAATCGAATCACTGCACTCTCGCCTACTCGATTCTCCGAAACGACTGTCAATATTCTCCGGCCAGACCCGGAAGGGCCCTACCCGGAGGGACTGCACACACTTTCTGCGTGGGGAGCCAGGACCATTCTGGACGGTAAACGATTGGGGTTACGATCACCGCGCCATTTGTTGTCCTCGTTGGCTCGCCGCGGACGCTCCCTGTATGGCCGTTGAAATCATGATGAAAACGATTTCGTCGCAGACGTACATTCGTGTCTCAACGTGCTGCTCGACGAACTGAATATTGCTCCCGCGCCGACTTCGTGAAAACTGGCAGCGGGGCTTGTGCTCGCCGTCGTTGACTGCGGGCTGCCGGCGTGGGAAGCTGAGTGCGGCCCATGAGATCGAGCGATCCGCCATTCAGCTTCGTGATGCTCGGCGAGCAATCGCTGCTGATCCAGTGCTCCGAAGCGCTCCTCGCCCGAGGGCATCGGCTGCTCGCCGTCGTCACAGCGGATCCGCGAATCATCTCGTGGTGTCGCGGACGCGAAATTCGCCATTACGGGGAGTTTTCCGAACTACGCGAGCTGGATCCGTTCGATTACCTTTTCAGTGCGACGAACCTCAAGCTTCTTCCCGAATGGCTGCTGGCAAAACCACGGCGTCTGGCGATCAACTTTCATGACGGCCCGCTGCCGCGTTATGCAGGAGTGAACGCCCCGGTCTGGGCTCTGATCCATGGGGAAACCGAATACGGGATCACGTGGCATGAGATGGCAGCGAAGGCTGACAGCGGCTCGATCCTGGTCTCTCGAAACTTTCCGATCGCCTCCGATGAAACCGCTCTGAGTCTGAACGCGAAGTGCTACCAGTACGGGCTCGAGGCCTTCGAGGAACTGATCGAGCTTATCGACACGGAGCGTCTGCAGCCGCGAGTGATGAACATGGAGGCGCGGACGTGGTTCGGCGCCAAAAGGAAGCCTCACGCCGGCGGACTGCTCGACTGGACTCAGCCCGCACAGAAGCTCGAGCGGTTGATCCGGGCACTCGATTCCGGCATCTACCCCAATCCAGTCGCGTTGGCGAAAGCCGACCTCGGAGGCCGGGTAGCACTCGTTCGCAGAGCGGAGTTGATGCCTGCCGACTCGCACGGGTCACCGGGCGAGATCATGTCGATCGACTCCGATTCATTCACCGTCCAATGTGGTGAACATGCCCTCCGTGTCGTGCGTATGACCGATCTCCGCGGCGAACCCGTCGACATCCGTACGAGTCTTCGATCGATGGGTCTCGAGATCGGTTCACGTCTCCCGCTTCTGACATTCGAAGAGTTAGCCGCGATCGACGACAAGGTCGCCGCACTGGCCCAGCACGAAGCGTTCTGGCTGCGGCGTCTCCAGAGCGCGGATCCTGCGGATCTGCCCTTCCCTCAACGCGCCCAAAGCTCCCAGGAACGCCACTGGCGCGAGCTCGAGCTGGGATCCGTTAGGAATTCGCAGATCACCATAGGGTCGATCGTCACGAGCTTCGCCTTGCTCCTCGCGAGGCTGACGGGCCGGAATGAATTTTCTCTGGCCTGCACCCCTGCATCGCTCCTCCAACAACCGGTCTGGTTCGGCCTCCTGTTCGCTTCGGTGGTTCCCCTGCCTGTTCGGGTCGACCCGGACCTTGACTTTGACACGCTCCGATCGCAGATCGACGGTTTACTGATTGAGTCGGAAAATAACGTCAGCCATCTGATCGATCTCGCCCCTCGCTATGCGGCGATCAGAGAGATGCCTGCCACGAATTTCCCGATCCGGGCCGTGAGAGTCGCGAAGCTCGATCGCCCGGCGGCGGAATCGGCGGCCACGGGGGCGTCGCTGACGATCCTGATCCCCGAAGATGGAAAAAAAGTCGCGCTCCTTGCCGATGGCCAACGACTGAGCCTGGCTGACTTTGATCGCCTCGTAAGTTCGCTGGCAACTCTCTACGCAAATGCCATCGAAAGGCCCACGCATCCCGTGCGCGAGCTCGAGATCATGAACGCCGCCGACTACGGTCAAGTGGCCGACTTCAGCGGCGTACGAAAAATCGAAGATCCCCACACCGTCACCTCTACGGTGCACGGTCTCTTCGAGATGCAGGCCCATCAAACGCCCGAGAAGGTCGCGTGCGTCTTCAGGGAGAGAGTATTCACTTACAGCCAGCTCAACGAGGCGGCGAACCGTCTCGCTCACTTCATGCGATCCGAGGGTGTGGAACGGGGTGACCTGGTCGGCGTGCTCGTTTCCCGCTCACCAGAAATGCTGATCACGCTACTGGCGATCCTCAAGTGCGGAGCGGCCTACGTGCCGCTCGATCCGGAGTACCCGAAGGATCGTCTCGACTTCATGATGGCCGACGCAGGGCTCAGAGCGGTGGTAACCGAACGGAGATACGCCGCACTGGTCCGTTCCGTGCCCGCCATTATCCTGGGAGATGTATCGCTGAGGCTGACAGAGTTCCCCCCCCTCAACCCGGATGTTTCCACGTCGGCCGCCGACCTCGCTTACGTCATCTACACCTCGGGTTCGACCGGCACCCCAAAAGGGGTGATGGTCGAACATGGCAACGTCGTCCGGTTCTTCGAGAGCATCGATGAACGGATCGATACCGAGCCCGGTGTCTGGCTCGCCGTTACGAGCATCTCTTTCGACATCTCGGTTCTGGAACTTTTCTGGACGATCGCACGCGGATTCACCGTCGTCCTGCATGACGATTCCGGCCTGCAGCGCTCAGAATCGACACGCTCGATCGCTTCGGAAAATCTCGAGTTCGGCCTCTTCTACTGGAACGTGGCAAGCAAAGAAGCTGCTCTCGAGCCCGACAAATACACGCTCTTGATCGAGGGAGCGAAATTCGCGGACACAAACGGCTTCAACGCAGTATGGAACCCTGAGCGGCACTTCGAGTCGTTTGGCGGACTGTTCCCGAATCCCTCCGTCACCTGCGCGGCACTCGCAACGATCACCAGCCGCGTAGCATTGCGCGCGGGAAGCTGCGTGGTGCCGCTGCACAGCCCGATCAGAATCGCCGAGGAGTGGGCCGTGGTCGACAACCTGTCCAACGGACGGGTAGGAATTTCGATCGCCACAGGATGGGCGGCGCCGGACTTCGCCATCAAACCGGAGAATTTCGCAGACGCCCGGAAGGTGATGTTCGAATCAGCGGAGACCGTGCGACGACTCTGGCGCGGCGAAACGGTATCGTTTCCCGGGCCTCAGGGACCGGTCGACGTCCGAACTCTTCCGCGACCGATTCAGAAGGAGATTCCGCTATGGGTCACCAGTGCCGGGAACATCGCAACGTTCATCGAAGCAGGGCGAGCCGGAACCAACCTCCTTACGCATCTACTCGGACAGAGCATCGAGGAGGTTTCTGAAAAGATCGCTGCCTACCGAGAGGCCCGCGCAGACGCGGGACATACGGGACGCGGAGTTGTGACTCTGATGCTGCACACCTTCGTCGGAACCTCCACGGAGGAGGTCGAGGCTATCGTCCGCGAACCGATGAAGAAGTACCTCGAGAGCGCGGTATTCCTCGTCAAGGCAGCGGCCTGGCAATTTCCCGCTTTCAAAAAGCTCTCGGACGAACAGGGACGGACCCTCGATCAGTTCTTTGCCGACATCTCCTCCGAAGACATGGACTCTCTTCTGGAATTCGCCTTCCAGAGATACTTCCGGACGAGCGGTCTGTTCGGTACACCGGAATCGTGCGCGCCGATGATCGAGAAGGTGCGGAATGCCGACGTCGATGAAATCGCCTGCCTGATCGACTTCGGAATTGCGACGCAGACTGTACTCGATCATCTGCCGTGGCTCGCACAGCTCAAAGATGTTTCGCAGAGATCCCCGGACGCCGGATCGTCGCATGACTATACGATTCCGGCGATGATGGTTCGTCATCAGGTGACGCATCTTCAATGCACTCCGTCGATGGCTAGAATGCTGGTCTCGGACACGACGGCCGCGACCGGGCTTGGCTCGCTTCGGCAACTGATGGTTGGCGGCGAGACCCTGCCTCCAGATCTCGCACAATCGCTCGCCGGGCTCATCTCTGGCCGTCTGACGAATATGTACGGTCCGACCGAGACGACCATCTGGTCGTCGACCGCAGAGCTCGAGAAGGACGAGGGGGCGTGGTTCGTTACTGTCGGCCGCCCCCTCCATGGTGAGAGCATCTACATCCTCGACGACGAACAGAGACCACTACCTCCAGGGGTTGTCGGAGAGCTCGTGATCGGGGGCGCGGGCGTCGTCCGTGGTTACCTCGGACGGCCCGAGCTGACCGCTGAACGATTCGTTGACGATCCATTCACAGGTGGAAACTCGCGGATGTATCGTACCGGCGATCTCGCACGCTATCTTCCGGACGGGCGAATCGAGTTCCTGGGGCGAGCGGACTATCAGGTCAAGCTGCGTGGCCATCGAATCGAGTTGGGAGAGATCGAATCGTTACTTCGCAACCGCGACGAATTGACTGAAGCGGTCGTGGTGCTCCGCGAGGACTCGCCGGGGGACCAGCGTCTGGTTGCCTATGGAGTCCCCGCGCACGGCCGCGAGCCTGACATTCCCGAGTTGCGGACATGGCTCGCGAGCCAGCTACCCTCGTTCATGATTCCCTCGGACTGGGTGTTGATCAGCGCACTCCCGTTGACGCCGAATGGAAAGCTCGATCGACGGGCTCTCCCTCAGCCCGCGCGGACTGATGTCTCTTCTTCAGGCAAACCGCTGGCTCCCAGGAGCGAAACGGAAGCTGCCATCACGGAGATCTGGCAGAGAGCCCTAGGCCTGCCCAGCGTCGATGTCCGCGCGAATTTTTTCGACATCGGCGGACACTCGCTGCTCGTCATTCAGGTTCTCAAGGAGCTCAGGGAGAGGTTTGAACGGCCGGTACAGATGACGGATCTCTTCCGGTTCACGACCGTCGAGTCTCTCGCGCTTTTTTTGAATGAGGGAGCTGAAGAGAAGCCCGCCATGGATCGAAGCCGCGACCGGGCGGCGGCACGGCGAGCCGCCATCCAGCGCCGACGGCAGCGGTTGAATTAGCTGAACGCCCACGAATAATCCTGCATCATCGTAGACGCGGAATCGCTCCGGAATGTGCTCCCCCAGACTGCGGAATGCCCGTTTCTTCGATCCAGTCAGCAATACGTTCCACGATCTTTCCCTGGTACTCGCGCTGGGTAACGATATGGTTCGCTTTCGGGAAGTATTCTTCCCGGAGAAGGTCACCGAATCTGAGGGACCGAAAGCTATTCCGGTATTGGCCTGCATGGTTATAGTGAGGTTCACCTCCGGTAAAGATGACGTAGTTCCGCACTCTTCGGGCAATCAGCCGGGAGAGGCCGGCTGCAACTTCTTCACGCGGGGGGAAGATCCGCGTGTACGTAGCAATCTCGAAGTGCTGCGCCTCATCGTCGGCGAGCCCACGGAAGGCCTGCCAGGCTCGCCGGCGAAAGCTTCTCCATCGATACGTCAGGGACATCTTCAGACGGGACGGGTAGAAGAGCAGACGGTAGCGCTTTACATAGAACCGCCAGTTCCTGTAGCAGAAGGCATCGATCTGGGCAAACCCCATCACACGGTCATTTGCAAGTGCGGTGTGGTACGCAGCATCCGCACCGGAACAGAGCCCGTAGAGGATGAAACGTCTCGTACCCCACGTCTTCTCGACATAATCCATCACCTCGCCACACTCATCGATGGCTACTTGCTCAAACGATCGCGAGCCGCGACGTGGCTCGCTGTCTCCGATTCCTGAATAGTCGAATCGCACAGTCAAAAGACCGCGCTTTGCGACAGCCCGCGCTATCTTTACTGAGAGCCTGCAAGCGCCGACGTGGTGCATGACGCCTGAATTCAGGATCACCACGGCCGGGCGTTCGGCGTCGAAATTCGCCGGCTCGGTGGCCACGCCGACCAATGGAGTCGGCTTGCCGATCTTGAGTGCGCGTTCTTTCATCTCAGCTCGTTATCCATCCATCCACTGAACGATCGCCTGAATGACCGGTTGAGGCAGCAGAATTCCACCGAAGTTGTCGACGTAGTTCCAGTCGTGGGGTGCCGGTGTATGTTGATAGCGATAACCGGGATGGACCTCCCAGGCTTTCCTCAATTGCATGGACTGGTCAGTCTGGTGGGATACCACATGAAAAACTCTTGGGGCGGGCGCTTGCCGTATCTCCAGCAGATCCAGATCCGCGAGAGTTTCGCGAAACCTCGGAGTCATCGAGAATCCGTTGTAATGCAGGACCCCGTCCTCTGTGAGGCGATTTCCTGAATGAAGTGCCTCCGCGAAGGGCGACCCGGCTTCAATCTCCGTTAGCAACTCGTTCTCATACTCCGTTCCGGACATCACCGGGTCCCACAGGATCAGTCGCTCCACATCTCCCCGACCCTCAGCAGCGGCCGCCGCGATGAGTCCCCCGAGGCGAAGTCCGACCAAAGCCACAGTTGCCGTCCCGGCCGTGTCGCGGAGCTCCTGAACAGCCTCAGCTGCGTCTTCGATCCAGCGTCTCACGTCAACATCTTCGAGCTCGCCGCTCGAGTCTCCCGTGCCGGCGTAATCGAAGCGGAGCACGTGGTGTCCCGCTTTGCTCAGGAGCAATGCGAGCTGGCGATAGGCGCGGTGCGCCCGCATGTACTCCTGACCGAAGGGATAACAGAGCAGGACGCCCGAGTTTCGCGGGGTGCCCGTCGGCGGATGGTACACGCCGTAGAGAGGTGAGTCGGTCTTTCCGAAGTATCGTGGAATCAATTCGCATTTCCCGACTGGCCGCCGCCGAACAGCGAGCGAAGGATTCCGCGCGAAGTTTTGGGCTGTGAACCTTTTGTCTGGCCGGCGGGGAATGGGACGACATCCGGATCCGGAACATTCGGCATTCTAGAGTCGAGCTCCCTGGCGGTCTGCTCGAGCGTGTTGAGCACCATGGTCGCATGGTCGAGCCTCACCCTGAGCTTCTTATAGATCTGCAGGATGACTCTGGTGGCGAGGAGCGAGTGTCCACCCAGGTCGAAGAAGTTGTCGCTCAGGCCCACGCGCTCGACGCCAAGGGCTTCCTTCCAGATACGCGCTACATCCTTCTCTGTGGTCGTACGTGGAGGGACATGCGTATCGCGCGGCGCCAGCGGATCGAGCAACTGATCGCGATCGAGACTTCCATCTGCGCCGCGCGGAAGCTCATCGAGCTCGACGAACTGCTGAGGGACGTCTCCCGCAGACAGGTGCTCGCGCGCATGACGACGGACCTCGCCGAGGGTCACGTAGTGGGCGTGGTCCGGAACGAACCATGTGACGAGGCGACGATCTCCCGATTCGTCCATGAAGGATCGCACGACGGTTTGAGCGACCGAGGGGCATTGCGCCATGACCCCCTCGACAGTCTGGATTGCAGGATCTGCATCTGCATTATGACTCGGCACGGTTTCGGCCGTGGGCTGCGCGCTCAACTGATGAAGCTCCCGCCGCAGCAGATCGAACGGCACCGTCGATACGATGTTTCCCGACATCGAAGGTTGGGCGAGTATGTGGAGCAGCGCGGCGCTTCCTTCGGCGGGATCAATTCCCAGCTGTAAAGCCTTCGCCAGTGATGCGTTCTCATTATCGGATTTCGGCCCGAAGGCGCGGCTCAGCGATGCTCCCCCCGGGAGTCGCCGCATGGAAAAATCACGGATGCGGAGGAACACTTCACCGTTCTCATCGCAGGCATCGACGTCGAGCAACGCGATCTCGTGGCTGCGCGCGCTCGTCTCCACGGGACGGAATCGCACATGGCTGAATAGACGTCGCGGAAACGTTCCGTTGAAAACGAGCTCTCCGTAGCCGATCGGCACGTAGAGCTCTTCGAATGGCAAATAGCCGTCGATGATCGCCTGCGCCCCTGCCGCTGCCATGTCCAGAAGTGCGGGATGAAGTCGGTATTCGCTGAGCTCCTCTGAATACTCGGACGGAAGCTCCAGCTCCATCAACGCTTCACCTTCGCCTATCATGACCTGACGAAGGGAGCGCCACCGGCTGCCGAAAGCCATGAATGGATGGTGCTCCGGATCGTCGAACGACTGAATGCGCATGTTGCAGCGTTGCCGGATGCCGCTCAGATCGAGTCTTTCGCGGACAGCCTCGGCCGGGCCGATCGTTCCACGAGCGTGCTCGACGGCGTCTCCGAGCTCGCTCGTCAGCGAGAACTCGAAGTGACCGTTGCGCTTCTCGACTGTTACTGCGAGCATCTTCCGGCCTTCATCTTCAACGATGAAGGGGAGCTCGAAGGCGGCGCGACTGATCAGCACGGGACCTTCGCTTCGCACCATATCGGCGTACGCTGCCCGGGCGATCTCGAGGAATCCCGAGCCCGGAATGAGGGCGGGACCATCTTTGACCCGGTGTTCCGCGATCGTCCAGTGATCTTTCAGATCGAAGAGCGTCGCCCAGGTCGAACGCCCAGGGCTCTCTTCGATGCACCGATCGAGCATCGGGTGCGCCACGGGCCGACCGGCTGGAAGCCTCCGCTCGAGTGCGCCGCTCGCAAGCGCGGCAGCCATCCCGGCTCCGCGCCATGCAGGCCAGTTGATCGAGATCACGTTCGCTCCCTCGTCCCGTCGCGCCTGAGCGAAGCTGTCGAGGAAGGAGTTCGCCGCAGCGTAATCGCTCTGGCCGGGAAGCCCGAGCAGCGCACTTGTGGAGGAGTAGAGAATCATGAAGTCGAGCGACTCGGCTTTGAAGACCTTGTCGAGAATCATCGTGCCCTGCAGCTTCGGCGCGATGACGGCAGCCGCGCGCTCGATGTCTTGACCGAGTAGCAGCGCGTCGTCCATGACTCCTGCTGTATGGATGATGCCGTTCAACGGCCCCAGATGCTTTATGCGGGCTTCAATCTCCCTCATCCGCGATTCGTCGGTCACGTCTCCCGCTTCCAGCACCACGCGCACCCCTCGCTCTTCGAGCTCCTGAATCTTTTTCAGAATCACTGACTCAGGACCCGGCTGCGCGACGAGTTGAGGCCAGTACGTGCGGTCGGGAAGAGGGCGTCTTGACAGAAGTACCAGCGTCATCGGCCCGTTCTCCGCCAGCGTCTCCGCGGCGACGAGGCCGAGCCCACCGGTTCCTCCTGTGATCAGGTAGACACCATCACGACGAATGCCGTGGCCGGCTTCCCGAATTCCGCCCGACGGCTGTTTCATGACTCTGCGGCTGAATCGGTGCTTTCCGCGAAGGGCGATCACAGCCGGAGTCGCCACTGAGTCTGTCATCTCGGAGATCACCCGCAACGCTGTGTTGGCGGCCTCCGAATCTCCTTCGATGTCAACGAGCCTGCACCGCCAGTCGGGGAACTCGTTCTGAAGAACACCGATGAGTCCCGACGCAAGTGCAGGCAGAGGCGAAGTGATCCGCTCGCCTGCAACCTGAACAGACTGGCGGCTGATGACTGTAAAGTGAAGCTCTCCGCAGTCTTCGCTGCCAGCTGCCTGTGCGAGATGAAAGATGCTGTCGAACACCAAGGTTCTGGCAGCCGCGTCGAGAGCCGACAAGGGCCCCTCGTTCAGATCGAGTGCAAGGAGATGGATGATCTGTGTGGGCACCCACGCTTCCTGCTGGAGAATATCCATCATATGAAGGTAGTCGTCTCCGGAGCTCCATCGAATTCGATAGTCGCCTTTCCTGCTGAGATCAAGCTGGTCTCCTCCTCGTACCACCCGAGCGGCCGCGCCGCCGTCGGCGAGGCGTCTCCTCAGCTGCTCGGCGAGGGGGTCCGCGCCCGCGATGATCAGCACTCTTGCGGCCGAAGGATCGCCCGAAGAAAGGGACGGGAGGCGTTCCCAGACCGGCTGGTACATCCAGTCTTCCGGGTGACTGCTTCGGACCCGCTCGTCCGAATCCCCGGCAGACGTGCCCGGATCGATCCAGCAACGGATGTGATCGAACGCGTAAGTCGGCAGGGAGACTCGCTGGCGGTTCTGCCCTTCGTAAAATTGTCTCCAGTCAATCTCGCCGCCCGCCTGCCAGATCCGCCCCAGCGCATTCAGCATGTTTGCGAGTGCCGAAGTCTTATCCTCGGCAGTGCCGAGTGAGGGGACGATTACCTGACCCGCCTGTTTCTGATCATTGAGGCTCGTGAGGCTGCTCAATGTATGTCCGGGACCGATTTCCAGCATGGCGTACTCGCCCGTGGCGAGGATCTTTCCCGCGCCGTCGGCGAATCGAACTGTGTTCCGCAGATGGCGCACCCAGTAATCGGGGTCCGTCGCTTCCGCTTCACGGATCCAGTCGCCGGTGAGGTTCGAAACGAACGGGAGGCGCGGCTTTCCGAGCCGGATCGATCGAAGATACTCGCCGAATGGCGCGAGGATGGTCTCGAGCATCGACGAGTGCGCGGCGACGTCGATGCGAATCCGCCGGAAGGCGATCTCATTTTCGGTAAGTCGCTGCTCGAGTCTTGCGACTGCATCGCGTGGTCCGGAGGCGACCGACAGACCAGGGGCGTTGATGGCGGCGAGACTCAGCTCCGATCCGAGGAAGGGAGCGAGCGCGTCTGCGCCGAGCTCGACCGTCAGCATCGAGCCTGCGCCTACGGTCTCGAACAACCGCCCACGCAGCGCAACCAGGCCGAGGGCATCGCGGAGGCTGAAGACTCCGGCAATGCAGGCAGCGGTGTTCTCTCCCATGCTGTGGCCGATGAGCGCGGCAGGGGCCATTCCCCATGACTCCCAGAGACGCGCCTGTGCATATTGGGTGGTGAAAAGCGCTGGCAGGGTCCGGCTCGGACGCTCGAGTTCCAGCGCTGCTGATGCTTCGACGGCTCCGTCGGGGTACAGCAGCGACCGGAGATCGAAGTCGACGAACTCCCGGAGAAGAGAGAGGCACTCGTCGATTGCTGTCCGGTAGACCGGTTCGCTCTCATAGAGGTCGCGGCCCATCCCGGGATACTGAGTTCCGCCGCCGGCGAACATGAAGCAGAGCTTCTTCGTCGTTTCAGGGGCAGTCGCTTCAGTGAAGCGGTCGCGCTCGTGTCCGTCGAGGATGGATGACGCTTCTGCCGCATCCTTCGCGATCAGGAATCCCCGTTTCCGAAATGGACGTCGGCCCTGGGCGAGCGTCCAGGCTATGTCGGCCAATTCGAGGTCCGAATTGTCATCGAGGTGCTCGCTGAGACGGGACCGGGCGCGGAGCAGGGATGGTTCGCTTCGCGCGGAGAGGACGAGCAGCTGAAGGTTGCGTCCGGCGGAGGAGGGGAGCGTGCGGGGCGCCTCTTCGACGATGACGTGAGCGTTGGTTCCGCCGACGCCGAGAGAGCTGACGCCTGCCCGTCGCGGCGCGGGAGCGTCCCACTCTGCGAGCATGGAGCTCACGAAGAAGGGACTCGCGCCGAAATCGATGGCGGGATTCGGCGCTTCGTAATGAAGGGTTGCGGGCAGCTGCCGGTGTTTGAGTGCGAGGATCACTTTGATGAGGCTGGCGACCCCTGCCGCGGTGTCGAGATGTCCGATGTTCGACTTGACGGATCCGAGAGCACAGTACGGTTCGGCGACTGCTTTGCCTGTGGCGTAAGCCTGGGTTAGGGCGGCGACCTCGATCGGATCTCCGAGTTGCGTGCCGGTTCCGTGCGCTTCGATGAGGGTGACGCTCTCCGGATCAATGCCGCCCACCAGTAGCGCCTCGTGGATCGAGGCGGCCTGGCCGTCGACGCTCGGAGCGAGATAGCTGACTTTGCCGAACCCGTCGTTGTTCACGGCGGAAGCCTTGAGCACTGCGTGAATGTTGTCGCGATCGGCAAGGGCATCATCCAGCCGCTTGAGCACGACAACTCCCGTTCCGCTCCCGAAGACGGTACCGCCGGAGGAGGCATCGAACGGACGGCAGTGACCGTCGCGGGAGAGAATCTCATTCTCGCGGAACAGATATCCCTGGTGGTGTGGCAACTCGATGGTCACACCACCGGCAAGCGCCATGTCGCATTCGCCGTTGGCCAGGCTCTGAGCTGCCAGGTGAACGGCAACGAGTGAGGTCGAGCACGCCGTCTGAACGTTGATGCTCGGGCCCTTCAGGTCGAAACAATAGGAGGCTCGAGTCGCCAGAAAGTCCTTGTCGTTGCCGGTGTGGCGAAGGAGAAAGAGGCCGACGTCAGCGACGAGCTCGGGGTTCGTCAGGAGATTGTAGGGAAGGTACGCGCTCTGTCCCGAACCTGCAAAAACTCCGATGGCGCCCTCGAAGCGAAAGGGGTCGTACCCTGCATCTTCCAGAGCCTCCCAGGTGCACTCGAGAAAGTGGCGGTGCTGGGGGTCGAGGATCTTTCCGTCGAGCGGGCTGAAGCCGAAGAACCCGGGGTCGAACTGCTCCATCTTCTGGAGATGCATGCCGGCGCGGACGTAGTCGGGATTCGAAAATAGTGAATCGGGAACCCCGGCCGCCCGCAGCGATTCTTCGCTGAGCTGCGTCAGAGACTCCCGCCCTTCGCGGAGCAGTTCCCAGAACTGGGCGGGATTGTCGGCGCCGGGGAAACGGCACGCCATTCCCACAATGGCTATACCCATTGAGGAAGCGGCTTCGTTCACACCCTGGTTCTGCGAGTCGTTAGCCATTTCAGCGATTTTCTTCTATGCCGGATTTAATTGCAGTGATACGCCGGCGAATTCCTGAGGGAGCTCGGAGACGGCCGCGGGCCGCACCCACCTGCCGTTTCGTATCGAACCGGACCTATGTATTTCCCACGTTACGCGGCCTTTTAAGTTACGTCAACGAACCGGGGGTCCCTGCGCCGCCTATGGAGGTCTCACAGCATTAATCGCGGAGTGTCATCCCGACCTCCAGAATGACGGGATCGTCATTGTGGCGAGGGATGAACGAGCTTGTCATCCCGAGCTTGGTTGTGCGGGATGACACAATGCTTCGATTTTTTTAAGCCTCTGTGCGCTGAGGATTGCGTTCATCGAGAATTCACCTATCCTACGCACACAACAGAACGAGGGTGAGGCTCTGGATATCCGGTCAGAGCGTCTACCAGGGCTCTGCCTTCGAGCTTCGCCACAGGAGATACTTATGAGTAGTTCAACCGCCACAGACACCTCCCAGATTGAGCTTCTGCTGGAAAAAATCGAAACGCGCACTGCTGTGATCGGGGTGATCGGGCTCGGCTACGTAGGACTTCCTCTCGCACTCATTTTCCAGGAGTCCGGTTTCCTCGTAGTCGGCTTCGATACGGATCCTCAGAAGCCTGCCCGGCTGGCGGTCGGCGAGTCCTACATCAAACACATCGGTCCCGAGCGGGTCCGAAAAGCCTTCGAATCCGATCGGATCAGCGCGACGACCGATTTTGCCCAACTGGCGGGCTGTGACGCGATTCTCATCTGCGTTCCAACCCCTCTCGGCGAGCATCGCGAGCCCGATCTCAAATACGTGAAGATGACGGCTGGACAGATTGCCGACCGGTTGCGTCCCGGCCAGCTCGTCGTGCTGGAATCGACGACGTATCCGGGAACGACCCGGGAAGAGCTGCTCACCCGCTTCGAGGAGAAGGGCCTGCACTGCGGGGAAGACTATTTCCTGGCTTTTTCACCCGAGCGGGAGGATCCAGGCAACCCGAATTTCAACACCAAAAACATCCCGAAGATCGTGGGAGGGATGGACGTTCCGTCGCAGCGCGCAGCCGTCGCACTCTACGCCTCTGCGCTCGACCATGTCGTCCCGGTCTCGAGCCCTGAAGTAGCCGAGTCATCGAAGCTCCTCGAGAACATCTTCCGCTCGGTGAATATCGCGCTGGTGAACGAGCTGAAGATCGTCTTCGACCGGATGGGTATCAATGTCTGGGAAGTGATTGAAGCCGCGAAAACCAAGCCCTTCGGCTTCATGCCGTTCTACCCCGGACCCGGCCTCGGAGGGCACTGCATCCCGCTCGACCCGTTCTACCTCTCATGGAAGGCCGCGGAATCCGGGGTCTGGGCGCGATTCATCGAGCTCGCCGGCGAAATCAATGCGTCCATGCCGCGGTACGTCGTTCAGAAAACGATGGAGGCACTGAACGGAGAGAGCAAAGCTCTGAAGGGTTCGAAGGTTCTCTGTCTCGGGCTGTCCTACAAAGCGGATATCGACGACGACCGGGAGTCGCCGAGCTTCGAGATCATCGAGAAGTTCGAGGAGAAGGGTGCCCTTGTCGACTACTGCGACCCGTACATTGCGGTGGCACGCCCTGGCCGGCATCACGACATCGGAAAAGAGTCGGTTGCCTGCGACGCGCAGACGTTTGCGCAGTACGACGCGGTGGTGCTGCTGACCGCCCACACTGATTTCAGGAATCAGTCACTTTACGAGCACTGCAGCCTCGTCATTGATACGCGCAATATTGTCCAGGAGAGCTCCGTCCGGGGAGAGCTTCACCGCGCATGAAAGTCCTGGTCACCGGAACCGCCGGCTTCATCGGCTCGACACTGACACTGGAGCTCCTCGCCCGAGGGGATGAGGTTGTCGGGATCGACAATCTGAACGACTACTACGATGTGAACCTGAAAAAGGCACGGCTCGCAAGACACCTCGATCATCCGCAGTATCACCATATCGAAGCCGACCTCGCCGATCGCGAGGCGATCGAGGCGGCTTTCTCCACTCACAAGCCGCAGCGTGTCGTCAACCTTGCCGCGCAGGCAGGCGTCCGTTACGCCGTGCAGAACCCCCACATCTACATCTCGAGCAACGTGACCGGATTCCTCCACGTCCTCGAAGGGTGTCGTCACAATGAAGTCGAGCACCTCGTGTTCGCTTCGACGAGCTCTGTCTACGGTGCGAACAAGAAGATGCCTTTCTCCGAACACGGCAGCACCGAGCATCCTCTCACCCTCTACGCGGCAACGAAAAAGGCCAATGAGATGATGGCGCACAGCTACGCGCACCTCTTCGGCATTCCCACGACAGGACTCCGCTTCTTCACGGTTTACGGACCCTGGGGCAGGCCCGATATGGCGCTGTTCCTTTTCACGAAGGCGATACTCGCCGGCGAGCCGATCAAGGTGTTCAACAACGGCTTACATACCCGAAGCTTCACGTATGTCGATGACATTGTCGAGGGGGTGATCCGCGCTCTCGATCGCGTGCCCGAGCCCGATCCGGCCTGGTCAGGAGAAGACCCCGATCCCGCGACGAGCGGGGTGGCGCCATACAGAATCTTCAACATCGGCAACCGCGAACAAGTCCCACTGCTTCGCTACATCGAGGTTCTCGAGCGGTGTCTTGGACGAAAAGCCGTCATGGAAATGCTGCCACTGCAGGCCGGTGACGTTCCCGATACCGAAGCGGACGTCAGCGATCTCGTGCAGTTCGCCGGCTACGAACCGCAGGTCTCGGTCGAGGAGGGAGTGCGTCGCTTCGTCGAGTGGTACCGGAGCTACTTTCCCGACGAGTGAGTATAGCCTCAGCATGGCCTCGAGTTGGGTCGAGGTGGTGTCATCCTGAGCGAAGCGAAGGATCCCGTTGCTGCTACCGCCCGAGCGAGCCCTGAGGGGATCCTTCGCTGCGCTCAGGATGACACGCGAGCGTTCGCCGCTTAGCCTGGGTAAACACCCTCGCGGTCAGACGCGAGCGGAACTTGGACAGAGGGAAGCGCCTCTCGATCCCGTCGTGACATCAGACCCTCAGCTCCTCGGCATCCACCGGAATGCCCGGCCATCCGCCGCGGGTTCATCAACTGGCGTACTCTGTGTGAGAAACCTTCATCAGGGCACCGGCCGGATCAACACCTCCGAAATTGCGACTCATCAGAGGAATGGGGCCAGGTGATTCGATTGCCGGAGGACTGAAGCGGATGTGTGGATTGGCGGGCTTCATCAGCGATTCCGGCGCGTTGCCTGCCTCTGCCTGGCCAGCGGTCCTCGGGCGGATGGGCGACGCGATTCGCCACCGAGGGCCGGACGATCACGGCATCTGGATGGACGAGAACGCAGGACTGGGATTCGTTCATCGCCGGCTCTCCATACTCGATCTCTCCCCCGCCGGACATCAGCCGATGGTTTCGTCATCCGGCCGATACGTTCTGATTTTCAACGGAGAAATTTACAACCACCTGAGTCTCAGAGACCAGCTCGATGCCAAAGGGATGCACGAGTGGCGCGGGCACTCGGATACAGAGACGCTTCTCGCAGGCTTTATCGTCTGGGGAATCAATGCCACTGTCGAAAAGACAGTAGGAATGTTCGCCTTCGCGCTGTGGGACCGGGACGAGCAGACCCTCTGGCTCGCGCGCGATCGTATGGGCGAGAAGCCGCTCTATTACGGTTGGCAGGGCTCGACCTTCCTCTTCGGTTCGGAACTGAAAGCTCTCGCCCCACATCCGGCGTTTCGTGGAGAGATCGACCGCGGCTCGCTGAGTCTGATGATGCGGCACAACTGCATTCCAGCTCCTTATTCGATCTATCAGAACATCCGAAAGCTGCTTCCGGGCTCGATCCTCAAAGTGTCGTTGCGGGAACGATCTGCGGAGCCTGAACGCTACTGGGATGCTCGCAGCGTCGTGTCCAACGGACTGGCGAATCCCTTCGGCGGTACCCCCGAGGAGGCTGTCGAATCGCTCGACGATCTGTTGCGGGACGCTGTCGCCGGGCAGATGCTTTCAGACGTACCTCTGGGGGCATTGCTCTCCGGAGGCATCGACTCCTCGACCGTGGTGGCGCTGATGCAGGCGCAGTCGACACGTCCTGTGCGCACATTCACGATCGGCTTCGAGGAAGGCGGCTACAACGAAGCCGTTCACGCAAAAGCAGTTGCAAAGCACCTCGGCACAGACCACACCGAGCTGTATGTCGTTCCCCAGCAGGCGCTGGATGTGATTCCCCGGCTGCCGGAGCTTTACTGCGAACCCTTTTCCGACTCGTCCCAGGTTCCAACTTTTCTCGTCAGCCAGCTCGCACGCGAACATGTGACCGTAGCCCTTTCAGGCGACGCCGGCGACGAACTGTTTGGCGGCTATAACCGCTACGTCCTCAGCCAGCGAATGTGGACCAGACTCTCACGGCTGCCGGTCAGAGCTCGAAGAAGGATCGCGCGTCTTATCGGTGGTCTGTCGCCGCGCGCCTGGGACCGGATCCTTGGTCCGGTTCAGAGATTCCTGCCGTCCGGACTCGCCCAGGCGAACGTCGGGGACAAGTTGCAGAAGGCAGGTGGCGTCATGGATGCGGCTTCGCCAGAGGAGCTCTATCGCCTGCTCGTAAGCCACTGGACCCATCCCGAGACGGTGGTCGTCGGAGGGGCTGAGCCGCCGACGATCCTTACGAACAGCAGTCTTCAGCCGCCGAGCGATCACTTCGTTCACCAGATGATGGCGCTCGACATGCTTACGTATCTGCCTGACGATATCCTCACAAAAGTGGATCGCGCCGCGATGGGTGTGAGCCTCGAAACGCGCGTCCCTATGCTGGATCACCGGGTGGTGGAATTCGCATGGAGTCTGCCGCTTCACTACAAGGTGCGGGATGGGGTGGGCAAATGGCCTTTGCGAGAGGTACTCTATCGATACGTGCCGCGCGACCTCATCGAGCGCCCCAAGATGGGCTTCGGAATCCCGATCGATAGCTGGCTGAGAGGTCCGCTGCGAGAGTGGGCGCAGGACCTCCTC
>JBGSYJ010000155.1:0-21072 GCA_041750915.1 Thermoanaerobaculia bacterium | reverse complement strand
CTTCCGATACTCGACTACGGACGCACGCTCGGCTTCTCGATTACGGGTGGCTACGTGTACCGCGGAAGTCGAAGTCCGCGGTTGACCGGCCTATACATTTTCGGCGACTTTGGCAGCGGGCGGATCTGGGGTGCGCGCCGGGATGCCGGTATCTGGACATGGAGTGAGCTGTTCGACTCGAACCACTTGATCTCATCGTTCGGGGAGGACGAGGAAGGTGAAGTCTATCTCGCTCATATCGGTGGCTCGATCTACAGGCTGCTGTCGAAACCGATTCCCGCCGACTTCAACGGATCCGGAGTTTCGGAACCGACGATCTACAGGAATGGCGCCTGGATGAAGTTCGGAGGAGGCTCGAATGTCTGGACTGGACAGTCGAGCTCTCAATGCATTCCGGCGCCGGGCGACTACGATGGCGACGGAGTGGTTGATCTGTCGATGCTGTGCAACGGTGCATGGCACATATTCAACGCCGACGGCAGCTATCGAAAGGGCATTTGGACCGGAGTGCGCCCCGGCTCTCTCCCGGTTCCAGCCGATTATGACGGAGACGGCGCCGACGATGTGGTTGTCTACGCAAACGGTGCGTGGCACTTCTACGATTATGAAACGAGTGCGCAGACCGGATCGGTCTGGACGGGCCCGGGAGCGAACGCAATCCCGGTCTCGATGGATTACAACGGCGACGGAAGAACTGATCTTGCTGTCTATTCCGATGGAGCGTGGCATTTCTTCAACGCCAACGGTTCGTACCTCAAGGGGATCTGGACGGGTCGAGTGTCGGGCGATATCCCGGTTCCGGGGGACTACGATGGAGACGGAACGGAGGAAGTCGTCGTTTTCCGGAATGGAGCATGGATCTTCTTCGACTTCGCCAGCGGCGCGTACGTCAGAGGTGTGTGGACTGGCCCGAGATCGGTCAGCGGTCCTCCATTTCAGCCGGCCCCTCTCGATCGTGACGGCGATGGTGCGCTCGAGTTCAGCGTCTTCGCGGGCGGGCCGTGGCATTTCTTTCAGAGCAACGGTGCCTACCAGAACGGAATCTGGACCGGAATCGTTGCCGGAGATCAGCCGATCTCCCGACGCCAGCATGTAGCTCCGTGATCACAGAAAAATCAGTCACGTGACGATGAGACGTCAGCAAATGAGAATCAGTCAACGGGCTTCGGTCGCCATCGCCTTCTGTGTGTTTCTCCTCGCACTTCCTGGATATTCTCAGCCAGTTCGGGGAGGAACCTTGCCGGAGCCGCATCCGCTGTTTCCTGCGAACAACTGGTGGAACACCGATGTATCGGCGGCGCCTGTTGACGCGAACAGTGGGGCGTTCATTTCGTTTATCGGAACCTCTCGTGGCCTCCACCCCGACTTCGGTGGAAATGGCAGCGGTTCCGACATCTACGGTATGCCTTACATCGTAGTTTCAGGATCCCAGCCACTTGTGCAGGTCGTATTCGACTACGATGACGAGAGCGATTACGGCGCTCCGGGCCGGCCTCCCGGGTACCCGATCCCACCCGAGGCCATCACTCAAACCAGGTGGATCGAAGGTGGGAAGGCAGGGAACGATCCCTCTGCATTCGGTGACAGGCATATGTTGATCGTTAACCGCGATCATCGGATCCTCTATGAGCTTTACGCTCTTCGCTGGAACACATCCCTCGGCCGCTGGGAAGCAGGTTCAGGGGCAATTTTCCCGCTCGACGCCAATTTCCGGCGACCCGAGACATGGACCAGCGCGGACGCTGCAGGTCTCGCCATTCTTCCTGGTCTGGTTCGATACGATGAAGCTTTTGGCACCGCTCCGATCCGTCATGCATTTCGCGTAACCGTTCGATCGACGAACGGGTATGTCTATCCGGCATCCCACCGGGCGGGATCGACGACGGGCGCCCTTCCTCTTGGCTCTCGGATCCGGCTCAAGGCCGGCACGGACATATCCGGCTATCCCGAGGGGATTCGGAAGATCTTTCAGGCAATGAAGACCTATGGACTCATCGTCGCGGACAACGGTTCGGACATGTACATCACCGGAACCTATGACACACGCTGGAACAACGACGTTCTCAACCCAGCATTCCGCGAGCTTCAGGCGGACGATTTCGAGGTCATCCAACTCGGTTGGCGCCCGCCCTTCCGGGCGGCAGTTGCTGACTTCGACCGGGACGAAGTTTCAGACGCTGTGATTTACCGAAACGGTGCATGGATATCGTTCCCGCAATCGTCCGGAGTCTGGACAGGTCAACCGACGAGCGCTTGCATCCCGGCGCCGGGCGATTTTGATGGCGACGGGCGAACAGACCGTTCGCTGCTATGCAGCGGTGCATGGCACTTTTACAGAAGCGACGGGTCCTATCTGAAAGGAATCTGGACCGGCAACGTTCCGGGTGATGTTCCCGCTGTTGCAGACTACGATGGAGACGGGCGAGACGAGCCGGTTGTCTACCGTGGCGGAGCGTGGATTGCCTACGACTTCGCGACTTCGGCTCGCACCTGGTCTGTCTGGACAGGTGGTGGGCCGAACAGCGTGCCGCTCCCCATGGATCCCGATGGCGACGGCCGCGCGGATCTCACAATTCATGCTGGCGGCGCCTGGCACTTTTTCAACAGAGACGGAAGTTACCTGCGTGGCATCTGGACGGGCAGAGTTGGATCGGACATTCCCGTTCCGGGAGACTACGACGGGGATGGCCGGGACGAGGCCGTCATCTTTCGCACTGGCGCCTGGCTTTTCTTCGATCTCGTCACCGGAGTCAATTATCGCGGTGTCTGGACAGGCGCCCAATCGCTCAACGGTGCGCCTCTACAGCCCGCGCCGATCGACTACGATGGAGACGGTGCGCTCGAGTTCACCGTTCACGCTGGCGGGCCGTGGCATTTCTATCGTGATGACGGCAGCTACGCGAGAGGTATCTGGACCGGCATTGTCGCCGGTGACCGCGCCATATCCAGACGCGGACTCGGACCGCGTTCAGAGGGGAACGAAATGTTGAAGACTTCGAGCAGCTCCAGGCCATGGCTGTCTGAAGCAACAGCGTGCGCGCTCGCACTGGTCATGCTTTCAGGTTGCGGTGGTTCCGAGCGTGAGGCAGGCGTACAGAACGAGACGCCTCCCGGTACGAAAGCTGTATCGCCAGGCACGACGTTGTCGCTCCCGGATTCCGCATTCCGCGCAGAGTGGCCCTCCCATAACATTCCGGCCGAGTTTGCGGCTGGCGAGGAACTCATCGTGGAGGTGTCAGCGCGGAACGCGAGCGATGTCGCCTGGCCCGATCCATCTACGGCTCATGGAGCGCGCAAAGGCGCGGGCGCCGTCCGGCTCGGCTATCGCTGGTGGCCTGTTGACGGTCCCACCCCGGGTCCTGGAGTCGGCTACTCGCAGGCGCGGGCCGATCTGGCGTCGCCGCTTCTTCCCGGGAACGCCGCCACGTTTCGCATCGAGCTCGACGCTCCGGGAACTCCAGGAGTTTATAAGCTGGAGGTCGATCTCGTTCAGGAGCTCGTGGCCTGGTTCGGGACTCGTGGTTCCGGACCTCTGCTGCTTGATGTCACTGTTCGCTGACAGATCACGATCGGCGGTCAGGGTCGCGATTCCCGTCAGCGCGTCACTTCGACAAAGACCATCGCCTCTTCTGCTCCGCGATCGGAAAACCACGCAACGAGCTCCTGCACGAGGTCGAACTGCAACGTGTACCGACCAGGTTTTTTAGGCGCCGCGACGTTGATCATGAGAGTCGTTTGCTTGCCGGGAGTGAGAGGCTGCCGAAGGTCAGCCCTCGCACTCCAATCCGTCAGGCCGCCACGATCTGTCTTCCATCTCGAGCTGAGGCGCACGGCAAGTGCGCCAACGGGTTGCGCGGAGAGACTCGAAGGATCTGGCCATTTGACGGTCCCGAGATTCCGGACCTTCACGGGAACTCGAACAGTCTGACCTGCCTTCATCCGACCAGGTACGCTCGACAAGTCCCATTGCACACGAAACGCTGAGTCGGGGAGTGGCTGCCCACGCTCTCTCACGATGTTCCCTGCGGCGCCGGGGGGCGTGTCGCGCAGTCCATTCGATGGAGGGAGTGCCGCGACGGTCCACTCGGACAGATAGCGTTCGCCAAAGACGACGGCCATCGGGTCCACCCCGGCATCGAGCTCACGGGATCTCTCGAGAGCGGCACTTCTGATCGAGCCCACTTCCTGCGAAGTGCTTCCGAGAATCTGGTAGCGTATGAAGTCGGCATAGTAGTCACCGTCAGAGCAACTCTCGAGCAACTTAGAGACCGCCGCCTCCCGTGCCGGGGATGCCGGACAAATCGGTTCGCCCTGCGCCTGGGCTCGTATCTCGAGCCGCGGAATGAAAGCGAGCTGCACCTCATGGGCCGGAACGCCCCACCCTTGCATCTCCGGCCTTCTCAGCCTGGCGAGATTTTCCGCTGTCGGATAGTGGGCACCGAGAGTTGTCTGGTCAATCACCAGCGCAGCCATGCAGTGCTTGGCCACCTGGTAAGCAGGGCAATGCAGAGGATAGGGAACGGTGCCGAACTGCCAGGCTTGATCACGCCCACGAAATCGAAGCCAGACCTGCAGGTTTTCGGGCCCGAGGAGCAGCGAATCGAGTCCCACGAGGGGTCGATCGTTGCTTCCGGCTGCGGGATATGGGAGTACCGACAGACATCCGCATCGTTCACTGACGCTCTGCATAGGAAGTCTGTCGATCGCAGCAATTGTGGCGCCGACGAGATCAGGATAAGGCGTCAGCCGGATTCCCCACGGCACCCCTTCGACGGCTGCACTGAAAAGCTTGATCCCCTTACTGGATGGATCTGCAGGAATGAGCCGCCCGAACAGATTGATGGGTAGGAAGAGTGCGCCGAAGATAACGATACTGAAGCTTGCGAGGAGTGCGCGGCGGCGACCCTGACCGGCGGCTATACCGACGAGAAGTGCGGGTCCGAGTATGGCCGGAATGTAGTCGCGGACCGTTCCGGGCTGGCCGGATGAAGCGATCACCCCAATGACTGGAAGTAGAGTCACGACAGCACACAAGATCACCGTTTGAAATCGCCGGACCACAAGAAGCGCGATGATGGCAACCACAACCAGCGCTATGTGAACCGGCAACAGAAGCTCGCCCCAGCGAATCGCAGCCGCCCTCAGAGACTCCGTCCATCCGCCTGCGGACCAGATTGCTTCGAGCCGATCCCTCCAGACTGCGAGTACCTCTCTGCCTCTCCAGAAAGTCAAAGGTGCGAAAGAGAACGCGATCACAGCGGCGAAGACGGAGAGGAAGCGATTTCTGGAGAAGAGCCTATCGCTACGATTGAAGATCGCCCATATCGCGAACGGAATCCAGAAAAAAAAGAGCGTGGCTTTCGACACGGTAGCCAGCCCGGCGATCGCTCCCGCTGCTGCGGAAATCCAGGGGCGGCTCCAGGCTTCTGTACGCAGAATGGCGTAGGCCGTTGCGGCGACAAGAAGAAGCAGGAAAACCGATGGGACGAACAGGTGTGCATAGACGACCACACCTGGCGTGAAGAGCAGGAAGAGCGCAGCAGCGTTCGCTCCGGAAGGGGATGCTCCCAGTCTCAAAGCGATGAGTCTGACCAGGAGTGCGGAGGCGATCAAGAAAAGGACGTTGAGCCCGACGGCGACGTCTTCGTGAAAGCCGATAGCCCGCCAGAAGACCGAGACAACCAGGTAATACGGCCAGCCGTACCACTGCTTATGTCCGCCGTCGCGGATTTCGATCAGCCGGAGGAACTTGCTCGTCAGAGGATCAGATTCGGTGAAAAGACCGTCGAACGTTGCGATCGCGCGAAGTACGTGCTGAGCTTCTTCCCGATCGATGAACTCGTCGGCGGCGATCCATCCGAGCAACGCACAGCTTACGGCGATTGCAGAAAGCAGAACCAGAATGGACGAGTTGCGAGCGTCATTCCGGATACTCGGGTCAGGAGGGACGTTCCCGCCTGAGTTGCTTGCCAGAGCCTTTGAATCCGTGTCAGACCCGCCGGGCTTCACTCTGCTCCTCCATGACATTGCGGGCGAGCATATCAGGATCGACTCTGACCGCTACCGTCGTCGTGGTCCGGCAATCATGAATACGCGCGGCTCTTCGTGGTGTGTAAGAATTCGGCGTGATGACAGCCTTGCACGTGACGAATGTTGAGCGCATCGGTACACCGGACGAGCGTTTGAAGTGGACCATCGATCTTCCCCGGGCGGGGGAGGCGGTCGATGGCTATTTTCTGACGTTCGCCGGCTGGGTCTTTGGCCCGGAACTGGACATTGCCGGGGTTACAGTCCGGTTCAGTGATGGACGGTTCCTGACCTCCGGCTCGTTGTTTCCGCGTTCAGATGTATCGCGTCATCTTCAGCTCGCTGAGAACGCACCAACGGCTTTCCGGATCACGACGAACGCAATCACCCTTCCGCCGGAATTCGATCTGACGATCGAAATCAATTTCGCAGGAGGCACACGGCCCATTGCGCGGATCTCCGGCACGAAATCGCGAACCGAGATTCCGTATCGCCCCTCGCTCCAGCCGTTCCCGGTGACAAGTCTGGGACGAACCGGAACGACAGTCCTGGTCGAAATGATGGCCGACCATCCGTCGATGATCGCCCAGCGCATTTATCCCTACGAGACTCGGGTTGCAGCGTGGTGGATGCACGCCTTGACCATTCTGAGCGGGCACCGTCACGAATCGTCGCACCCCGACTCCTTTTCCGATGAGTCACAGACATTTCGCCTGGGATTCAATCCGTGGTCGTGGGACATTCAACCGAATGGCCCCGCAGTACGCGACTGGCTACGGAAGGAAGCGGTGGAGGATATGGCGTCCTTCTGCCAGAGGCAGATCGATGAGTGGTATCGGCGTATCGGGCGGGATCAGAACGAACATGGCGCGAGGTTTTTCGTGGAGAAGGGGGTTCCGAATCACGTCCCACGAATGTTCTGGCAGTTGTATGGAGGCGCGCGGGAAATCTTTCTCTTTCGTGATTTCCGCGACATGTGCTGCTCATTCATCTCCTTCGATGCCAAGCGTCAGCAGACGGACTTCACGAAAGATGATTCCAGCCCGGCGGAGCTTCTCTCGCGAATCGTCGCCGACTACAGACGGCTGGTTCTCAGCTGGGAAGAGAGACAGGAAGTGTCATTGATGATTCGCTACGAGGATCTGCTCCGGGATCCGGGGCGGACGATCGACCGGATCGTCGCCTATGCAGGGATCGAAAGTTCGCCATCGATCATTACGTCGATGACTTCGAAATCGGAATCGCAATCCGAGCTTGCCAGCGCACATCGCACGACCGAGACGTGGTCACGATCGATCGGACGCTACCGGAATGACATGACGCCCGAACTCAGAGCGAGAGCGTTAGAGCTCGGTGCGGATCTTCTCGAGAAGCTCGGTTATGAACTCTGAGCGAACTCTCACTCGGATCATCATTCCAACTCTCATGGTCTTGCTCATGATCACTGCCTGTGGTCGTCGCGAGCGCCCCGCGGTATTCGATGCGGTGACTCACACTCCGACCGCGCAGTCCGTTCGGGCCTCTCCGTTGCCCCCGTCGGCCTTGCGTGTACGCTGGGGTGGAACCACGATGCCGCTCACCGTTGCTCCGGGAAGTAACACGCTCGTTTTGGTAACCTTTACGAATGAAGGCGACCAGGTTTGGCCTGATCTGGTTGCGGGAGACCAGTCGCTTCAGGACGGGACCCACGCGGTCCGTCTCGGTTACGCATGGAGTCGCCCATCGGGGGGAGCACCAACCCGCACCCGTCGACCTGCTCGCGCCGATCTGCCGAACGCAATCCCGCCCCAGGCGAGCGTCACCCTTGGAATCGGAGTTGTCGCTCCTGAGGCTCCGGGCGATTACATTCTGGAGTTCGATCTCGTACAGGAGCTCGTATTCTGGTTTTCAGATCGAGGCGCGGATACTCTCAGAATACCGGTTCGTGTCGATCACGGCGAGGCCACCACAGCCCAAACAGGCACGCCGTGAGCCCTGCCAGCGTTGAGACCAACCCGGTAATCAATCCAGGAGGACGATAACGGAAGCGAATCGTGTGGACGCCCGGCGGCACTTCGACTGCGCGGAAGGCGTAATTCGCCGCGAGTATCCGCGTCGGGGCCCCATCGACAGTCGCCGTCCAGCCAGCCATATTGCTCTCCGAACAGACGAGAAGTCCGGCACGTGGAGCATTGATCTCGATCTCGACCTCGTTCAAAGAGAAGCCAACGACCCGCGGGGAGGCGGCTGAGAAGGAAGGATCCGACGGAAACCGGGGGTGCTCCTCCAGAAGGACGACTCCAGTCTCCAGATTCGGCAGAGCTTCGAGAATCGCAGTCGGAGAACCGGACACGCGGAAGTTGGTCGTGAATGTGTACCGCGGGCTGGTCTGCCTACGCATCAAGTGGAGCAGGTCGCTGGCCTCCAGGATTTCATAACCCCGGTTCAGCGATGCGGCGATCTCAGCGCTCTTTGAGCTGATGATGGCGACATACTCGACGTTCGCAACATCGAGGACACGTTCCGGCGGAAGTTCGCTCGTCCCGAGAAGAAACAATCGTGAGTCTGGATTGAAGTAGCGTCTGTAAAGATCACTCATCCGAGTCGAGCTGAAGACGATCGTATCGATCGTTGGCTGCTGATACACCGACTGTGTGTTCGCCGGGTAGATCGGCATGGGCAGGACGCGCCCGCCCGTGTTCATTTCTGAAATCTGCACGACGTAGTGTGGCGGATTCCTCCATACGTTCCAGCGGCGAGGCCGGGGATAGACGCTGTTTGTAATCCCCTCCACGGCGAGCAGGATCACGAGAAGAAAGACCGCAGCGCTGTTCCTCCGCGGGAACTCGTGTCCTAGAGATGCAATCAGGATTGCCAGAGCCGAGAACACGATCAGCAGCCGGAAATCAGCGATCCAGCGCCATCCGTGCGGATGAAACTGTACGCCGCTACGCCACGCGAGATTCAGAACAATCGACATCAACAGCAGAACTGCCGTTCCCGTAACAAAGAGGTGCCATCGACGCGCGTTGCCACGTATCAAAGACTCGACGCCGAGAGCGGCGAGAACACTGACCGCAAATGCGATCAGAATTCCGAAGTAGGCCGCATAGTGGATGTTGCGGAGCATCGGTACGTGGCTGATCCACTCAACCGGCGGGACGCCGAATACTTTGGCAAGCGAAAGCGCCGCAGTGATCGCCGAGGTGATCTTCAGAACTCTGCTTGGCGGAGCAGCCTTCGCAAGCAATCCGATTCCACAGAGCACGAGTGCCGCGATCCCCGTGTAGTAAAGATGCAGGCTGGTGGTGCCCTTCACTGCAGCATTTGCGTATACACGAGCGCCGCCCATGATCGTCGGCGACAGAATCTGGGCTATCTGGTGTGGCCTGAGGATCTGGTCAGCTGCGCTCTCGTAGTGCTGCTTCACGTGGGTGACTTCCGACATGAGCAGGGTTGCCGGAATGTATGCAACGCCGACGATCGCCAGCGATGTGACCGCTCCTGCGGCGAACAGAGACGCCGTGATCCCGCGGTTTCCTCGAGGCCGCAGGCAGAGTGTGACGATGAGATAGACCACGCATGCTCCGAAGCTCTGCATGAGGATCGGCGGAAACGTCGCAAGAGCCACGAACGCGAAAACGAGAGCGAGTTGTGCCGCCCGCCGAATACTCGGCATGGCCAGGAACCTGGCGGTAACGAGGAGTGGCAGAGCAAAGAAAGCGACTGGCTGCCCGAGTCCGGAGGGCGCGGTCTGGATCACCGCTCCCGAAAATGCGAAGGTGATGGCTCCTGCCAAGGCAGCCCGCCAGTCGAGCCCATGCCTTCGCAGCAGAAGGTACGTAAGCGTACCCGCGCAGATCATGAGCAGAAGGATGTAGGCGTTACGTACGAGACTACCGTTTCCCAGCAGGACGACTAGAAGACCTGGCGGGAACAGGTATGCGGGCACGAGCGAAGCAAACGAAGGATTGCCTCCGCCGATGTAGGGATCCCAGAAGGGGAATTCGCCGCGAAGAAGGCTGCGTCGGAAAAACTCCTGTGACGGCTCGAACTGCACCGTCGAGGCTGCGATGTCGCGGAAGTTCGGGTGGGAAACGAGATTACGGCGCTGCCATGCCTCGTGCGTTATGAAGTCGGGCCCACGACTTCGTTCATTCGCGCGGTGATCAAGTGGGTTGACGTGTTCTGAGGGGATGAGGGACCTGCCGCCGAATACTACGTTTCCGAACGCGAGCAGAACCAGCAGAGTTAGTAGAGCGATGGCCAGCCGATCCTGTCGATCGAACCGTCCTGCCGACTCGCCGGCCTGCATGGGAACATGATTAGCCATGACCGATAAATTCTGACATTGCAGATTCGTCCAGGCCCGTCAGGACGCCCTTTTCCACAGAGAAGCGATGTGGCATAGTGCCACGAAATGCGCGAACGGCATCTGGTGGATAATCCGGAGCGCACAATCGAGCGAACCCGTTGACTGACGACTCCTATGAATTCGACGTGTGTATCGTCGGCGGATGTGGGCACGTGGGTCTTCCCTTGGCACTCACGTTCGCTGATCGGGGCCTAAAGGTCGCGATCTACGATATCGACGAAGCCGCCGTACAGTCTGTGACGATGGGTCGAATGCCCTTTCGGGAGACCGGAGCGGATGAGTTGCTGCGTCGGGTTCACGATGGGCCAAACCCTCTCCGGGTATCGTCTTTACCCGAGTTCGTGTCGCGATCGCGGAGTGTCGTCGTCGTCATAGGTACTCCGGTTGATGAGCACCTCAATCCAACGTTCCATTCGATGCGACGGTTCTTCACCCGACTGGTTCCGAATCTCCGCGACGGACAGTGCGTGATTCTGCGAAGCACGGTGTATCCCGGCTCGACCGAAAAAATGCGCGACCTTCTGCGTGACGCAGGGCTGAATGTCCATGTTGCTTACTGCCCGGAACGGGTGGCAGAGGGACGAGCCCTCGAAGAGCTCAAGACGCTGCCTCAAATCATTTCGGGCTGCGACGAAGAGGCAGAGAGAGTGGCGGGGGAGCTGTTTGGCAGAATTGCACAAACCCTCATAAGACTGTCGCCGACAGAGGCAGAATTGACGAAAGTCTTCGCGAACGCCTGGAGGTACATTCAGTTTGCAACCGCGAACCAGTTTCTGATGATCGCGACCGATTACAAGGTCGACTTTTACCGGATCTATGAGGCGCTCACACGCGACTACCCTCGAATGAAGGGTTTGCCAAAGGGCGGATTCGCCGCCGGCCCTTGCCTCTTGAAGGACACAATGCAACTCGCCGCGGCGAGTTCAAATTCGTTCGCCCTCGGGCACGCGGCCATGCTCATAAATGAGGGCCTTCCGAATTTCGTTGTGCGGCAGTTGAAAGGACGACATGATCTGGCTCGCCTGCGTGTCGGAATTCTCGGTATGGCATTCAAGGCTGACAGCGATGATGCCCGTGAATCGCTCTCCTATAAGTTGCGAAAGATCCTCGAATACGAAGCTGCGCAGGTGATCTGCACGGATCCCTACGTAGATGATGACGCGCTTCTTCCGCTCGACGAGGTGATCGCCCAGGCGGATGTGGTCATCGTTGGAGCTCCGCATGCGCAGTACCGCAATCTCCGCTTCCGCGAAGGGCAACATGTCGTGGATATCTGGAATACATACGGGAACGGGACCCTGCTCACATGAAAGTGCTTGTTACGGGATCAGCCGGATTCATTGGAGGGTACGTCGTAGAGGAGCTGCTGGCTCACGGCCATGAAGTCGTCGGGCTCGACAATTTCTCGAAGTACGGCCGAATCGAGCGGTCATACGACACCCATCCCGGGTATCGCCTGTTCGAGGGCGATGCAAAGAACGTCGATCTGCTTCGCGAGGTACTTCGTGACTGCGATCACTTCCTTGCAGGCGCTGCGATCATCGGCGGAATATCGCTCTTTCATGAACTAGCCTACGATCTGCTTGCAGAGAACGAGCGGATCACGGCGGCCGCCTTCGATGCTGCCATCTCGGCGCATCGCGACGGTACGCTCAGAAAAATCACCGTCATGTCATCTTCGATGGTCTTCGAAAGCGCCACCTCGTTTCCAACCGCGGAGGGAGATGAGAGAAAGTCACCACCCCCGCAATCCACGTACGGTTTTCAGAAGCTCGCCACGGAGTATTTCGCACAGGGAGCCTGGGAGCAGCACAAGCTGCCGTTTACGATCCTCCGGCCATTCAACTGCGTCGGTGTGGGCGAGCGTCGCGCAATCTACGACAAAGAAATCATGTCCGGCAATGTACGGCTGGCGATGAGTCATGTCGTGCCGGACCTCGTGCAGAAAGTGCTCAAGGGTCAGGATCCTTTGCACATTCTCGGTGACGGCACTCAGGTTCGCCACTACACATACGGAGGCGATCTTGCGCGCGGTGTGCGAATGGCGATCGAGTCCGAGCTGGCGACCAATCAGGATTTCAACCTGTCTACGGCGACTCAGACGACTGTTCGGGAGCTCGCAGAAATCATATGGCGCAAGATCCGCGGAGATGAACCCATGCGGCTCGTCCACGAGCCGCCTTATCCCTACGATGTGAAGCTGCGAGTTCCGTCCGTGACAAAGGCTAACGAGGTTCTCGCGTTCGAGGCAACGACGACGCTCGAAGAGGCATTGGATGAGATCATTCCATGGGTGAAGCAGCAGATCGTTCTGGGAACCATTTAGCACTTCAGCGCCTTTACGATCTCCGCTTTTCGGAGAACGAGCGCGCGGCGAACGATCGCCTCTGGAGCGTTCTGTGCAGGAGCTATCTCTCTTCCTTTGTTCCTGAGGATGCGACTGTCGTCGACGTCGGTGCAGGAAGTTGCGGCTTCATCAACCATATCCAGGCGCAACGACGCATTGCAATCGATCTCGATCCAGGGATGGCCGAGCGGGCGGCAGACGGTGTGGAAACACACATGGGAGACATCGTTTCGCTCCCCGGGCTGTTGGGTGAAGACAGCGTCGACGTGGCCTTCGCTTCCAACGTCTTCGAGCACCTCGCGGATGCCCGTGAACTGGTGAGTGTGCTCGAGTCGATCCGGGCAATCCTACGCTCCGACGGAAGGCTGATCATCCTTCAGCCGAACATTCGTCTCGTCGGAGGCCGCTTCTGGGATTTTCTGGACCACACGCTTCCACTCACCGAGCTCGGAGTTCAGGAAGCACTGGGTGTATCAGGATTTCGGACGGTGTACTGTAAAGCGCGCTTCCTTCCCTACACGACGAAGAGCCGGTTTCGAAAACCGGAATGGCTTCTGCGTCTGTATCTCGCCCTTCCGCCTGCGCATTGGATTTTTGGAAAACAGATGCTCATCGTGGCCGCTCCGGAGAAATGAACGTAACTCAACCACAGGTCGACTTCGTCATGCCGGTGCGCAATGAGGGACTCAATATCAGGAGGGTCCTCGAAGAGCTCTACGCGAAGGTGCCGATCGCCAAGCGTGTCCTGATCGTCTACGACGACGAAGCGGACGACACCCTTCCGGTCGTTCGTGAGATGTTGCCGTCCCTTCCGGGTCTCACTCTGGTGCGTAATACACGGGGCCGCGGTCTGTTGAATGCCATCAAGGCGGGGTTTGCGGTCGTCGAGGCAGAGGTCGTCATCGTGACAATGGGCGATCTCTCCGATGACATTGGCATTGCGTCCGAAATGGTGCGGTTGATCCAGGATGATGCAGCAGACATCGTTTGCGCCTCGCGCTACATGCCGGGAGGTAAGCAGATTGGAGGTCCCTGGTTCAAAGGGCTTCTGTCGAAAACTGCGGGGATGTCTCTTAGAGTTCTGGCTCGCTTCCCGACTCACGACGCCACGAACTCGTTTCGCGCGTACAGGTTGTCAGTGCTTCGTCGATTCCCGATCGAGAGCACAGGAGGTTTCGAGTTCTCGTTAGAGCTCACGGCAAAGGCGCATGCGGCAGGGATGCGCGTAGCTCAAATACCTGCGGTGTGGCATGACCGCGTCGCTGGTGAGACTCAGTTCCAGCTCTTGCGCTGGTTGCCTCGGTACCTGCGCTGGTACTGGTTTGCGCTCACGCATGGTCGACGTTGAAAGTGAATCCGAGCGGGTTGGTAGACTTCAGGAGCGGGAGCGTAGCATCGCATCCGTCCGGGCGGGAAGTGAATCTGGGGGGCTGACCCGGCGTGCGGAACTGCTGACGTCGCGTTCGAAAACTCGCTGCAATTCCCGTCCGAATCGTGCGGACGCGGCTTCGAGTCCGTAGAGCCCCGAAACACGAACGAATCCTGCATTCGCGCGCCGGACACTTTCCTCAGGATCCTCAACGACCCTCACCATCGCTGCGGCTGCGCTGTCGATGTCCGGATCTGCCCAAAGTGCACCTGCGGGATAGGGAGGGTAATCGCTGCTGAGCCGTACAAGGTCATAGCCAACTGGAAATCCCGTTGTCGAATCCAGAAAGTCCGTTACGCCGCCGTAGTCCGTTGCCACGACTGGCTTACGAAGGTAAAGCGCCTCAATTGGCGGTAGACCGAGGCCCTCCGATCGATGAAGAGAAACATAGGCGTCGGAGCAGGCAAGGAGCGAGTCGACATTCCCGCGCGTTAGAGGATCGGTGTGAATGATGACGCGTGAACTTCCGGCCCGGTCCTGAAGCCGGCGGACGAGATCTCGATCCTGCGAGGCCTGATTGACATGGAGGATCAATCCGATGTCTTTCCTGGTCTTTGCTGCGGCAAGGTTGAACGCGTCGATGACGGCTGCGGGATTTTTTCTTTCCGGAATCGAGAAGACGTCGAACGCGAAGAAGAAATAAAACCGCTTCGCATCCATGCCGAATCGCGAACGTTCCATCTCATTGGGTTCAGGCGCCAGCACGCAGGGCGGTACGTAGCGAACAGGAATGGTGGACAGAACTTCGAAACTCTTCTGGCAGAATCGGCTTGGAGCCCAGAGCTCGTCCAGGTAGTCAAACCTGTCAGCCAACGCAAGAGGAAAGTGAGAAAGCTCCCAGAACCAATATCCGATCTTGAAAGTCGAGGCTGCAGTTGCCGTTGGGAGCATCCTCAAAGCCCGGGGAGTCTCATCGGCATTCACGTGCATAAGGGTGACGTCGAAGGGGGCGCCCGCAGGCTGAAGAATACGACCGTTAAAAATCCGAGCCCAGGGGTCGACATCGAAAGGCACCCTGACCGAGGGCATCCCGATTCTCTCGAAGGCCTCGGCCGTGCCCCGGACGATCTGCCCCACACCACTCGCCGCACCGAAGTAGCCCGCAAGGTTGACGCCGTTCTGCGGCTTTCCCGTCATGAACTCGAGGACCTCGCCTCGACGATGGCTCGATGCGACTTTCTGCGCTTCTCCGGACCTCCGAATGAGAGGGTGGTTCCCATCGAGCGCGCGGGCTCTATACGGGAGTGATCTCGGGCGGCTCAGCGCCCCCTTCTTCCGGAGCCTCATCATCCGCCACTCGAGACGCTCACGGAGCGGAAGACTTCTGAGCACCGGTTTGATCAGATCTGAATGAAGCCGATATTCGTCCACTGCCGAAAAGAGAAACCAGCGGGTGAACGTCGTTTGGTCTTCGCCGACCGGATCAGGAAATTCCTTCTGCACGTCATCTCGAAGCTCATAGATCTTCAGGCCGAGCCGCGTCACGACAGGTGTGGCATGGACGGTTGGTACCGCGTCGTTCAGCCACGTGGCGGCCTCGCCGGGGTCGCTCAGGTTCAAGCTGAGTAGAGGCTCCTTCTCGTAAGGGATGCCTCCGTTGAAAGGCGTCGTCACCGGCAATTGTCTGAGAGCCCCGGGAAGCTGCCGTTTCGAAACGCCTTCGAGCAATATCGACGCGAGACCGCTCCTCTGCTCCTCTGAGACCGAAAGCAGCCAGTCAACATACGCATGCAGATCAGTGCCCCAGACCTGAGGCAACGTCTCGATCAGGTCGGGACGCTCTTCCCATAGACAGAGCACAGCGCGATTCAGCGTTCCACCCTTGAACTCGATCGGCTCTGTCAGCCATGCGAGAAAGCTGTTTCGGTCGCTGTCATCGAACGGGTTTGGCCACCGGATTCCGTAAGGATCGAGTCTCTGAAGGGCCCGGCGCAGAAAAATTGGAACGTAGACATTCGATGTGTCGAACCTCTCGAACCCATACGGCGTGCTGCGCACCTCGTCATGGCCCGCCGCGGCGACTCGATCCCGATACTCGTTGAACAGCGGCATGATCTCCGGATGGCTGCTGGAACTCACCCGGCTCTGGTATCTACTGATGGCCTCGAGGTGATCGAATACGATCCCGCTGAAATGAAAGAAACCGGCGCGCTCGCCGTTGACGAACCAGCCCTCACTCTTTTTCTCCAGCTTTCTGTGAGGCAGGTTCCAGTACGCGATGTTGTAGGCAGGGCTGCGCTCGATGTCGACCGATGGAAGAAAGCCCGGCGCGAGATCCATCCATTTCTGGTCGACGAACAGGCCGTTGTGAATGTCGTGAAGGCAGAAACGGTACAGGCGGTCCTGCCACCACTCGAGAAACTCGGACGTCGAATCATCGAGCCGAAGTCCGAGGAACCCGAGGTTGTACGTCCCTGACATCTGGATGATCCGCTCGGATGGCCGCCATGCATCGTCCAGGCCCCGCGTGATGTGGGGAGTCAGGATCGCGCTATGGTTCTCCAGCGACTGAGCGAATCGCTCGAGTGGGCTGAGCACGAGAATGTCGGGATCGAAGTAAAGCGCGCGATCGAGACCAAACTGGTCTCGGAGGTGTGCCAGAAGATAGGGCTTTACTGCGGTGTTGAGCTCCATGATCCCGTAGCGGAACGCGAAATTGAAGAATGCCGGGATCGGAAGTTCCTGCGCGAAGATCGTGCGAAAAGGAAGATCCTGATAGCGGATTTTCGGAGACGGCCGGTCGACGATGCATACATACACCTCGGCCCCGGGATGATGCAGCTTGTAGGACTCGGCAAAGACCCGAGCCATCGCCAGATAGTTGTTCGAAACAATCGTGCAGGCAGGAAGATGTGTCATCTATGAGTCACCGCCCCAATCTCTCACCCTGGATAGAATACTAGAAAGAGCTGCCGTTTGTACGACGATTCAGGAAGGCGGGCATGCAGACGATGGGCCTCGATCCCATAACGTTTACGACCGAACTCCTCCGAAGCGAAGAGAACTGAGCTCAGGGCTCGGCGTCAGAATCGTCAACAGGGGTACCTTTTTTCTGCGTGTTGATCTTTACATTCTCGAGGGCTCCCAGCCGATCCCGCATAAGTTCGTTCTTCGTTTCGAAAGAACTGAGCCGTGATGTCAGGTCGTTGATGATGGCTTGCTGCGAGATTGCGGCGGCCTCATGCTCCTCCACAATCCGCGCCAGCTTGTCGCGATCGTCGGAATGCCAGTCCCTCTGGGCCGTAAGATGCACTAATGTCGCTTCCAGTTCGGCAACGCGGCTCATGTAGATGTCACGTTCGAGCGCAGCGCGGTTCAGCAGCGGGCCCGAAGCATCGAGGCGACCACCCAGCGCTGAGCGAACCCCCGAGATCAGATCGGCGACCATTTCCCGGGACGGAGCCCCGGTGAACTTCTGCGAGTCGATCCATCCTGCTTCGGAGCAGAGATCGAGATATGTTTCCAGAACATCGGATCGCACCTCGCAGGCGATCAGGTTCTCGATGGTCAGCCTGTTGTTTCGCAGCTCCGGCTTGATCACTCCCGCGTCTAGAGTCGGGATGCTCGAAGGGGAAAGGCCGCTATAGTCGATCATTCTTCGGATCTCGGTCCTTGGGCTCGAGAAAAAAGCGTCGTAGTGAACTACCATTCGCTCCGCTTCGGTGCTGCCAGCCAGTATTCTCCGGCTGTACTCGAGCCAGAGCTTGAGCGACGATTCATAGGAGAAGAGGTTTCGCCGACTTAGTGAAAGCGCGACCTCCAGGGGATTTCTCACGCAGACGATCAGCTTCATCTCCGGGAATATCGATCTCCAGAATTCGAGTGTGAGACTGTTGCGTGGATCCTTCCACCCCCACGGTCTTCCATGATTGAAATCGAGGGCAAGAATCTCCGCCCGCGTTCGCAGGGCATCCGAAACGTCCGACGCGTGGATGGGGACAGGGCTGTCCCAGGCTCCTCCGCGCGCTGCGAGAATCTCGTCGTTGATCGAAACGAAGCGTACGTTCTCCCAGAAGCCGTCCGGGTTTTCCTGTTTGGCCGGAGTCAGATCCGCTTCACGACCCAGATCCAGGCCGGCCTCCCGGGCGAGTCGCGCCACCATCGACGTTCCGGAACGATGCATGCCCGCGATGCAGATTCCGGGAGCCGGGACCGAGGATCCCTGCTGGCGTGCTGTCGGTAAGAGTGCGTTCAAGTGGAGGATCCTTGTGAATGGTCAGGAGCCGAAAAAATATACCAGAGGGTGAGCTCGAATCTCAGAGACAGCGTCAGACTGTGCTTCCCCACGCCGCCGCGTAGTGCTTTGTTCTTGGGTCTGATGCGTCGAGAGTCTCATCGGAGACGTAGGCCCGCAACTCCCTGCTCGAAGGCAGAGTGATCCGTGCCGGATCGAGGCGATTCCTCCAGCCGTGCCATCCACGTTCAATGTCTTCCGACGCGTATCGCCGGTTCCCGTACTTCTCTACCGCGTGGCGAACGCTGAGCACCTGGTAGTGTCGCATCGAGAACGACTCCGGTGCCATCCGGAGGTCCGTAAACCGCACGACGTGCCCGGCGGACCATCGAAGATCGACAGGTCCCGGCTGGCGTTTCCATGCGTTCAGTCGATGTGGAAACGACGGCAGAAACGGATAGTACGAGCGCATGGTCTGCTGGAACGACGGATGGTCGTGGTCCGGATCTTCAATCGTCGGTATGAAGGTGAACTCGATGAAGTTCACGGCGTTGTACCCCGCTGCGTCCAGCTCTGAGATTCCCTCGGCGAGTGTCCGATGACGTTGGGAGAATCGGAACTCGTCGCAGTCGAGGTGTACGAACCAATCTGCATCGAGAGTTGCCGCCAGCTGCTCTTTTCTCTCCATCAGGCCGCCCCAATGGACCGTTTCGCCACGGGGCCAGGTCTCGATGCCCACCAGGCCCCTCCCGAGAAATCGCTCAGCGAGTTTCACCGTCTCGTCGGTCGACTCGTTATCGACGAGATAGACCTCGAGGCCCTGCGCGGTGTGATGCTGCAGGGTGGCCTCGATGAAACGCCTCTCGTTGTACGTCGAGAGAATCGCGATGATCCGAGGGGTCTTCATTCGGCATCTACCGGATGAATCCCTGCTCCGCGAGATGCTTCAAAATCGTGCGTGCGTTGTGTTCCGGAGTCACGCGCGTCGTCTCCAGCCGGATCTCCGGATTCAGCGGCTCCTCATAAGGATCGTCAATACCCGTGAAGTTCTTGATCTCTCCTCGGCGAGCTCTGGCGTACATACCCTTCGAGTCGCGGGATTCACATACATCCAACGGCGTGTCGACGAACACTTCGACGAACTGTCCCGGAGGAATCATCTTCCGGACCTCGTCTCTGGTTGAACGGTAAGGGCTGACTGCCGCGCAGATCGTGACTCCCCCGTGGCGGACCACCTCGGCTGCGACGAATCCGATCCTCAAGATGTTCGCGTCGCGGTCTTCACGGCTGAAACCGAGCCCTTTGGAAAGATTCGTTCGCACGACGTCGCCATCGAGCACCGTCGCACCGCGCCCACGCTCCAGAAGAAGCGTTGTGAGCACTTCCGAAGTCGCGGATTTCCCAGCTCCACTCAGACCGGTGAACCAGATGCAGACACCCTGCTCATGACGCGCGGGATAGGCCTCCGCCAGGAGCTCCGCAATCTCGGGACGCGTGAACCACTCCGGCAGAGCTCTTCCGCGATTCAGATACTCCTCGCGTACCTGCGTTCCTGAGATCGAAAGGACCTTCGCCCCTTGAGGAACCTTCGAAGATTCCTCATAACGATCCTCGTCGGGAAGATAGGCCATCTCCTCGAACGGCAGAATCTTGATTCCGAGCTCGTCCTGGTGGCGGGCAGTGAGCTCCTGCGCGTCGTATGGCCCGTAGAATGGTTGGCCGCTCGAGTCTTTTCCCGGACTTGCGTGATCGCGGCCGACGATGAAATGCGTCGCTCCGTAGTTGCGGCGGATCAGTGCGTGCCAAAGTGCCTCCCTTGGTCCCGCCATTCTCATCGCGAGTGGAAGAAGCGACAGGAGGATTCGGTCGGGCTCGTAGTAGTGTTCTGTAAGCGCCTTGTATGCGCGAACGCGGGTGAAGTGGTCGACATCTCCCGGCTTGGTCATTCCGACGACCGGGTGAAGGAGCAGGACGCCGTCGACCATCTCCATGGCTCGCTTTGTCAGAGCCTCATGTGCGCGATGAAGCGGATTGCGCGTCTGGAACGCGACGACGTTCACAGCGTTCATGCGCGCCAGCGCTTCTCGGGTCTCGGCGGGCGTCATTCGCAGCTCGCTGAAGTCGACTCGGGACGGGAGGGCAATCACCTTAAGAGCACCGGAAATATACCGCTCGCCCCATCGCCCCATCTCCGCAACGAGCGGGTGCGTCGTATCGCGGGTACCGAGCACGTTGGGTGCCTCGTCAGGTGAACGTTCGAAGATCTCCTCAATCCTCATCACGGCCAGGAGATCGTTCCTCGAGTCCCGCAGCGCGATCTCCGAATCGAGCGTCAGCTGAACATCGCTGGAAACGGGAAGCGTGACGGGTATCGGAAAGAGCTGGCCCGAGGCAAGGCGCATCTCCGCCATGACCCGTTCGTAATCATCGCGCGACATAAAGCGATCGAGAGGCGTGAAGCCTCCTGTGGCGATCAGCTCGAGATCACATGCCGTCCGATCGGTAATCTGGAACGATGGCAGCTTCGAAGCCCTGGCGCGGATCTCCTCCTGCTGTTCGTCCGGGACACGGAGGTCGATCAATGCTGGAAGTGCTGCAATGGACTGGTCATTCATGAGAGGTTCCTGACGGGTGAGATGAATTGCATCGGGATCTTACCAGCAGCTCAAGCCTGAGCCGTCCGATCGTAGCCGAGCTCGGCGAGAAGATCTCCCGCGACTTGGAGGAATGCCTGCTGGTCA
>JBGSYJ010000154.1:0-1828 GCA_041750915.1 Thermoanaerobaculia bacterium | reverse complement strand
CCGCTGGCAGGGTTCCTGCCGCCGAACGTCATTCCGCAGGACGGGGAAGGAAGCGTGCTGTTCACCATCAGCCCCAAAGCTGGAGTGGCCTCCGGCACGGAGATCAGAAATGGGGCGCAGATCTTCTTCGACACGAACGCACCGATCATCACACCGGTCTGGTTCAACTTCATCGACAACCTGAAGCCCTCGAGCAGCGCGGGCGCACTCCCAGCCACTGTGCCCACCGAGAGCTTCCCCGTGACGTGGTCCGGCATTGATGCCGACTCCGGGATCGCGAACTTCTCCATCTTCGTATCGGAGAATGACGGGCCGTTCGAGCTGTGGCTGCGAAATACGACGGCAACTTCCGCGGACTTCCCGGGCGAACAGGGCAAGTCGTACGGATTCTTCAGCGTCGCACGCGACAACACCGGCAACGTCGAGGCGATGAAAGAACAGGCCGAGGCAACGACCTCGGTGAGCGTCGAAACAGACGAGACCGATCCGGTGACGACGGCCACGCTCTCCTCGCCGCCGAATGCCGCGGGCTGGCACAATGCGGATCTGTCCGTCGCGCTCAATGCGGTGGACGCAGACTCCGGCGTGAAGGAGATCAGCTACACCGTCACTCTCGGGCAGTCTGTCACCGGTGGAACCGAGAGCGGCAATTCCGTGATCATCCCGATTTCTGCCGAGGGCGTTTCCACCATTGCGTTTTTCGCGAGGGACAACGCCGGCAACACGGAAACACAGCAGAGCATCACGGTGCGTCTCGACAAGAGCGCCCCTGTTGTCCTTTGCGCGGGACCCGATGGTGTATGGCGCGCCAGCAATGCAAGCCTTGCGTGCACGGCAGAGGACGTGTCGTCAGGTCTCGCCAATCCAGCCGACGCGACCTTCTCGCTTACCACGAACGTTCCGGATGGCGAGGAAAGCGCGGACGCATCCACCGGCAGCCGCGCGGTTTCGGACCTCGCCGGCAACACGTCAACTGCGGGCCCGATCGCCGGCAACAGGGTGGACCGGAAGGCCCCGGCAATCGTCATCTCGTCGCCGGAGGCGAAGGGTTACGTCCTGAACCAGGTAGTGAACGCGGACTACCTCTGCACCGACGGCGGGTCGGGCGTGAGCATCTGCTCCGGACCCGTCGCAACAGGCGCTGCGATCGATACCACGTCCGTGGGAACGAAACTCTTCACGGTAGGGGCTACGGACGCCGTCGGTAACACTGCCGGCTCCGGCGTCAGCTACACGGTCTCCTTCGGCGTTCAGGCTCTCTACGACCAGACCAGACAGCACAACCGCAACAGCGTGATTCCGATCAGGATCCGACTCACGGATGCAGGCGGCACGAACATGTCGTCGGAGGCCGTCATCGTGACGGCAGTCGGCACCTCGCTCTTGTCGGAGTTTTCACCCGAGGATGCGGTGAGCCCGGGAGGCGCCAATCCGGAGAACCGTTTCCGGTTCACCGACGTCGACGGCGGTGACGGGTACATTTACAACCTCAGAACGACCGGCCTGACAAGCGGCACACATGTGCTGATCTTCACGGTGGGAGGCGATCCGGTTGCCCACACGGTGCAGTTCCGGATCAGATGAGCAGGAGTCTCTGAATGAAACGTTTTTCGTATGGACCTGCAGTACGTTTGAAGCCGCTCCTGATCCCGCTCACGAGTGATCGGGACAGGCGGCTTAGGAGGTGTTTCATGCGCCGTGTCTCACTCGCGATTCTCGTTTTCCTGGTTTCAATTGTCTCTTATGCCCAGACGGCGAGCACCGGTGGCCTGACGGTGACCGTGACACGAGCGGGCCAGCCGCTGTCCAATGCGACCGTGTGCCTCGG
>JBGSYJ010000153.1:0-2105 GCA_041750915.1 Thermoanaerobaculia bacterium | reverse complement strand
TCCGGCATTTCTGCGGCCCTACTGGCAGGCGGACTTTGCCTGGTTCGACAACTCGGACGGCACGGAGCGCCGGCTCTCCCTCGGGAAGCCTTTCGCTTCGATCGACTCTCCCTGGAGCTTCGAGCTTGGTGCCGAGGAGGTGGACCTCGAGCAGAGCCTCTATTCCTCCGGTGTGCCGATCGAGCGTCTCCGTCATGACCGGCTGCGCGTCATTGCGCAGGCTTCGCGGCGCATCGGCCTTTCAGAATTCTCGGCACACAGAGTGTCGGCCGGCATCTCTCTCGAGAGTGACACTCTCGATCCCCTGGAGGGGTTGAATGTCACCAGCGAAGACCGTGAGTTCAGGTACCTCACAACCGGGTACGAGTACATCCGGAACGGATACATCAAGCGGAACTACGTAAATCGTGACTCCCGATACGAAGACTTCAACCTCGGGCTGCATCTCAAGGCGGACATCGGGTGGTCTCCAGCAGCCGGAAATTCCGAAGCAGCGAGTGGCCGTGTCAGGATTGCCGCAAGCCGAGGCTGGACGACGGGAGAACGATCGTTTCTGCTCTCGAACGCGTCGTACGGAACACGCTTCGGCGACACGACACGGAACGCGCTGCTCGATCTCGACACAAGATGGATCCATCAGTTCGCGACCAGGCTTCCGCAGACATTCGTCGTCCGTGGAAACTACCGTCGCGGCTGGGAGCTCGATCGCAACGTGCAGCTCTTCGCGGACGGCGAGTCCGGATTGCGAGGGTACCGGCTTCACGCGTTCGACGGCGACGAGATCCTGATGCTGAATGCCGAGCATCGGATCTCGTGGGGTCGCGAGATCGCGCACCTCTTCACGCCGGGCGCCGCGATGTTTGTCGACAGCGCCAGGGTGAGCAACCCTCAGGACCTCGGTGGGTCGTTTCAACGAACAGATATCGGAGTCGGCCTCAGGTTCGCGATCGGCCGAAGCTCGCACAACCTGTTTCGATTCGATCTTGCGTTTCCTCTCGACCCCGACCCATGGGGCCAGCGCTCACCGCTCTATTCGTTCTCCGCAGGGCACGCGTTCTAAGGTTGAATCCGCCTGGAATGCGCAGGAACACAATGGCCGAGGACGAAAGGTGGCCGGAGGCGGATTTCATCGTGGGAATCTGCCCTACTCAGATCTACATCGCTACATCGAGATCGAGGCGAGCTCCGCACTTACACACATGAACGTAGCCGGGACGCGCCCTACGAAACATCCTCGCCACTTCGGACTACCTTCGCTACTGCACTGACCAGGTCTTGCGGCGAGAATGGCTTTTTCAGATAATCGTCGAAGCCCGCCGAAAGGGCGAGTTGACGTTGCAATGGACCGCCGTATGCGGTCAGCGCTACGGCGGGAATCCGGGACTTGCCGTTTTCTCTTGAACGAATGCGGCGCGCGAGCGAGTGACCATCCTCCGAGGGCATGGCCAGGTCGCTGACGAGCACATCGAAGCTCTGCTCTTCGAGCTGCTGGAACGCTTCGCCGGCGCCGGCGGCGGTGACCACGGAAGCGCCGGATCCGCCGAGAACCGTTGCGATCAATTTCCGCATCTCCGGCTCGTCGTCGACCACGAGAATGCGCAGCCCTTTGAGCGAAGCGCTCTCGTCGCTGGCTGGAGAATCATCGATTCGCTCGCTGGCCTTCGCGCGGTCTCGCTGGAAACCACCGTTGAGCTCCCGGGAGGGAAGCGAGACGACAAAGGTAGAACCTTGCCCCGGCCCCGGACTCTCGGCACGCACGGTCCCCCCGTGCATCTGCACGAGCTGCTTGACGATCGACAAACCGAGGCCTAGTCCACCGTGCTGGCGCGTACTGCTTCCACCCTGCTGGCTCAGGCTCTCGAATACTCGCGGCAGAAATTCCGGCGCAATCCCTTCGCCGGTGTCACTCACTTCGACTTTGACCTGTGAGTCCTGCGAGGAGAGTTGTACTCGGATAGTCCCCCCGGCCGGCGTGAATTTTACGGCGTTCGAGAGGATGTTCCAGAAGATCTGCTGGAGCCGGGTCGGGTCGCCGTAAACGCGCACGAGGTCACGCGCGAACTCCTTTTCCAGCCGGATCTTTTTGTTCTCGGCCGCAGGAGTGA
>JBGSYJ010000152.1:0-2513 GCA_041750915.1 Thermoanaerobaculia bacterium | reverse complement strand
AGAGCCTCGCCGTTGATCACGCGGCGGACGGCATCCGCGTCAACGCCATATGCCCCGGTCTCACCATCACGGACTTCCACATGAGAAAAGCGATTCGAGAAGGGCGCTCTGTCGACGAGCTGAAGCAAACAAAGGTCGGCGTCCTGCAGCGGCCGGCCGACCCCTCCGAGATCGCGGCCGCGGTCTACTTCATGGCAAGCGATGAGGCGTCTTTCATTACCGGGCAAGCTCTGATGGTCGATGGCGGCTCTTCCATCTGACGACGAGCGACTGACCGCCGGACTTCCGGTACTGTCTGACCTATCCAGATGTCTAACCTGCCTCTCTTCGACGACCGCAAGATCGGCAACCTATCGCGCGAGGTACTTTCGCAAAAGTTGTCCAGTCTGGCAGACGAAGGAATCTACATCGGGACCAGCTCTTGGAAATACGAGGGTTGGCTCGGCCAGATTTACACCCACGAACGCTATCAAGTCCGCGGCAGGTTCTCGCGCAAGAAGTTCGAGCAGACGTCTCTGGCAGAGTATGCGGAGACCTTCCCGGTCGTGGGCGGGGACTTCTCTTTCTATCAATTTCCGACAGCCGACTATTGGGGCCGTCTCTTCGACGGTGCGCCGGAGCGCCTCAAGTTCGCCCTGAAGGTACCGGAGGAGATCACTGTCCAGGTTTGGCCACGGCATGCTCGCTGCGGACCGCGCGCCGGAGCCAGAAACCCTTCCTTTCTCGATGCAGAGTTATTCGGCTCAGGGTTCGCCGGGGCGCTGGAGCCGTACCACGATCGGGTTGCCGTCCTGATGTTCGAGTTCGGCGCGTTTCCTCATGCGAGCTACCCAGAGGGGGTAGAGCAATTCGCCGCTGATCTCAATCCGTTTCTCCGCCAGCTCCCGCAGAAGTTCCGCTACGCCGTCGAGGTCCGCAACCCTGAATTCTTGCAGCCGCCATACTTCGACTGCCTTAAAGCCAACAACACGGCCCACGTCTTTTCGAGCTGGTCGAGAATGCCCTCGCTCGCCGAGCAATCGGCGATTCCCGAAGCGTTCACCTTGGATTTCTCCGTTTGCCGGGCGTTGCTGAGACCCGGCCGGAGCTATGCGGAGGCTGTTCGACGCTTCTCGCCTTATGCCGGCGTACTTTATCCCTACCCCGAAGGACGAGATGCGCTACGCTCGCTGCTCGAAAAGTCCCGGAAGGATCGCAAATCGGCTTTCATCTTCGTGAACAACTGCTTCGAGGGGAATGCCCCAGAATCGATCGCGGCAGTCATCTGTGGGCAAATAGAAACTCTCCACCAGCCCTGAATCTTCCCCGGCCCGCACGTTCATCGCCCCCTCGTCTCTGCTCTCGGAGGTAGGGCGGGGCTCCTTCGTGGGCCGGTTAGAGAGGCAGGCACGAAGGCGGGCAAAGGAGGCTTGCGCAGGCATATAGCTGGAAGCAGACCTAGGCAGTTATGCACCCAGATCCTGTTCAGAGTTTGCCCGCCGCGGGATCAGGACACGCAGGCGTGGCCCGCACTAGAAACCCCATCCCAGACGAGAATGCCAAGGATGACTGGCATGGTGAAAGATTGCCGACGCGGAGATGCGTAACGGTTGCGCCGCCGAGATACCCTGTCAGGAGAATCGCACCGAGAACTGAGGTGCGTGTAATCATCGTTTCCGAATGCGTCATCCGCCCGCGAGATGAGGTCATACAATCCACATCCGCAGTTTGCCGACTTCTCGTCCGGGTGACCCTCGCAACTTTCCGCCATCGCAGTTCCTGACTTAGTCACCGAGACTCGGGTCCTTCAGATCGCTGTTGCCCTGCTAAACATTAGCACGCGTAAGCGTGCGCCGCATTGTGCGGCTTTCGTTCTAACGCGACAAGGGAGGAGCACCATCCGCTTTCCCGGCTGCACTATGTTCCACTATACTGAACTGATGTTGGCGTCTCCCCGGCCCTTCCCTGGTCTGGGGCATCCGGCAGGAGGGATCATACCCAACACCGTACGTCTTTTCCGGGACACGCTCAGGCTCGATCAGAGCCTCATCGATTCACTGGGAGCCAACGGAGGCGACACCTTCGTCATCGCAGCGCGCGATCTCACACTTTCCGCGCTTGTGACCAAAGTTGATTCGCCATTACCGTTCAATTTCGTCATTGCCGCCGATGAGCTAACGGTCGCTCCCGGCGCCAGAGTGAACCTCATCGGAATGTCTCTGTCGGTGACGGTTGTCGCGCGAACCATTACCGGCCCGCGGCTCTCCATTACCTCGGCTGGTGCGGCCGGCAACGATGGCACGCCCGGCGAACCCGGCGAAAAAGGCGACGTGATCGAGGAGCGGCCGGGAAAACCTCCAATTCTCGGGCCTGGCGGAAACGGTGGCGACGGTGGCGCCGGCGAAGACGGCGCCGCTGGTGGCAACATCGTTATTCACTACGCTTCGGCCTCCGAAACCCCGACCGCCTCCGCGCCCGGTGGCGCTGGCGGCAGAGGCGGAGCCGGAGGAGCTGGCGGTGCCGGGAAGCCCCGA
>JBGSYJ010000151.1:0-16842 GCA_041750915.1 Thermoanaerobaculia bacterium | reverse complement strand
TCCGGACGGCTGGTGATCGGCTTTTCGATCATCACGTCACAGCCCGAGCCCAGCAGGATCTCCGCAACAGAAGCGTGAGCAACCGTCGGCGTTGCGACAACCGCGCAATCGACGTCCCGTCCTAGAGTCGCGGCGTCGGGATACCGTCGCAGCGAGAAGGCGCTCTCGATCTCGGCAGCGATCGCATCATCCGTCTCGACGAATCCCACCACGTCAAAGCCTTCGATCTCAGTCAGCACGCGCGTGTGCAGCCGGCCGAGATAGCCGGTGCCGACGACGCCTGTTCTGATCTTTTGCAGTTCCATCGCTGCCTATCGGCGTATCACGCCGCGCTTCGTTTCCCGGATGAACCGGACGAGATACTGCGCTTCCGGAACTTCACCGAAATCCTCTTCGATCTTCTGCAGCGCCGGCTCGAGCCGGAGGTGGGAGATCGTCAGCACTCGATAGACCTTCTGAAGGACATCGAGGGTCGCGCGATCGAACCCTTTGCGCTGCAGACCGATCGTGTTGATTCCGTACGTCTTCGCCGGCCTGTTTCCGACCGTCTTCACATACGGCAGAACATCCTGGGTCGCGACGGTGAAGCCCCCGATGAATGCATGCTCGCCGACCCGGCAGAACTGATGGACCGCGGAGAACGCGCCGATGGTCGCGAAGTCGCCGACTTCGACATGTCCGGCGAGAGTCGCACCATTCGCGAAGATGATCCCCGATCCAACGATGCAGTCGTGGGCGACGTGCGAATACGCCATGAAGAAGTTCTTCGACCCGATCTTCGTCACGCCGCCGCCACCCTCGGTTCCCCGGTTGATCGTGACGAACTCGCGAAATGTATTCTCGTCGCCGATCTCGAGCTCGGTTCGCTCGTCGCCAAATTTGAGATCCTGCGGATCGGTGCCGATGGAGCACTGCCCGATGAAGCGGTTCTTAGCGCCGATGGTGCATGGGCCCTCGATACGTACCATCGGCCCGATGACAGTTCCCGCTCCAACGGAGACATCGTCGCCAATCACGCTCATTGGGCCGACCTGCACATCGGCTGCGAGACGCGACCGCGGTGAGACGATCGCCGTGGGATGAACGGCGCTCGTCATTTGAGAGTCTGCCTATCGACCATGACGCTGAGAAGATCCGCTTCTGCAACCACCACGTCATCCACCCTCGCAACGCCGCGCAACTTCGCAGTGCTCGCTCTCGCCTGAATCGTCGTTACCTCGAGAATCAACTGGTCGCCCGGAATCACCGGCTTTCGAAATCTCGCCTTGTCGATGCCTCCGAAGTAGAACAGCTTCTCGTCACGATCGTCGATGCCCTCCAGGAAGAGCACCGCACCGCACTGGGCCATCGCCTCAACGATCAGAACGCCCGGCATCACGGGGGCTCCCGGAAAATGTCCCTGAAAGAACTGCTCGTTCGCGCTGACGTTCTTCAGCCCGACGATCCGCTGCCTCGGTTCGAGCTCGAGAATCCGGTCGATGAGCAGCATCGGATACCGATGCGGGAGAATGTCCATGATCTGTCGAATGGTCAACATGATTACCTTTCCATCACGAGGGTGTCATCCTGAGCGAAGCGAAGGATCCCCTGAAGACTTGCGCTAACGCATCGAGGAGGGGGATCCTTCGCTTCGCTCAGGATGACACCCCCTTGGTTCCGTCCGCACCCGGTCGGCCCACGGTGTCTTTTTCGAGTTTCTCGAGTCTCGCCACGATTGCCGGCAGTCGCCGGAGGAGCGCATCGCCCTTGAGCTTCTCCCGGATCGGACGCGCCGGATTCCCGGCGAGCGTAACAGGTCCGTCCCAATCTTTCATTACGGCGGCCTTGGCCGCAACCATCACACGAGAACCGAGACGCACGTGACCGGCAACTCCGGAGTGCCCGCCGAAAACACAATAGTCGCCAGCCTCCGAAGAACCGGCGAACGCCACACCTGCCACCACGAGGCAATGCTTCCCGATCCGGACGTTGTGGCCAACCATCACGAGGTTGTCGATCTTGGTTCCTTCGCCGATCACGGTCTCGCCGAGAGCCGCCCTGTCGATCGTCGTTCCGGCGCCGATCTCCACGTCATTCTCGATGCGCACGATTCCGATCTGTGGAATCTTGTTGTGTTTTCCACCCGCGGTTGCGAAGCCGTAGCCGTCGCCACCGATCACGACACCCGAGTGGATGATGCAGCGCTCACCTACTTTCGTGCCATGGTAGATCGACACGTTCGGATAGATCGTCGTGCCGCGGCCGATCGAGCTGCATGCCCCGATCACCGAGCCTTCGTAGATCGTTACCCCATCGCCGATGACGACGTCGTCGCCAACGGAAGCGAATGCCCCGATTCTCACGTTGCCGCCGAGGCGCGCAGATTCCGACACCGACGCCTTCTCGGAGATTCCCCGTGGGGCGGGAATGTCGACGAACCAGCGTGATATGACGATCGACAGCGAGAGGTAAGGATCGTCGACACGAATGAGCCTGGATTCGTCGCCTGCGGCCTTGAACGCCTTTGAAACCAGCACCGCCGATGCCCGGGTGCTTGCGAGCAGACCTTCATACTTCGGATTCGACAGGAAGCTCAGCTCTCCCGGGCCAGCGTCCGCGAGCGTTCGAACTCCACGGATCTCCAGGTCGGAGTCACCCGAAAACTCTCCCCCCACCGCCTCGAGGATCTCTGCAATTCGTACGGCCGGCATCGTGGCGGCATTGTACAGAAAGGCAATTGAGAATTCAGAATCGGAGCCTCTTTGACGTCGAACTAGCGCGTGTCATCCTGAGCCGCAGCGAATGACGGAAGGTCATTGTCGCGGGGAGTGAACCAGGTGTCATCCTGAGCGAAGCGAAGGATCCCCTTCCTCGAGGCGTCACGGCAAGTCTTCAGGGGATCCTTCGCTTCGCTCAGGATGACACGCGCTCCGCTCAACTCGATGCCCATGGATTCTGACCTGCCTTTCGTTCAATTCAACGCAAAAAGCCTCCCTTACGGGAGGCTTTCAGCGCAGGAGTTCCCGGAGGGTGGTCTTATTTCGCGGGGGCCGTAGTCGCGCCGTTGAAGCGCTTGACGACGACATCTGTGATGTCGATGGCTTCGGATGCGTACACCAGTCCGGATTCCAGCTTGTTGAAGATGAGAGCGAAGCCCATCTCCTTGCCTACTTCATTGATGACCGGCAGAATCTGCTTTTCCAGGCCCGCAAGCTCGCGGTCCCTCGCCTCGCCAAGCTCGCGCTCGGCATCCTGAGCGTAGCGCTGCAGGGCAACACGCTTGTCGTTGAACTGCTTGTTCATCTCTGCGAGCCGCTCCTGGCTGAGCGACATCTGCTTCTGCTTGAGCTCCGACTCGAGACCGGCGAGCTCTTCGTTCATCTTCTGAGCCCGATTCGCGCGCTCAGTCTGCATCTTCGAGAGACGCTCGAATGAAGCCTTTCCTGCGGTCGATTCGGACAGCACTTTACGGACATCGATGACTGCCACGCGCGACGGCGCCGTCTGCGCTAAGACGGATCCTGCGACGAGAAGCGAAACGACTGACAGTGCGAACTTCTTCATGGGAATCTCCTTCTGAAACCACTGCGAAAATTGTTGGACGACGTTGGATGCCTCTATGACTTTTTAATCCCCGGCGCGTCAGAACGTATTCCCGATAGAGAACGAGAAGGTCTCGAAGTCGTCATCGGGTCGCTCGTCGGGATTGAACGCGTAAATGAACCGGAGTGGAAACTGAAAGACAGGCAGGTACATGCGCAACTCGAGACCCAGCGCATACCGCAGGTCGGTCACATCCCATTTCTGACGGTACCCATACGCGTTGCCGGCGTCAGCAAAAAGCACCACGCGCAGGGGATCGTTCACTTTGTAGATGTACTCGAGGTTGAAGACGTTGTACTTGTATCCACCAACGACTGTATTGCGCCCGTTGATGTCCTCCTCGGGACCCAGACTGAACGCGCGGAATCCGCGAACCGACTGATAGCCGCCGACGTAGAACCGCTCGGACTGCGGCACGCAGAGCACGTCGTTGTCCGGACTGTCATCCCGGCCATCGAGCTCGGCAAAACGATGAACGCAACCATCTTCTTCCTGTGGAAAGATCTGCCCAGCCTCCACATTGAAACTGAACGTGGTCTTCGGACTCCATCGCCGGAAGTGAGAGAAGTTCAGCACCGGCTTGAAGATGTTGATGGTGCCGCCCAGCGGACCGCCGACGTATGACAGGGCGAGGGTTCCACGCGTTCCGCGCGTGGTGTCGAACGGATTGTCGCGCGAATCGTAGCGGTAGGTCGGCGAGAAAGACGACGTCGTGAAGTCGATGTCCTGAATCCGCGGCAGCGGGACGTTTCCGTTCGGGTCTGGCAGCGCGGCAATCTCGAGATGATCCTGCCGATCCTCGAAACCGTAAAGGAACGACACGCTCTCGAAACGGTCGAGACGGAAACCATACGCGATGTTGCCGCCCGTTCTGTCTGACTGAAATCCGCCCGTCGTCGCAGGGAAATCTGTCCTGCTGTTGTAGATGGAAACCCCGAAACTTTGCGGCTTGTCGCGGAACCAGGGATCCGCGTAGGAAATGCTGAACAGGTTCGCGTTGCGGCCGAGCTGGAAGTTCACGCCCACGCTCTCGCCCTCGCCGAGAAAATTGCGGGTCGAGAACTGGAACTGCCCGAAGAATCCGGAGCGCTCGTTGTAGCCGCCGCCGAACTGCAGCTCGTTCTTGCCTTCCTCCTGGCCGCGGATCGTCACATCGACGGTCTTGCGGTCAGGGTTCACCTTGAAGTCGGGATTCTCTGTGACCTTGAAGTAGCCGAGCTGTCCGAGCTTGTAGATGCTGCTCTTGAAGGTCTCCATGTCCATGATGTCGCCTTCTTCGAGGAAGATCTCGCGACGGAGAACCTTGTCCTTGGTGGACTTGTTGCCTTCGAACTCCAGCCTTCCCAGTTTGAACTGCTCACCCTCGTACACCTGCAGATGGACGTCGACGATGTTGTCTTCGCGCTCACGGTACTCGGGGTTGAGATACGCATAGATGTATCCGCGTCTCTGGTAGAGCTCATTGAACAGATCGACACGGCCCTGGATCGGCTGCCTGCGAAGCGTCTCGCCTTCCTGAAGTGGCCAATTGCCGATGATCTGTTCTTCGTTGAACAGCGTGTTGCCGGCGACGGTGACGCTGCCGAACGTGTGCACGCTACCCTCGGTCACCGGGATGGTGATGCGGACGCGCGGTTTCCGCCTTCCGACCGTTTCAATCACCGGATCGCCGAACGTCACATCCTTGTAGCCGTGATCCTGATAAAAGTTCCGGATCTTCTCGAGATCGTCGTCAAGCTTCGAAGGGGTGTAGACGTTCCGCTTCCTGGCCCATGTGTAGAGGTTGTGCTTCTTGACATCTTTCATGCGGGATCGCAGGCGGCGATCGGAGAACTCCTCGTTGCCGGTGAACTGAATCCCGGCAACGCGCGCCTTGATGCCTTCGTTGATCTGAAATACGATGCGTCGCTCCACCGGATTGGGCATCTGCTCGACGGTCGGCTCGACGGTCACGCCTTCAAAACCACCTTCGGCATATCCCTTGCGGATCGCCTCGGCGGCTCGACGGACCAGCGTCTGCTCGATCGTGTTGCCCACATGCAGATCGATCCGCTCGCGCGTCAGAGCCTCTTCGATCTTCGCGGCATTGAGTGCCTTGTTGCCGCGATACTCGACGGCTCCGATCCGGGGACGCTCGACAACCACGGCCTTGACGATCACTCCCGCCGTGCCCTGCTCCGCCTCGACCCTGATGTCATCGAACAGTCCCGTCTGCCATAGATTGGGGAAGTTCGTCCGGATGGTCGTCGGATCGTACGGTTCTCCAGGGTGGACGCCGAGATACACACGGATCGTGTCGCTGGCAACGGAAGTGTTGCCCTCGACCTCGAAGCGTTCGATGGGCTGTCCGACAAGACTCCCGGCCGGGCTCTGGGCCAGGAGAGGGAGAGGAGTCAGGAGCGCTGCAACCAGGAGCAGGAGTTTTAGCCGAATCGTCATAGATCGATGAATGGATCGCCTTCCGCTATGACGCTCGAGCTTCCGAAACGTCACGCACTTGATTTAGATACTGGAGAGCGGCCGCATTCTAGCAGGCACTGTGACGCCTTCAACCCCGGCGCCGCAACCGCGTTCAAGCTTCGGAGTGAGAAAAGCATTGCCCGGAGTCGTTATTCCTGCCGGGAGGAGAGAAATCCATCAGCAATGGCTTCCCGCTCCACACTTTACCTCAGTATAGGGGAGGATTTCCGGGCCGCCAGGCGACGATGTTTTGAGTTCTGTGCAGGCGACTGGCCGGCTTCCCATACGGCACGTGAGATCTCAGCGACGACCTTCTCAGCCCGGCCACCCGTCACTCCGCGGGTCAGCACGACGAGAATGTAAGGCTCCCTGCCGGGGGGATAGACGATTCCCGCGTCGTGATAGTGCGCCGTGATACTTCCCGTCTTGTGAGCGACCGGGACCCCGGCGGGCACGCCAGCCGGGATGCCTTCGTTGAATTCCTGGGCGTGCAGGATGTCGAGCATCCGGCCACTCACCGAGCTCGACACGGCATCGCGGGCTTCGAGGCTCCCGAGTACGAGCATCAGATCGCGAGCGGTGACCATGTTGTTCATGCCGGCATCGAAAGCCTTGATGTCCTGAACTCCCCTGAGGATCCGGCTGTCGCCTGCGCCGAGACTTCGCATCAGGGTCATGACTCGCTCAGCGCCGACCCGCTCGATGAGAAGGTTCGTCGCGAGGTTCGAGCTTCGCGTGATCATCCGCCGCATCAGATCTTCCAGAGGCGCCTCAGAACCGACGCGCTCGTACAGCTCCGGATCCGAATCTTCCTCGGCAAGCATCGAGTAGACCGAGTCGTCATAGATGCTGACGAACTCGTTCCTCACCGGTATCGGCTGATCGAGACGAAGCTCGCCGCGCTCGATCGCATCGAAGATCGCAAGCATGACGGGAACCTTCATCGTGCTCGCTGCATGAAACAGGACGTCCTCGTTGCGAAAGAACGTCGCGCCGTTCGAATCACGGTATGCGACACCGACCGTAGCGCCGTCGCCCGCGGTTTCAATGAGCGCGTCGACGCGCTGTTCGAGCGTCAGAGGTTGCTGCATGGACTGGCAGTTCATGATCAGAAGCGAAGCGGTCGCAAGAAGGGCGTAACGTAAATTCATCGAAGAATCATAACCGGATCGCGGGAAAGAAGCCGCGACAGGAACGCGCAAAAGTGCGTGCTTGTCATCCCGAGCCTGGTTGTGTGGGCGGGAGGGGCGAGGGAACCCCGGCGATGGTACATAGTTGCCTATCGGCCAACGCCACCACCCGTGGCCCTTCACAAATCACGAATGTACTACCGCCGGAGGTCCCTCGCCCCTCCCGCCCTCACGACCAGGCTCGGGATGACAATTCGTTCAATCCTCGCGCAAGGCTTCGGAGGATCCTTCGCTTCGCTCAGGATGACACCGACCCTCAGTCCGTGATCACTCAGTTCGTGATCATGTCGACGTTCGGGTTCACGAGCACGACCTCGCCATCCTGAACGGTGAACTCGATTCTCTCGGTGGTGTTTTCCTTGTTGCGGATCATGTACTCCGAGAGCTCGTCTTCGATGTAGCGCTGGATCGCGCGGCGGAGAGGTCGCGCCCCGGAATTCGATTCGGAAGCAGCCTTGTCGAGGAGCCACTGCACGACGGCGTCGTCGATGGAGATCTGGATACCCTTGTGGACGAGCGCCTGATTGACGTCGTCGACGAGCAGGCGGCAGATCTTCTGAAGCTCCGTATTCGTCAGCGCATTGAAGATGATGATGTCGTCGATCCGGTTGATGAACTCCGGCGAGAACTCGCGCTTGAGCTCCTGATGGATCAGCTGCTCGACGCTCTTCTGCTCAGCATCGGAAGTCTGCTCACGGAAACCGAGGGTTCCCTTGGTGGCGAGCAGCCGGGTACCGAGGTTCGACGTCATGATGATGAGCGTGTTGCGGAAGTCAACCTGGTTGCCGAGCGAATCGGTCAGCAGACCATCTTCGAGAATCTGCAGCAGGATGTTCGCGATGTCGGGATGCGCCTTTTCGATCTCGTCGAGGAGCACGACCGAGTAAGGATTGCGCCGCACACGTTCGGTCAGCTGGCCACCCTCTTCGTGTCCGACGTAGCCCGGAGGTGATCCGATGAGCTTCGACACCGAATGCTTCTCCATGTATTCGGACATGTCGAAGCGGATCAGGTGGCGGTTCGACCCGAAGAGAAACTCGGCGAGCCTGCGCGCGACTTCGGTCTTTCCCACGCCGGAAGAGCCGAGGAAGATGAACGAGCCCATCGGACGGTTGGGCGAGGCGACACCGAGTCGCGAGCGGCGGATTGCGCGCGAGATCGCCTTGATCGATTTGTCCTGCCCCACGATCCGGCGCATCAGGATCTCTTCCATCCCGATGAGCTTCGCCGCTTCGTCAGCCTCGATGGAAGTGACCGGGATGTCGGTCCAGGAAGAGATGATCTCTTCGACGTCCTTCTTGCTGACTTCCATCAACTCTTCGCCGGTATCTTCGCGCTCCTGCTTGAAGCGCTCGACTTCTTCCTTCAGCTCGATCTCACGCTCGCGGAGGAAGACGGCCTTTTCGAAGTCTTTGTCCGAGATGGCCTTCTTCATTTCCTTGACCACGCCGCGGATCTCCGCTTCCAGCCGCCTGAGATTCTGCGTGTCGGCGACGCGGCGCAGCTTCACCTTCGCGCCAGCCTCGTCGAGAATGTCGATCGCCTTGTCTGGGAAAAAGCGGTCGGTGATGTAGCGGTTCGACTGATAGACAGCCGAACGGATCGCCTGATCCGAATACTTCACCTTGTGGAACGACTCGTAACGCTCCTTGACACCTTCGAGGATCTGCAACGTCTCGTCTTCGTTCGGAGGCGCAACGTTGATGGCCTGGAACCGCCGCAGCAGCGAGCGGTCCTTCTCGATGTAGCGGCGGTACTCGCGGATCGTCGTCGCGCCAACGCAGGAGATCTCGCCGCGTGAGAGTGCCGGCTTGAGGATGTTCGCCGCATCGAGCGAGCCCTCGGCGGAACCGGCGCCGATGAGCGAATGGATCTCATCGATGAAGATAATGATCTCGGTGTTTTCTTTCAGCTCTTTGATGATTCCCTTGAGCCGCTCCTCAAACTGGCCGCGGTACTTCGTGCCGGCGACGATGAGCGACAGATCGAGCGAAAGGATCCGTTTGTTCGCGATGAACAGCGGAACGTTGCCGTCGACGATGCGTTGGGCGAGCCCTTCGACGATCGCCGTCTTTCCGACGCCCGGCTCACCGAGGAGGATCGGGTTGTTCTTGGTGCGCCGCGAGAGAATCTGGATGATGCGCTCGACTTCCTTCTCGCGCCCGATCAGTGGATCGAACTGCGCCTGATGCGCCATCTGCGTGAGGTCTCGCGCATACTCGGCGAGGAAGGGGAGCTCTTTCTTCTGCTTGTCCGCTTCCTTCTCTTTGAGAATCGAGATCGTCTCTTCGCGAACGCCGTACACGTTCAGCCCCTTCGCGGTGAGGATCCTCGCAGCAGTCGACGATTCGACCCGGAGGATCCCGATCATCAGGTGCTCGGTGCCGACGTACTGGTGAAGCATCGACTCGGCTTCGTGCGCCGCATACGCGAGAATCTTTTTCGATTCGTCCGAAAGCGGCAGCTCGGCAGATGAAGAGATTCGATCGACGAACAGCCTGTCGCCTTCGACTTCGCGGCGGATCTGTTCGGGCTTGATGTTGAAGCGGGAGAAGATCTCTTTGATGATCTCTTCCCCTTCGCGGAGGACGCCGAGGAGTATGTGCTCGGATTCAATGACGCGGGACCCGAGCTTCGACGCTTCGTAGCGGGCAAAGAAAAGAGCGCGACGTGCCTTCTCGTTATATTTCTCGAACATGGTCTATGGGACTGCGTTGCTGCATCTCAAGGATCCGATCACATCGCGCCGCGAGCTCGCGGTTATGAGTGACTATAACCGACGTCAGGCTGCGCTTCCTATGACATTCTCTCATGAGCTCGAAGACACGTTCACTCGTTTCGAGATCGAGATTCCCCGTCGGCTCGTCAGCCAGGAACAGAAGCGGATCCGGCAGAAGCGCTCGCGCGATCGCCACCCGCTGCTGCTCGCCCCCCGAAAGCTGGTTCGGAAAGTGGCCGCTTCGCGCCTGGAGGCCCAGTTCTGACAGCAGGCCCTGTGCTTTCTGCAACGCCGTTTCCCTCGGAATTCTTCCAATCCACCCGGGCATCGCCACGTTCTCCACCGCACTGAACTCCGGCAGCAGATGGTGAAATTGAAACACGAATCCGACGTTCCGGTTGCGGAACTTCGCCAGCCCGTCGTTCGACATCGTCGCCAGATCGTGATCGCCGATCCTGATGGTCCCGCGATCCGGACGATCGAGACCGCCGAGGAGATGAAGCAGAGTGGACTTGCCGATGCCCGAGGGACCGACGATCGCAAGCATCTCGCCCTTCTCCACGCTCAGATCGAGCGCGTCGAACACAGCGACAGGAACTTCCGCGTTGCGGTACGTCTTCGAAAGGTCCCGCGCGTCGACAAAGGGCATTGGAGGGGATTATACGGAATGACGAATGACGAGTGACGAGTGACGAATAGAGACGACGGGGCTGCAGTCACGCCATCCCGGCAGAATGATTCAACAGATCTTCGCGGCGAGAGATGAACAAACTGTCATCCTGAGCGAAGCGAAGGATCCCCTGAATACCGGCGCTGGCGCATCGAGGAAGGGGATCCTTCGCTTCGCTCAGGATGACACTCAGGTCCAGACCGGATCCCCTCCGGGACCTCGCGAGCCTACTGCTGCGCGAGAAGTGCCGGATTCACGTTGATCTCGCTGCTCGTTCGCAGCTCCTGAGTCAGCCGCGTCACGCCGACCATGATCTGATTCGCGCGCTCGGCCAGCATCTGCTCCCGCACCTGATAGCGGACTTCCTCATACGGAGCGATCCCTGCAGGCCTGCGTCCTTCGAGAAGAATCAGGTGGTATCCGAACTCGGTCTTCACCACACTGCTCATCTTTCCCGGTTCGAGCGCGAAGGCGGCCTCTTCGAAAGCGCCGGTCATCATTCCGCGGTTGAACCACCCCAGATCGCCACCCTTGGGCGCCGAAGCATCCTCGGAGAACTGCATCGCGGCGTCCGCGAAACTGATGCGGCCGGCGTTGATTTCCTTCGCGATCCGATTGATCTTCGCCAGTGCCGCTTGATCGCTCGTGGCGTTGTCACCCGTCGAGTTCAACACCGAGCCGCCGGCCGGCGAGGCGATGATGTGCCTCGCATGAACCTTCTCGAGGGTCTGGTAATTGTTCTTCGTCGACTCGTAAAGAGCCCGGATGTCGCTTTCCGGCACCGCGTCAGCCGCAACCACTTCCCGGACGTAGCGGTCGAAGAGCACCGAATCGGCAGCAGCCTTCATGTCCGCTTCGATGTCGGTCCGCCTGTGGAGGTTGTCTTTGAGCGCCTCATGAATCAGCAGGCGCTTCTCGATGTAGTTGTTGAGGAACACCCGCTTTCCACCGGCGCGGTCGTAGTTAGCGCGCATCTCCGGCGAGAGCCGGGAGTAGAGAAGGTCCAGACGCTCCATCGTGAGCACCTCACCATTGATCGTGGCCGCGACTTCCAGCGGCGCGCCCGGAACCGGAACTGGAGCGCTCTGAGCGATCGCGATCGTAGCGCTCGAAATCAGGATGGCGGCGAGGATGGTGCGTTTCATGAGACCTCCGGGATATGCGTCGAATTGAAGATGGGTGTCCGTCCATTGGACGGCACGCTTGGGACGTCGGACGGAACAGAGAGGTTACGCCGAGCATTCCGAATGAACGGGATGGACGACCACCTCCGACCCCAAAATCCCGACGGTGTCATCCTGAGCGAAGCGAGACTGTGTGAAAACTGCCGGAGTGTCATCCCGAGCGTCGAGCGAGGGATCTGGGTGGGGGACCTTTTGCTCGGGAAACATCGACCTGCGTGCATTTTCGTCCCATGGACCACCGCCCAGAATCCCTCGCTCGACGCTCGGGATGACACGTTCTGGGTTATGACACAGTCTCGCGCTCAGGATGACACGCGTTCGTTCGCCGATAGCCCAGGGACATTCCGTTGGCCACATCCCTCTCGTCCTGCGGCTTTCCGAGTTTTCCGTGTCAAGGAAAATTCTACTGTTTGTGGATTTTTCCAGAATCCGTAGAAGTCGCGCTTCGCCACCGGGCCTGCACCCCTTAAACTTTTTCTGAAAAGCTGTGGAGATCCTTCGGATCAGGATCACAGTCCGGATCGTACCCGACAATCGCGCATCCAATGTCCGTAGCTCCCATCGAAGTCTCCCTCGACAAGCCGCTTCCGCAGAACCCTGAAGCGGAGCGCTCTGTCCTCGGATCGATCCTCATCGACAATCACGCCTACTACCGCGTGGTCGAAGCGATCGAGACGGGAGACTTCTTCAAGGATGCGCACCGGATCATCTTTCAGGCGATGACTCACCTGATCGAGCAAAGCCGGCCGATCGACATCCTAACGCTCAAGGAAGAGCTTTCGCGACGGGGAGCGCTCGAGCAGATCGGAGGCTCGGCGTACGTCTCGTCTTTGGTCGATGGAATCCCGGACATCGGAAACGTTGAGCGTTACGCGCGGATCGTGAAGGAAAAATCGACACTGCGACGGCTCATCGTCATGGGCAACAAGGTCATGCGCGCGGCGCTCGATGCACCTGGCGAGTCGGGCGAAATTCTCAGCGAGGCCGAGCGGACGATCTATCAGATCGCCGAAGGAAGCATCGAGGGCGGTTTCGTCAGCATCGACAGCATCACGCGCAAGAACATGACGGCCATCGATGCGCTCAAGGGAGTCCTCGGGATGGTCACAGGACTCCCCACCGGGTACGAGCGATTCGACGAGATGACCTCGGGATTTCAGCGCTCGGATCTCATCATTCTCGCCGCCCGCCCCTCGATGGGAAAGACCTCGTTCATGATGAATATCGCCGAATCGATGGCGATCCCCGACAAAGCAAACACGAAAGAGAACCTCCTCTCGGTCGGCGTGTTCTCCCTCGAGATGTCACGCGAGCAGATCGGACTCCGGATCCTCTCGTCCGAATCGGGCGTCGGCAACCACCTGATCCGCTCCGGAATGCTCTCGGAAAAGAACTGGCGCGATCTGGCCGAGGCATCGGGGCGCATCGCAAGGGGAAAGATCTGGGTCGACGACACGCCCGGGATCGACATCATGGAGATGCGGGCAAAGGCGCGGCGACTGAAGGCCGAACATTCGCTCGACATCATCATGGTCGATTACCTGCAGCTCATGAGCGTCAAGGGAAAGGTCGAGTCGCGCAACCAGGAGATCTCGCAGATCTCGCGAGGTTTGAAGATCATCGCCAAGGAGCTCGACGTTCCGCTGCTGTCACTCTCGCAGCTTTCCCGGCGTCCGGAACAGCGTGCCGGCGATCACCGTCCCCAGCTGTCGGACCTTCGCGAATCGGGATCGATCGAACAGGACGCAGACCTGGTCGCCTTCATCTATCGCGACGAGGTCTACAACCGGGAAACCGAGGATAAGGGGATCGCTGAGATCATCATCGCCAAGCAGCGCAACGGCCCGATCGGTGATTTCAAGCTCGTATTCAGGAACGACATTACGAAGTTCTTCAACTACGCGCCCGAGCCGGAATTCATGAGTTGATGATTCACGATCCGGACACCCGGATGACAAATCCGTTTGATCGTTCCAATACCCGCGAAAGGTAGCGCGGTGTCATCCTGAGCGCAGCGAAGGATCCCCTTCCTCGAGGCGATAGGGCAAGTCTTCAGGGGATCCTTCGCTGCGCTCAGGATGACACCTCATTGCTCGCCACAAGGGTCGCCTTACTCCTCGGCAATCCCCAGTTCCCTCAGAATCGCGGCGGTGTGCTCACCCAGCAGCGGCGGCGCTGAGGGTTCGGCATTTCCGGCGCTTCTTCTGATCGGACTGCGGACGGCGTCATACGTTCCGGCCCGCGGGTGACGAACCCTCGTCTTGAGTGAGCCGGCGCGTTTGAATACACCCGGCAGGCTCTCAACTCTCGCCGCGGGGATCGAGTGAATCCCGCACTGCGCGACCCAGCTGTCACGCGGTTGCCCTCTGAACACTTCCTGGAGAATCGTGATCAGTTCCGCCCTGTGCTGCACCCGGGCGTCGTTCGTTGAAAAGCGCCAGTCGCGGGCGAGCTCGGGAGTTTCGAGAATTTCGCGGCAGAGCGTTTCGAACTGGCGGTCCGTTCCGACGCCGAGAACGAACATTCCGTCGGATGCATCGAATGCCTGATACGGAACGATCGAAGGATGCGCGTTGCCCCACCGTTTCGGCTCCTTTCGGGTGATGAGATAGCTCTGCGCCACATTCACGAGCGAGGCGAGCGTCGCGCCGAAGAGCGAGACTTCGATCGATTCTCCCGCGCCGGTTTTCTCCCTCGCATACAGCGCCGCGGTGATCGCACCGAAAGCGTAATGGGCCGTGAGAACGTCGGAGATCGCGACTCCCGTTTTCATCGCAGGCCCATCGACTTCTCCCGAGATCGACATCAGTCCCCCGGCCGCCTGGGCGAGCAGATCGTAGCCAGGCAGATCGGCGTCGGGACCATCGCTCTCGAATCCAGTGATCGAGCAGAGAATCGCGCGTGGATTGAGCTCATGAACGCGGCCTTCCGACACGCCGAGAGGCTCGCGCTGTTCCGGCCTGAAGTTCTCGACGACGACGTCGGCGCGCTCGATCAGCCTGCCGGCGATCGCGCGGCCGCGCTCCGACTTCAGATCGAGACCGAGCGATTCCTTGTTTCGGTTCACCGAGAGAAAGTACGCGCTCTCGCCGCCCGTGAACGGTGGACCCCAGCGCCTCGTCTCATCGCCGCGAGAAGCCTCCTCGACCTTGATCACGCGAGCTCCGGCATCCGCCAGCATCTGCGTGCACAACGGCCCTGCGAGCACGCGCGAAAAATCGGCGACGAGAATTCCGGAGAGTGGCAGGGGCATGTGAGGAATGAGAGTAACTCATGCCCGAGCCAGGCGCGGCGCGCGCAGGCGCCAATGGCGTCAACTCGAGGCAACGGTGTCATCCTGAGCGCCGTGTCATCCTGAGCGAAGCGAAGGATCCCCCCAAGCCTTGCGATTCTGCCAGGTAGTAAGGGGATCCTTCGCTGCGCTCAGGATGACACGTCCTTTTGCGGAGAGCTCGAGTTGACGCCATTGGGGCCGACCCCGGGGCTGGAGTTGTTGCGTGCGCCCGGATACCTCGTGCCTGCAAGCAACAGCCTGGCGGCGTACTAATCGTAGCTCTGCCGGAGTGACTCGAGATCGGCAAGCGCCTTGCGCAGGATGTTCACGACCTTGTGGATCTCAGTGCCGTACATCCTGAGCTCTGCGTCGCATTCGCCGAGGGCGTAGAGCGCTTCGTCTTTTTCGAGGCGATCGCGTTCGAAACGAATGCGCTCGGAAAGCTCCTCGATCTCGGTGAGCAGGATAAATGTGACGTCTTTCTCACCCAGATATCGCTTGCACTGCGGGCAGTGGATCGAGCGGTCATCGGCCCCTTCGACGAGCTCGAAGACAAACTGTCGCTGGCACTGCGGACATTCGAAGACTTCCGGAAGCATGGTCTATTGTCTCAAATCGGGGAGCGGAAGCCATCTTTTTCGAGAGGAATTCCAACCTTGACTGACGCGTTTGCCGCTGTGTAGGATTTGAACCTCTTCGGTCTTGCTGGGACGTCGTTCAATGGTAGGACAAGCGGCTCTGAACCGCTCAATCGGGGTTCGACTCCCTGCGTCCCAGCCAATACATCCTTGATTGAGCTCTGATGAATGGCCGCCCTTGCCTCACTGCTTCAACAACGCCGGCCAATTGAGCACGACGCTGATTGACGTGTTAGTCGCTCGCGGATCCATTGGCACTTCGATCAGAAAACGCTCGCCGTCGGCAGTAGACTGCGGGGTCGTGCTCACGCCCATATTCGGAGGAAAGGGCAGCGGTTGCGGGACGCCACTCTCGAAGGCTGTACCGGTTGTGTTCACTGACGCAAAAAAAACCTCCGTTCCACTGGGAGCTGTGTTGAAGACGATCTCCCGGTCGATGCGCCACTGCGGCCAATTGCCCCATCCCTTCGAGACCTGCCACCTGCCCTCGTCGAATGACGGCTGACCGGTCTCTTCTGACACCCGGAACGGGCGGACGTTGACGCCACCCGCCCCTGTCTCGTTCGAGACGTAGGCAACCCATCGCATGTCGGGTGAAAAGACGCCGGCCCACTCATTGAGGGCCCCGCCGAGTAGCAAATAAGGCTTGCGGCCGGTGAGGGACAGTGCCCAGAGGTCATATCCCGTGTTCGTAGCGTTCTCGATGTGATAAAGCAGGAACCGACCGTCGCGCGACCAGCTGGTCGGAAAATGCCGCAACCCCGGCTCCTTCAACAGCACGTGCTCGTCGCCGAGTCCGGAGGCCGGTTTCTCGAAGATCGTGTCGCCGTGACTGCCGGCCGAGTAAGCAATGCGAGCGCCGTCCGGAGACCACACGGGGTCCGAGTACACGTCCTTTGTGAATGTAAAACGCGTGCGCCCGCCGCTGGCAAGGTCCAGCATCCAGAGCTCGCCCGGCACGCCGTAGGGAGCGTCCTTCGCGACTGCGCGCGCGCCATCCGGCGACAACACAACCCGCATGTCCGTCCCTGGCGGTCCGAACGTGCGGAGGGTCTTTCCCTGCCGGTCAACCGAGGTGAGCTGGAAGGTGCCTGGCGCCGATGCGGCCTGATAGACGAAAACACC
>JBGSYJ010000150.1:0-1843 GCA_041750915.1 Thermoanaerobaculia bacterium | reverse complement strand
CGATCTCTTCGTTGATCCGCGGGTTGTGCTTCATCGTGCACGAGCCGAGCGGATAGAGGCCGGCGTCAATCGACACGTTGAGCTTCGACAGTCGGGTGAAGTGCCGGATCACATCGACTTCCGATACTTCACATTCGTCGGTAATCTCGTCGCGGAGAAGCGCGCCCGGCAGCAACGCATCGGGCGACGACTCCGGCACATCGAGCTGAGGCAGGCGATAGCCGCGACGTCCCGGTTTGCTGTGCTCGAATATCAGTCCCTCGCGATGGAGGTTCTGCTCGACGGCGGTCTTTACAGTCTCGTCAAGGGTCTCGGTGGTCATGCTCGTCCTCTGGATGCAGCAGCGATGAGCGCGTCGGCGAAGTAGTCGAGGTGCTCTTTCGTGTGAAGCTCGGTCACGGCGATGAGAAACTCGTTCGAGCGATCATCGAAGTAGTGATCGAGCGGAACGCCGCCGAGGATGTTCTTCTCCTCGAGCTCGGCCAGAACGTCGCGCGACGCGCGGGGAGTCCTGACGGTGAACTCGTTGTAGATCGGTCCGGCGAATGGGAGCTCCACGGCGCCCGAATCAGCGAGCCTCTTGCGGAGGTACGCAGCCTTCTGCAGACATTGCGTCGCCACCTCGCGCAAACCTTCTTTCCCGAGCAGCGAAAGATAGATGTTTGCGGCGAGAGCGATCAGCGCCTGGTTCGTGCAGATATTCGAAGTCGCCTTCCCGCGGCGGATGTGCTGCTCGCGCGTGGCAAGTGTGAGGACGTATCCGCGGCGGCCGAGGTTGTCCACCGTCTCGCCGACGAGCCGTCCCGGCATGTGGCGCTTGAGCGCATCCCTGACCACCATGAAGCCGACATAAGGTCCACCAAACTGCGTCGGGATTCCCCAGGCCTGCCCTTCGCCCACAGCGATGTCGAAACCATGAGCGCCCGGAGGGCTCACGATGCCCAGCGACGACGCTTCGGCAATCACGGCGATCTTCAGGGCCTTCACCTGATCGGCAGCAGCGGCCACCGCGTCGTAGTCTTCCAGTACTCCAAAGAAATTGGGCGACTGTACGGCGACTGCAAACGTCGACTCGTCGATCGCCTCGGCCAGCGCTGCACCATCGATCCGGCCATCCGCTCCATATCCCACTTCAACGATCTCGATTCCGAGATTCTGTATATAGGTGCGCAGCGTTTCGATGTATTCGGGGTGAATCGATTTCGCCACGACGACTTTGTTGCGGTTCTTGACCGTCCGCTCCGCGAGCAGTACTCCTTCGACGAATGCCGTCGAGCCGTCGTAAAGCGAAGCGTTCGCGACATCGAGGCCCGTCAGCATGCACTGATGCGTCTGGTACTCGAAGATCGACTGGAGGGTTCCCTGCGAGACCTCCGGCTGATACGGCGTGTAGGCTGTGAGGAACTCGGCACGGAGCAGCAACTGGTCCACACAGGCCGGCTGGTAGTGCGCGTAAGCGCCCGCACCCAGAAACGACAAGTTGTCGTGACTCGTGATGTTCCGATTCGCGAGCGACTTGAACCAGCGGCGAACCTCGATCTCGGACCATGGACCGGGAAGGTCGAGGTATTGATCGAGCCGGACCTCAGCCGGGATCGAGTCGAAGAGTCTGTCGATCGAATCGATACCGATCACTTCCAGCATTTCCCGAACGTCTTCGGCCGCGTTCGGGATGTAGCGCATGATTGGGGTGTCCAAAGGTGTCTCCTGGGGAGGTAGCGAAGATGCCGGGTGTCATCCTGAGCGAGTGTGAATGAATCGTTGTGTCATCCCGAGCGTCGAGCGAGGGATCTGGGAGGGGGCCTCATGAGACGGGAGCCCCCACCCAGATCCCTCGCTCGAC
>JBGSYJ010000149.1:0-9109 GCA_041750915.1 Thermoanaerobaculia bacterium | reverse complement strand
TCGGCCAGCTTCTGACCCAGCGCGATTTCGGGATCGGGAGCGACGTGACGCGAGATCGCCGCGGCAGCAAATTCGCGCTCGGTGTAACCGAACTCCGACGCAAACGGCGGAGTGACCTTGCGATCGCTGGCGATCGTCCATCCTTGTGAGAGGAGGCCGAGACCGAAGCCGGACGCTCCCAGCGGCCTCGAAACAAAAATGCGGTCGCCCGGTTTCGCTCCGCTTCGAAGCAGGGCTCTCGAGCCAACCCTCCCCATCGCCGTGATCGACAGGACCAGCTGCGGCGCCTGTGAGATGTCGCCACCTATGAGCGTGATCTTCCGGCGGCGCGAGACCGACGCGAGCGCTTTGACGAAACGGTCGAACTGCCCGAGAAAAGATTCCGGACATCCGATGGCCAGGAGAAAAGCCAGCGGCGTGGCACCCATGGCCGCGAGGTCCGATAAGTTGCAGGCGAGCGCCTTTTCCGCAACGAACTCGATGGGGATTGTCGACGTGAAGTCCACATTCTCGACGAGCATGTCGTTGGTGATCGCGAGCGTGCCGCTGCCTCGCAGCAAGGCCGCATCATCTCCGATGCCCATCCCCTCGCTGAATGCCGGGAAAGCCTCGGCGAGTTTCGCGATCATCTCGCGTTCAGCGGCGCCCATGAGGCTCCTTCGCCGTCGGGCGTCCGGGAGTGAACGTCTCGACCGGAACGATCGGCCTGAGCGGTCTGTCGAACACCTCGCCATCATAGAGCACGGCTTCGAGAAAGAGTCCGGACGGCGCGGCGGTCGGCAGAAACGTCTGATCCTCAGGATTCTCGATCAGCGATTGAAACGTTTCGATGTCGAGCTCTGCCCGGCCGATCTCGACCAGCGCCGCCACGAGCTTGCGCACCATCTTCCAGAGGAAATGGGACGCCGCGATTCGCACCAGGATCAGATCTCCCTCGCGCGCAACCTCCATCGAATCCACGACGACAAGCGTCGACTCCGCCGTGTTCCGTCGATCACAGAATGCCGAGAAGTCATGTTTGCCCGCAACGCCGAGGGCTGCCTGCTGCATCGCCGCGACATCCAGTCTGTCCTTGATCCACCATACGAAGGGCTTTGCGAATGCGGCGCGACGGGTCGATATCTGGTAGAGATAGACGCGTGAGACCGCGTCGTGCCGTGCGTGGAAACCCCGAGGCGCGGGGGCAGCGCTGAGGACATGAATGTCGTGGGGCAGCAACTCGTTGAGCTTCCACGCGACATCGTCCGGAGTCATTCTTCCGTCGGTTCGAAGGTGGGCAACCTGTCCCGCCGCATGAACTCCTGCGTCGGTCCGCCCTGCCCCGCCGAGCTCGACCCGCTCGAACAGCTGTGCCGCCGCATGCTGCAATCTTCCCTGAACCGTCTTCGGCGTATTCGCCTGAGACTGCCATCCGGAGTATCGTGTCCCCTCGTACTCGATGGTCAGTCGGTACGAACCACTTTCAGGGGAGTGCCCGGACGGGACTCGTTTTTCTGCCGGCCTTCGCCTTTGCCCGTTGCGTACAATCATGGTTATGTATCCAAAGTCCTTTCAGGAAATCAGCGGGCTCTTCGTCGTCGTCTGGAGCGACGGGCATGAATCCTACTACCCTCTCGAGTCGCTGCGGCGCGCATGTCCCTGCGCCGCCTGCTCGGGCGAGCCCGATCTGTTCGGCCGCGTCGCCCGCGGTCCCGCACCAGACTACTCTCTCCGATCCTTCCAGCTCGTCTCCGTCGAGCGAATCGGCAACTATGCGCTCCAGCCCAACTGGGCCGATGGGCATACCTACGGGATCTGGACTCATGAGAGTCTGCGTAAAGCGTGCCCCTGCGAGGAATGCAGGGCGGCGGCCAGGGAGCGGCTGGGGTCGAGCGGGGCGCCGTGACACGAGTTCGTGTTCTCCCTCTCCCCGCGTAGCCGGGGAGAGGGTGGCGCGCGGCATCCGCGAAGACTTCGAGAACTTGCGAGTTCGTCGCGCGCCGGGAGAGGGGCGTTTGGAGCTTGCAGCGACTCATACCGGTGGGCAGCATTCGAATTGCCTTCGCGGCCCCTCACCCCTTGCCCCTCTCCCCGTTCACACGGGGAGAGGGGAATGCCGCCCGCCCTCCCCGTGAGCCCGGTCACACATCCTTCCCGCTTCTGCTGTAAGATGAAATGTGCAGCTCGGGAAGAATTCGCCTTTCGCGGACCTTCTCATAACTGCAAAGAATAAGAATCGCGGTCACGCGACAAAGGCAAAACCCCGGCGACGGGGTGACGCAAAGCTTCGGATCTGAGCATTCAGATGGCTGGGCTGCCGAACGTGCTGAAGAGACACCTCTTCAGGCCTCGCGACGAGGACGTTCCAGGGTGGTAGCGTGAGTGACCGCGGATGGAGCGTCCGATGAGTTTCTGGTCATTTAGAACGGATCGAAGCAGGCAGGGGAGAGTTGTACTCCCACTTTTTCTACTGCTTCTGATTGCCGCCCCCCTTTCCGCAACGACGGTCGTTCCCCTGACAGACCGCGAGCTGCTGGCTCGCTCCGCGGTCGTGGTCCACGGAACCGTTCTGTCGAGCGAGGTCGTCGAGGGCCCGAACGGCTACCCCGAGACCATCAGCGTCATCGAGCCCCTCACAGTGCTCAAAGGCGAGCTTCCGGGAAATCTGACCGTCCGTCAGGCGGGCGGGACGCTTCCCGATGGTCGCTTCTTCAAGCTCTGGGGACGGCCCGAATATGTGCCGGGATCCGAGGTGATCGTCTTCGCCATACGAGAGAAGACGGGCGACTATCAGACGGCGGAGATGCTGCTCGGAAAATTCGAGGTCTGGCGCGACGCAAAAGGCGAGTCCTTTGCCCGGCCTGATCTGTCGATCAGAGCAAACCCTGAAGTCGAGATTCTGGAACGAACGAACAACTCTTCGGGCTCGCTCGAGCTCGACAGCCTGGCGCCCGCGCGCAAACTGAACCGCTTCCTCGAGTTTCTCGCGAACGGCGGGACTGCTGACACTGACATGTCCGGCGCTCCGGTCGGCGCAATGAAACCGGTCCGCCACGACAACAGCAGCATCGTCACCCCGCAGTGGGCACCCATCGGTTCACTCTGGCGCTACAACAATAACGCGACTGCCGGCTGGCAGACCGACGGCGTTGCGAACGGCGGACGCGGTGTGAGTGAGTCCCAGAATGCGCTCGCGATCTGGACGAACGACCCAACGTCGACGATCAACTTCTCGATGGGCGGATCGAATCAGATTCATCTCGACGCACTGACCAGCCCCTGCGGCTGGGACACTGCTCTTCCCGCGGGCCTCGGAGTGGTCGGCTGCGGCGGACCAAAGGGAGGCGGCACGCATACGCATCGTGAAGAGACTTGGTGGACGATCACCGGTGGAGAAGTCTGGCTTCGACGATTCAGTTCGCCCAATCAGCTGAGCTCCGCCCTGATCCAGGCCATTCTCGTTCACGAGCTGGGGCACTCACTCGGCCTCGGGCATTCGGACCAGGACGCGTCGCCTCACGACACCTGCCGCGGAGATGAAAGTTCGGCGATCATGCGCTCGACCGTTGGAAGCAACTCGAGTCTGGGCTCCGACGACCAGGATGCCGCGCGATGGCTTTACGGCGACGGCAGCAAGTCCTGCGGGGGGGGCGCGCCGCCTACCTGCACGGCGCCGTCGATCACCTCACACCCTCAGTCCTCGACGATCAATGCAGGTCAGGCGGCGCCTCTTTCCGTCGCCGCCAGCGGAACGGCAACCGTAACCTACCAGTGGTACCAGGGCGGCAGCGGAAACACCTCCCAGCCGATCCCCGGCGCCACGAATGCGTCGATCAACGTCGCGCCTTCGGTCACGAGCAGCTACTGGGCGCGCGCGTCGAACAGCTGCGGCACGGCAAACAGCAATACCGCAACCATCACCGTCAATAGCGGACCGCCCCCGCCTCCACCACTGATCGCCAACTTCACCGTCTCTCAGGCGACAGGCATCGCCGGGCAGACGCCGTTCGTGTTCACCGATGCCTCGAGCGGAGAGATTGCATCCCGCGTCTGGAACTTCGGCGACGGGCAGACCTCCACCGCGGTCTCTCCCACTCATGTCTTCTCGTCACCGGGCGGATACAACATCACACTCGTCGTTTACGGGCCCCAGGGGAATTCGTCGCAGAACAAATATGTGAGCGTCATCGCACCAGCGCCCGGCGTGAACGCTGCCTTCACCTACACGCCGGCGAATCCAACCACCGACACCCAGATCCAGTTCTCGGACACCTCGTCCGGAGGTCCGACGTCGTGGGCATGGAATTTCGGGGACGGGACTTCTTCGACCCAGCGCAACCCGGCGAAGAACTTCGTCTCACCGGGCACATACCTCGTTACGCTGACGGCATCGAACGGCACGAGCTCTTCAGCATCGTCGCAGAACGTCACGGTCGCCGCTTCGACTCCGGCGCTGCCGAATGTCAACGCTGAATTCGACGTCTCGAACATCACTCCGGGCGTACTTCAGCTCGTCGCCTTCACCGACCGTTCATCGGGCTCACCCAACGCATGGAGCTGGAGCTTCGGTGACGGTCAGACCTCCAACCAGCCCAACCCGTCCCATGCGTATGCAGGACCGGGAACCTACACCGTTTCACTCACAGCGAGCAACGGCTCTTCCTCCGGAAGCCGGACCAAAACGCTCGTAGTCACACCGCCTGCTGCAGAGCGCTTCCGCTCACTCGTCCCGGTGACGACACAGACGAGCGGCCAGGGATCGACCTTCTGGCGCACCGAACTGACGATGTTCAACCCCGGCACGCAATGGGCGAACGTGACACTTACGTTCGTTCCGGGCGCCGGCGGACCGTCGATCGCGCAGGAGTTCGTTCTGCCTGCGGGCGGTACGGCATCGTACGCGAACGCACTTCCGGAGCTTTTCGGCATCTCGTCGGGTTCCGGAGCACTCGCCGTCGAAGCGAGCAACCCGACCGTCAAGCCGCAGCTCCGCGTCTCCAGCAGAACGTTCACCACGAGTCCGTTCGGAACGTACGGACAGTACGTTCCTGACGTTGAAGAGCTGCCGGCTGTCACCTTCCTCACGGGCATTCAGGCCAATGCGAACTTCCGAACGAACATCGGCCTGGTGAACAAGTCGGGCTCGGCGGTGAACACCACTCTCACTCTCATCGACAAGGATGGGAACGTTCTCGGCACGAACACGATTGCGGTTCCGGGCAACAACTTCCAGCAGCTCGGGCTCGTAGCGCTCTTTCCACAGCTCCAGGGACAGTCTCATAGCGGCTTATCGATGAAGGTTCAGGCTGCCGTCGATGGAGCGGTGAGCTGCTACGCATCGACAATCGATAATCGCACGCAGGACCCGATCTTCTATCCCGCGACGCCGGCGCCGGCTGGAAAAGAAGTTCTGATTCCGGCCGTGGCGCGCATCCCCGGCGCGGGAGGAACGTTCTGGCGCAGTGACGTAACGATTCTGAATCCGACGCTGTCGACGATGAACCTTTCATTCAGGCTCTTCGTTGCGAACGTGGACAACCGCAATGCGCAGGCGAAGAACCTCTCGCTGCCACCCGGAAGAACCATCACGATCGAAGACATCATCACGTGGATGGGAGCTGGCAACAGCAACGGCGCGCTGCTCATCACATCGACCGGCGCGAACGTCGGACCGATCGTCAACAGCCGCACGTACACCTCGAGGGAGGGCGACAGCGGAACATTCGGGCAGTGGATCGATTCGACCGAGACCGCGAAATTCGGCCGCGAAGCGATCGTAACGGGCCTGCGCGCCGACGGCGACTTCCGCACGAACCTCGGCTTCGTCAACAACGGCGATGGACCGATCGGAGTCGTCGTCCGCCTCTACAACAGCATCAGCCAGGAGATTGCATCCGGCTTTGTGACAGTCCTGCCGAAGTCCCAGACGCAGGCCTCAGTCGCTCAGATGTTTCCCCACCTGAACGTACAGGCGCTCGGCTCGATCACGATGCGAGCCACGACCGACACCGGCCCGACGCTCTACGCCTACGGCTCGGTGATCGACAATCGATCGGGCGATCCGATCTTCATTCGAGGCAAGTGAGGGAGTGAGGGGAATGACGAATGACGAGTGACGAATGACGAATGACGAGTAGAGACGACGGCTGACGGTTCGCGCTGTTTCTCGCGAGATACGAACGAGCTTGTCATCCCGAGCATGCGTGGGCGTGAGGGGAGGGGCGAGGGACCTCACGCGATGGTACATAGCAGCCTCGAGGTCGCTGGTGACGAATCCAGTATGTACTAACGCCGGAGTTCCCTCGCCCCTCCCACCCGCACGACCGAGCTCGGGATGACAAGCGCTTTCGTTTATCGCCTCATCCACTTCCGACGGCTTCATCATCCGTTGTCTCTATTCGTCATTCGTCATTCGTCACTCGTCATTCGCCTCATTCGTCATTCGGAACAATCCGCGTTCCCGCTCGCCCATCGAGTCCTTCCCGCAGATGTTCGACGTCCGTGATCAGCACTTCCTGACCGCTCGCGCGGACGAAGTCGATTGCCGCCTCGATCTTCGGGCCCATCGATCCGGCCGGAAACTCGCCAGCCTCGAGGTGTCGCGTCACCTCGGCGACGCTCACACGTTCGAGCTCGCGCTGTGCAGGCGTGCCGAAGCCGACCGAAACTGCCGCCACGCCCGTGAGAATGATGTAGAGGTCCGCTTCCAGTTGCCCGGCGAGCATCGCCGACGAGTAGTCCTTGTCGATCACAGCCTCGACGCCGCGCCACTGGCCGTCGCGGCCTCGAATGACGGGAATGCCTCCGCCACCTGCGGCAATTACCACATCGATCGATTCGAGCATCTTCTCGATCGCTGAGCGATTGAGGATCTTCAGCGGGCGCGGCGACGGGACGACCTTCCGCCAACCACGGCCTGCATCTTCACGCACCGTCCATCCGTAATCGCGGGAGAGCGCCTCCGCGCGGTAGCGGGTGAAGAACGGTCCGATCGGTTTCGACGGACGCTTGAACGCGACGTCGCCGGCGTCGACCTCCACCTCTGTCAGGACGGTCACGACTTCAGCCGGCAGGCCCAGCGACTCCAGCCTGTTCCTCATCGCCTGCTGAAGCAGAAATCCCATCGACCCCTCGGTCTGAGCGACCGCCAGATCGAGCGACTGGGGCGGAATCTTCGTCGACGCCTCCTCGGCCTGAACCAGGATGTTCCCGACCTGAGGACCATTGCCGTGAACGATCACCAGACGGTACCCACGGCCAACGATCTCCGCTAGCCACCGGGCGGCCTGCCGCGCACGCGCAATCTGTTCTTCCTGCGTGCCGCGATCTTCAGGACGCAGAAGCGCGTTCCCTCCGAATGCAACGACCGCAATGCGATGATCTCGAGCTGACGACATAAAGAATCAAAGTGGAACGCAAGATGGACGGAAGGTCAGCAAGGGTCGGGCGGGCTTCATCCTTCATCCTTCATCTTTCATCCTTGGTTACACGTCCTCCCGATCGAGAGGCATCGTCATGCACCGCGGTCCCCCGCGCGCTCTCGAGAGCTCGTGCCCCTGAATCTGAATCGCGTACTTTTTGTCGGTCCAGGTTTCGAGCTCGCTCCTGCCCAGGAGAAGATCATCTTCGTAGACGATGTGGTAACCGTGCGCGTCGAGCTCGGCCGCCGTGCGAACGTTGCGGTCGTAAAGCACAATCGTTCCGGGCGCCAGCACGAATGCATTCGCTCCGTCGGTCCACTGTTCGCGCTGCTGATCGATCGATCGCTGCCCGCCACATGCGATCGGTTCGAGATCGATGCCTCTCTTCCTGAGCGCGTGCAGGAGAGACTTCTGCGCCGTATATGTCAGCTCTTTCTTTGAAAGGTCGACCGAGTAAACCTTTGCCTCTTCACTGCCGCCCTGGAGAAGCACCGGCGGATAGAGGAGGCACTCGTGATGATTCACGATCGTGAAGACGGTATCGAGATGCATGAAGGAACGCTTGCTGGGAATCTCGACGACGAGAATGGTACGGATACCGGCCTTCGATGCCTTGAGCGACTCCGCAACATACTCGACCGCCGCCCTGTTCGTCCGTTCTGAGATTCCGATGATCAGCAGGTCCCTTCGTGGAATCAGAATGTCTCCACCCTCGAAGGTTGGCCGCTTCCGGCCGCTGCCCGGTCGCTTCCCAGCGCCTGCCTCGTAATGATTCACCCAGAATATGTCCCGGCCTGCGAAGCTGGGGTGATGGGTGAAGACATAGTGCGACAGTAGAGACTCCCTCTGCCGCGCTTCGGTGGCCATCGGTGAGATCGCCACACCGTCCCCGATCACGACCTGCGGATCTCTCATGAAGAACAGATTCGGAACCGGCGCGAGTTCGAAGTCGGGCAGCGACCCGTTGGGGGGAGTGTCGAGAACGATGCCTCCGATGAGAATGTCTGCGAGTTTTGCGGGCTCCTGCTCGTCGAGCCATTCCTTCAAGCCCGCGGAGATCTTCGATCGGCGGCAGAAGTCCTCCACCACGAGGGACCTGGCTTCCGGGATCTCGAAGACCTCCTCGAGAAGATCCTCGATGTCGACGACTTTCTCGACGATGAAGCGCATGATCTGCTGGAAGCGCCTGTGTTCTTCACGGGCAAGCTGGCCGTAAAGAATGTCGTCGAAAAGGAGCTCCTCCATCATGCTCGGGCTCATCACGTCGATCTCCCGGCCGGGAAGATGCACCAGGACGCTTTTGAGTTTGCCGATCTCACTGTTGACGTTCAGTCGCATGCGGCGGTGATTCTACCCGATCGGCGGATATGAGCTCGGTGATCTGAGCGGCACAGTTCGCTGTTCGGTTGACTCACTCCCTCTCCCCGCGAAGTCGGGGAGAGGGTGGCGCGCGGAATCGCGCAGACGTCGAGGACTTGCGAGAGCGTCGCGCGCCGGGAGAGGGGCGTTGGGAGCTTGCCGCGACTCACGTCGATGGGCTGCATTTGAATTGCTTGCGCGGCCCCTCTCCCCTTGCCCCCATATGCACTAACTTTAGATCGTAGTCTGGTCGAAAACTGCAATGTTGAATGTTGAAATTGTGAATTTTGAATGTTGAATGAAGACCCGGTGCCCAATTCAACATTCACCATTCACAATTTCAACATTCA
>JBGSYJ010000148.1:0-34686 GCA_041750915.1 Thermoanaerobaculia bacterium | reverse complement strand
GCGAGGGATCTCCGGCGATCGTACACTCGTGATTCGTGAGGGGCGCAGGGTGGCGGCGGAGACCGGTAGGCCACTATGTACCATCGCCGGAGATCCCTCGCCCACCCGCCCGCGCGCCCTAGCTCGGGATGACACTCTGTTCATCTCTTGCCAGGTCTCGCTCAGCGCACCTCCGGTGCGTGAGGAGAAGCCGCTACCTGCCGCGTCCCCGGCTTCCCACTGTCACGGTCGCGGTGCGGCTGTCGGCTGACCCGCATGGATTCGTCACGCGAACCCAGAACTTCGCCGTGCCGTCGAGCGCCGGTGTCGTGAAATCGCTCAGCGTCGCACCCTGGACTGGGAAGAACGTGCTTCCCGTCGGACCGCGGTACCACTGATACGAGAACGGGCCGGTTCCCGACGGTCGTACCGAAAGCTTCACCGAGCCGCCACTTACCGCGGAAGTGTTCTGGGGCTGGTTCTCGGGAAGGCCGAAAATGAACGGAGGATCGCAGAACACGTCGAGCTGCACCGATGCCGAATGCGACTCGAGAGTTTCGTTCGGCCGAACGCCCGTCGCCACGATTGTGATCGTATGCGTGCGGGGAAACGTTGTGCTGCCCGGAACGAGACGGAGAGTCGATGTTCCCGTTCCCGGAGCTGCGATGACCGGAGGGGTGAAAGTTGCTGTCATTCCTTCCGGAAGGTCTGCGAGCGAGAGAACGATGTCGGAGTCGAATTCACGCGCATTGAAAATCTGAATCTCGAACGTCGCCGATCCGTCGTGTCCGATCGCCGTCGACCTCGGATTGACGAAGATGACGAAGCCCTGGTTCGTGAGACCGCCGCAATTCAGAATGATCTCCGAGATGGCATCGGCTGTACCGGTCCCATTGCTCTCGGTCTTGATGTAGATGCCACCCGAGACGGTTGCGTAGTTGACCATGATCGCTTCGACGGTCGCAATGACGCCGAACCCTTCAGCAGCAGGTGTCGGAACGAATACTGCCGAAATGAAGATGGCTCGACTTGCTGCTTCCTGCGCCAGCGTCGACGCCGCGACGTCGTCTTCCCCGACGACGTAGTCGTCATCGAAGCCGGCTGGACGCGCGTCGGTGATGAGGATGACGATCTTGCCCGCTTCGGGTCGGAACGTACCGAAGTCTCCCGTCTGTCTGCCTTCGGGGCGCGCACTTGCACTCAGTGCCTGGATGACCGTCCTGAGCGCTTCGTCCGATGCCTCGGGCTCTCCGGATCCACCCGATGCAGCGAGACCGAGAATATTGTTCCGTACCGCTTCCACGTTTCCGCCTGCAAGGTCATTGAGGACGTTGACATCGTCCTTGAACTCGACGAGACCGAGACGATAGTTGCCACCGGAAGCCTCTTCGATCTGCGCGATGATGGAGGGTAGCTCCGCCTTCACGTTGTCGAGCGCGCCGCCCATGCTTCCCGTGGTGTCCACGACGAACACGACGTCGAGAGGGCCGCACTGGGCAAGCACGGGAGGAGTTACGATCAGAAGCGTCGCAACGACAGAAAACAAGACAGTTCGAAGGACAGCCTTCGGCGAAATCAGCCCCGAGCGTTTCATCACAGCCTCTCCCATCCAGTAAGTTCCGCCTCCTCAAAGGAGTGGAACGCGCTCTGTGTTGAGTTATTGAGTATGCATGATTGGAATATAAAGTGCCGCCATTGTCAATCTGGAAGGCCGCACCGGGCCACTTTCCTGCCCGCTGAACACTCCAATCCGTCAGCAGGTTTCGCCCGACGTCGTAGAATGCGCTCCGAGGCTCATGATGACGAGAACAGTGGCCGTACTTTTGATCGCAGTGCTGGGTGTGGTGTTCCTTGCCGGATGCGGAGAGACCGAAATGACGAATGAACGCGGAACGCCGACTGCCGACCCTGCGTACGCGGAGGAGATTTCTGCCTGGCAGAAGAAAAGGCATGCGAGCCTCACCAGCGACGGAGGCTGGCCCAGCGTCGTCGGGCTTTCCTGGCTGAAGCCGGGTGAGAACCGGGTTGGATCGGATCCTCTCAGTGATGTTGAGCTCCCTGCGGGGAGAGCCCCTGCCTATGTTGGCTCGATGTGGCTCGAGGATGGAAACGTTCGTCTCGTGCCCGCAGGGGACGGCGAAATCATGATCGATGGGAAGCCTGCCATAGAAACCCCGCTCGGCGCCGACGTGGACGAGGAGACGACCGTCATGACTGTCGGCTCACTGACGTTCTTCGTCATCAAGCGTGCCGACCGCGTAGGCGTCCGCGTAAAGGACAGTCAGAGCGAAGCGCTGCGCAATTTCAAGGGACTCGAATATTACCCCGTCGATCCCGGGCTGCACGTCGAGGCGACTTTCGAGCCGTACGAGCCGCCGAAGGTGATCCCGATCGCGAACATCATCGGAATCACCGAGGACCAGCCGTCACCCGGCGCACTCGTGTTCGAGATCGACGGAAAAATGCACCGGCTCGATCCGATTCTCGAGGCAGGAGGAAGCGAACTGTTTGTGATCTTCGCCGATCAGACCAACGGCAAGGAAACCTATGGGGCCGGGCGCTACATGTACACGGCGATGCCCGAGAACGGCAAAGTGATCCTCGACTTTAACAAGTCCTACAACCCGCCATGCGCGTTCACGGCGTACGCAACCTGTCCGCTTCCTCCTCCGCAGAATCGTCTGCCGCTGCGGATCGCGGCGGGAGAGAAGAACTACGTGGAGAAGTAGACAGTACACAGTAGACAGAAGACAGTAGCCCAGCCCACCGTTCACGCAGGTGGGCGGAGTGCAGCCGGAGTGTCATCCTGAGCGAATCGAAGGATCCCGTCCTCGAGGCGCGACGGCAAGTCTTCAGGGGATCCTCAGGATGACACCTCGCTTCATTCCTCGCCACAATGAACTGCGGAGTAATTCTGACGCTCAAAATGAAGTGCGCTCCGTCGTGAGCGAGCGATATGGCGTCGCTTTCTGAATTCTAAATTCTCAATTTAAAATTTGTCTCATCTCCGCCACTCATCGACGAGGCTCGCTACCAGTCCCGTCCAGCCGGTCTGGTGCATCGCACCCAGGCCTTCGCCGTTGTCGCCGTTGAAGTACTCCGGAAAGAGCACCAGATTTTTCCAGTGTGGATCGTGGGCGAACAGTTCGCTCTTGCGGGTTCCGGGAGGGCCGTAAATCGGGCGATATCCGTTCCCATCGGGCACGAACGCCTGGATGACGCGATCGGCGAACTTCCTCGCCAGGCCTGAAAGCGAGACTTCAGTCTCGTCGATCATCACTTTTACCTGGCCACCGAAGGCCTTCTCGAGTTTGCGAAGCGTCTCGATCATCAGGAACGTCGTCGGAAGCCAGACGGGTCCTCGCCAGTTGCTGTTGCCTCCCTTGATCTTGTTCTGCGCTTCGGCCGGCTCGTAACCCACCGATGCATCGCCAAAGACGAACGGATGCTCGAGATGAAATCTGCTTAGGCTGCGGAGCCCGTACGGTGAGAGAAATTCGTTCGGATCGACGACGCGCCCTAGGAGTCGCTCGAGCTGTTCCGCATCAACGACCGAGAGGACATGCGTGACGCCGTGTTCCTCGTCAAGCACCGTGGTGACGGAGCGCTCGACCAGATCGGTGCGGTGCTTGAGGAACCAATCGAGGTTCTCCTTGAAGATCGGGAAGGGCTCGATCCACTTCGCCTCGAGCCGCTCGGTTGCGTATAGGGGAATCAGGCCCACCATCGAGCGGACGCGGAAGCGGGTCGCGGTGCCGTCGGGAAATCGCAGCACGTCATAGAAGAAGCTGTCCTGCGTGTCCCACAACTGGTAGCCGTTGTGCTCGATCTTCATGGCGGCGCCGATGTAAACGTAATGCTCGAAGAACTTCGTCGCGAGACCTTCGTAGACGTCGTTCTCCCTTGCCAGCTCCAGAGCGATGCGCATCATGACAAGTGAGAACATTCCCATCCAGCCGGTCGCGTCGCTCTGCTCGAGCGATGCGCCATGCGGAAATGGCGTGCTTCGATCGACGACCGTGATGTTGTCGAGCCCGAGAAAACCGCCCTCGAAGACGTTGTTTCCCTGACGGTCGACTTTGTTTACCCACCAGGTGAAGTTGAGCAGAAGCTTGTGAAAGCACCGCTCGAGAAACGCGTGATCAGCCTTGCCGGTACGTATGCGGTCCATGTTGTAGACACGCCAGACGGCCCAGGCGTGAACCGGCGGGTTGAGATCGCAGAACTCCCATTCGTACGCCGGAATCTGTCCGTTCGGATGCTGGAACTGCTCGAAGAGCATCAACCACAGCTGCTCCTTGGCGAAGGCTCCGTCGACCAGGGCGAGCGGTACCGTATGGAACGCGAGATCCCACGCCGCGAACCATGGGTACTCCCACTTGTCCGGCATCGACAGCACGCGCATCGAGTTCAGGTGCCGCCAGTGACGGTTCCTCGCCGTCTTTCGTTCTTCCGGTGGCGGGAAGTCCTTCCGGTCACCCTCGAGCCACAACGCGACGTCGTACAGGTAGCTCTGCTTCGACCAGAGCATTCCCGCGAGCGCCTGGCGCTGAACGTTCTTCTCTTCGTCTGTTGCTTGAGGTGGATGCACGGAGGCATAGAAGGCATCGGCCTCCGCGCGCCTCTGTGAGAAGAGAGCGTCGATCTCTGCGGGCGATCCGAGCGGCGCCGTGCCATCGGGAGCGAGGCGCATGCGAAACACCGCCGCGGCTCCCGGCTCGACCTCGAAGCGTACGACCCCTGCTGCCTTCGTTCCCCGCATCTCCGGGTTCGTGGCGTCCAGCTCGCCTCCGACGATGCGCCTGTGAATCGCGTCCTTCGTGTGGCGGCTCCGCGAATGTGCTCCCGAACCGAAGACGGCCGGACCATTCGTTTCGTTGTCGGTGAACATCAGCTCAGTGTCGCGGTCGAACTCGAGGACGCGCGGGCCTAGACGGCTGTCGGCCAGGAGCCCGTGAAGCGGCGGCGCGTGCGAATCGTCGGCTACGAGACAGCGCTTTCCATCGGACGAAGATCGCTCGACGATCAAGGGGGAATCGCGATGTTCTTCTCCCCAGGCCCAGACGTTCCTGAACCACAGCTGCGGAATGATGTGGAGCGGTGCGCCCTCGGAGCTCCTATTGTGAGCCGTCACCCGGAAGTAGATCTCTTCAGGTGAGGCTTTCGCGATCTCGATCTCGACGTCGAAGTAGCGATCTCCGTCGAATGCGCCGAGATCCATCAGCTCGATCTCGGGCACGTCCGGACCGAGTCGCTGATTTTCCGCGATGAGCCGGCCGTACGGAAATTCGGTCTGCGGATACTTGTACAACATGCGCTGGTAGGAGTGACTCGGAAGCGCGTCGACGTAGAAGTAGTATTCCTTGACGTCTTCGCCGTGATTGCCTTCCGTCGGTATCAGGCCGAAGAGCCGTTCCTTGAGGATGGGATCGCGCCCGTTCCAGAGGGCCAGCGACCAGCAGAGAATCTGATAGCGGTCGCAGAATCCCGCGATGCCGTCTTCGCCCCAGCGATAAGCTCGGGAGCGGGCCTGATCGTGAGTAAAGAAACTCCATGCATCGCCGTTCGCACTGTAATCCTCCCGGACGGTGCCCCAGGCGCGCTCGGATAGATAGGGTCCCCATCGCCGCCAGGCGTCGATCTCATTGCCGGCTCCGGAAAGCCGGTCGCGCTCTTTGGTATCGCTCATGCTGGGCAGGATACGGGAAGGAAGATGAAAGATGAAAGATGAAAGATGAAAGATGAAAGATGAAAGGGGAGAGATGAAGATGGAAGATGGAAGATGAAATTGAACGATAGAGGCCCGCCCACCTGCGGCAGCGCGGCGGGCTTCATCTTTCATCTTTCATCTTTCATCTTTAATCTTCATCCTTTCTTAAGGAGGCCTCGTGGGACGCTCACTGGTACGGTTGTTCGTTGCCGCAGTAACCATCGTCATTTTTGGCGGGATCGTTCACGCTCAGAATGTTGTGCTCGTGCAGGTTGCCGGAGGCATTCCGAACCCTGTCGCGATCACCAATGCGGCGGACGGATCGGAACGTCTCTTCATCACCGAGCAACGGGGACGCGTTCTCATACTTTCGGGTGGATCGACTCTCCCAACGCCGTTTCTTGACATACGATCGCTCGTCAGGTGCTGCGGCGAGCAAGGGCTACTCAGCGTTGCCTTCCATCCCCAATACGTTTCGAACGGCTTCTTCTTCGTGAACTACACCGACCTCGGGGGCGACACCGTCGTGGCGCGTTACACGCGGTCGGCCACGGATCCGAATCTGGCCGATGCCACGAGCGCAGTGGTGATCCTTCGCGTCGAGCAGCCGTTCGGGAATCACAACGGCGGCCAGATTCAGTTCGGCCCTGACGGTTACCTCTACATCGGGATGGGTGACGGCGGCTCCGCCGGTGATCCGGGAAATCGTTCGCAGAACCTCTCGACGCTCCTCGGTAAGATCCTCCGCATCGATGTGGACGGCGGCTCGCCGTATTCCGTTCCGCCCGACAATCCGTTCTCAGGAACGGCTGGTGCGCTCCCGGAGATCTGGTCGTATGGCCTCCGCAATCCCTGGCGTTTCAGCTTCGACCGTTCCACCGGCGACATGTTCATCGGCGACGTCGGGCAGAACGCGCTCGAGGAGATCAACTTCGAGCCGGCGGGGCAGGGGGGCGCGAACTACGGCTGGCGGCGAATGGAAGCGACGCAATGCTTCAACCCGGCGACGAACTGCAATGACGGGACTCTCATTCTGCCGATCCTCCAATACGGGCGCGCTGACGGCTGCTCGATCACGGGCGGCTACCGCTACCGCGGAAGCGGATATCCGTCGATCTCCGGGCGCTACTTCTACGGCGACTACTGCACGGGCCGGCTCTGGATGGCGACCCTGGGAGGCGACGGAGTCTGGACCTCGGTCGCTATGCAGGCGAATGGGCAGATCTCGTCATTCGGTGAGGACGAGAAAGGAGAGCTCTACATCGTCGATTACGGCGGCCGCATCTTCAGGATCACGGCCGAGCTGCTGACGCGGACGCGTCCCGCCCGGAGGTGAGTCCGCCCTTCCGCCCGGTTCTGGGTTCTGAGTTCTGGGTTCTGGGCCCCACCCGTCATTTCGCGGCGACGGATCTCACAAGGTCCGTCGGGCTCCGCAATGCCGGGCACCTGAGTAAGAGGGAAGACGACACCACTACTCACAACTGACAGCTCATAATCCCAGAACCCAGAACCCAGAACCCAGAACCCAGAACCCAGAACCCAGAACTGGGCGGGGGGGTGGAGTGCTACAATACACTCGGATAACTCTCCCATGAGCTCGGAATTCTTACCAGGGGGACTGCCTGATCCCCGTCGAAAAGGCCTCGACAGGGGAGTTGCGGCCGAAGACGAGCTGGAAGACGTCTACCGATCCCACTACACGCTGCTGCTCTACATTTCGTGCAGAAAGTTCCGGGTTCCTCCCGGCGACGCCGAATCGCTGATCCAGGAAGTCTTCCTGTCGTATCTGTCGAGCCGGTCCGAGGTGCGTGATGTCCGCGCGTTTCTGATGGGCGCGATCAGCAATGCGAGCCGGCAGTACTGGCGTTCGAAGGGACGGTTCGAGTCACTGCCGGACGATATGCACGAACGGGCCGACCCGCTGGCGGGCAGTCTCGCCGAATCGGTCGCCACGCGCATCATGGTCCGCGAAACGCTCTCACGACTTCATGAGCGTTGCCGCGAGACGCTGCGCCTTCACTACTTCGAAGGCTGCTCCGCGCCGGAAGTCGGGCGCGAGCTGAGCACATCGACAAAATTCGCCGAAAAACTGATTAGCAAGTGTCTGAAACAAGCTCACAAGATTTACCTGACGCTGACGGGGAGACCATGAACGAGATTCACTACGACGAAGAGACCCTTCTGACTTTTCTCGAAGACCCGATTGCCGTTGATTGCGGGGACGACCTCGAGATGCATCTGCTCGAATGCGAACCGTGTGGCCGGCTGTTTGCTTCGGTCCGCGAGTTCTACGCGGCGATCAGTGATGCCGGCGTCTGGGGTGAGGACGAGCCCTCGCTGCTCGCAGCCGAACCAGATCCGGAAAAACTCGAGGAGTTTCTCGCGTACGCCCGGACGCTGAGTAGCGAAAAGGACGAGGCGGAGCGTCTCGCGCCCGTGCTGCTGCGAATGCCGCCCGAACAGTGGCGCAACGAGATGGAGGCTTCGCCGCAGTTACGGACTCCCTCGGTATTGCGCAAGATCATCGAAGAAGCTCGACGGACGATCAATATCGAGCCTGCGCGGGCTCTCGATCTCGCTGTTCTGGCATCTGATTCTGCGGAATCGCTCCGTCATGACAGCTACACAGGCGATACGCTCTTTCAGCTTCAAGGGACTTGCTGGAAGGAACGCGCAAATGCTCTGAGGTACCTTGGACGCCGGAAAGAAGCACTCAAGGCTCTTGACCGTGCAGAAATGGCCTTCTCTCAGAGTCCGGTTTCTCACTTTGATCTGGCGATCGTTGCCTATGTCCGGGGAACTCTCCTGATGGAGATGGATCGAAGCTCCGAGGCGCTCGATCTGGCCCGAACGAGCGCGGAAACCTTTCTGTCGTTCGGGGATCTGCGTCGGTACTCGCACTCCAGGATGCTGGAAGGCGCAATCCATTTCGAGCGACATGATTATGCGCAGGCGCGTGACATATGGCTTGCCTTACTCAAACCTCTTCGTGCCGACAATGACCTGACTTCTCTGGCAATCCTGTTCAACAACATCGGGCAATGCTTCCTGAAGCTGGGAGATCCGGATTCCGCCGGGACGTACTTCCTTCAGGCAATGCTCATGTACCAGGATCTCGGAATGGAAACCGAGAAGGTGCGTTGCAGGTGGGGACTGGCACGGCTTCTAGTATCGACCGGCAAATTTGCCGAAGGGATCGTTCGCCTGCGACAGACGCGCTCGGACTTTCAAGCCCTTTCCATGAAGGGTGATTCTGCATTGGTTGCACTCGACATGGTCGAGGCGCTCCTGGCGAGCGGACAGAATGAACAGGTCCCAGTCATATGCCGCGAGCTCGCAGATCAGTTCGCGAAGGAAGGGTTGAACTCTACGGCCGGGATGGCTCTCGCGTATATGCGGGAGGCTCTCGCCGCGGAACCGGCAGGCTTCGAGGTCATCGGACACGTCCGGACCTACCTCGAGGAACTTCCTGAACAGCCCGGAAGGGAGTTCGTCCCGCCCCCTTTCTGAAGTTTTTTTGAGGGGGGGGTAGGGATTTGTCACTTTCAAACACTCCTTAGTCAGGAGACGGTTATTTTTTCGGCCAGCCGTCTGACGATTCAATAGGAGAGAAAATGAAAGCGACGACGATTAAATCCTTTGTTTCCAATGGAAAAGCAGTTGCGGTTGCCACGATGCTTTTTGCTGCCGGCAACGCGGAAGCGGTTACGCGCTTTCGCCTGATCGAGGGCGGACCGGTCGAGCGTGAGTGGATTCCGAGGATTGTCGGTCGCTTGTTTGAGGGGATATCGCACTTCATTTCCGCCGTGATCAACGTACCGATCGGATAACGACCTGAAACTCTGTCGGGAAGTTCGTTCCCGTTAGAAACTCATCAAAGTCGGAATGTCCCCTGCGGATAGGGAACCCGACTCTCTCACCGCGCCCGCGGTGCGGAGCCGTGCGTCCGTGCTTTTGCTGGGCGGCGATCCCGCCGATGCTTCAAGCGTCCGGGACTCGCTCTCCCGCGAGCGGTTTCAGCTCTTTCCGGCCACGAGTCCGACCGAAGCCCAGTCCCTACTCGCCTCCCGGCCCATCGACCTGGTGCTCGTCGACATCGTCGACCCGGACGCCTCCGGCTGGGATCTGATCCAGAACATTCGAGCGCACGATTCCACCCGGCGCATCCCCGTGATCCTCCTGACGAGTTCCGGGGCGGCTGCGGATCGGCGCCAGTCCGTCCTCCTGGGAGTCATTCGATTCCATGCGCCGCGGCTTCGTTCGCGGATTGCAGGTGATCGTCTCCGCAATCGGCGGGAACGATGTCGTCATCGCGACGAGCCATCCCGGAGCGAACGAGTTCTACTGCTTCGTTCGCAAGCCGCTGTTCTCTTCGCCCGCTGCGATCGCCCGCCGTCTCGAGCGGGAAGCACGCGATCTGCTGCGCACGATTCGCGTCGATCCGCTGCTGCTCGACGACGAGACTCCGGTAGTACGAGACGTTACGGAGTCACTACCTACCAGGAGTGTCCATGAAAAGCTACTTTCGTTATACGGAATCGAGGTTCCTCAGGGCGTTGCGCAATCAAAGCGCGAACGTCGCCTACGTCTGCCCGCGCTCGCATCGCCCCGCGCGGCAACATCGCGAAGATGGGCCATCGCGCGCGCGGCAGCGACCGGCATCCCGGCAATTGCGAATTGCTCTAACGCGGAGCTACATAATCCTGCAGCCTCCTCGTAGAGCAGAGCCACCCCACGTTCCCTTGACAGCCTGTGCGTCTGGATATATCTTGAGTTGTCAGGATGGCAGCCGTCAAAATCAGCTCCGTAGTCGACGAGACCGTCTGGAACGAGCTCAAGTCGATCGCCGAAGAATCGCACCAGAACATCTCCGGATTGCTCACAGAGGCCATCGCCGACTACGTCCGCCGGCGACGGGTGCGGCCTGAGGTCCTCGAGCATCTCGATCGGTCGATCGAAAAGAATCGCGAGCTTGGGCGGCTCCTTGCCAGGTGAAGTTGCATTCCTTTCCCTGGACGAAGCGCTCGCGATCCACGATCGTCTGATCGAAACGTTCGGCGGACCGCGGGGAGTCCGCGATCCCGGTCTACTCGAAAGCGCTCTCTATCGCCCCCGCAGCGGCTACTACAACGACCTGGGGGAAATGGCTGCCGCGCTGTTCGAGTCGCTTCTGATGAACCACCCCTTTGTCGACGGCAACAAGCGTGCAGCATTCTTCGCGACCGACGTCTTCCTGCGGATGAATGGCTGGATGCTGGACGTGGACGCCGAAGACGCACATGGATTTCTGATCGGATTGCTCGAGAAACGGGAAGCCGATTTCACGCGCCTACTCCCCTGGATCCGCTCGCACTTGCGGCGCGTTGTCTAGACTCTGGCCATCGCGGCCCGGCAACAAGAGCAAAAGGTCACTCCCTGTCTACGGTCGGGATTCGACAGCTCACCGCATGTTCGCGTAATCGGCGAACTTTGGTTGGGCCGTCAACGCACGCCCCTCGAGAAATTGTCAGATGGTGTGGTTGATGGAGGCAGCCCTCGAGTAGTAATCATGGGTGTGGCGCCTCAACTCCGTGAGCTCGACCTCGAAGCCATACTTCACGAGATTGTCCCAGGTCGCTCTGACTGCCTCGAGCGGAAACAACGGGTCGTTCGTCCGTACGACCATGACGGTTGTGCGGAATCTGAGCAGGCGAGTTGCGCGAAAATGCGCGAAATGAAGCTACGACCCCCGCCAGCGTAAGGCCTTTGTCCTTAAAGTCTTTGGGCTCCCTCGAGTTTGCTCAGAGTTTTGTCGAAGGTGCCAAGCGGAATGTGTCCGGCTTTTCTGGCGATTTCGAGTACCAGACAATCCGAGAAACCTGGCGACTATTTTCGAGGATAGTGCGCGAGCGCGGCGGCGACGACATCGGGATCCTGGACCGTCAGATTCCGATGGTTGAGCAACATATCGACAGCGGTTGCAATCCCTGCAGGCTCGATTCGATATGCAGCGGACAAAACCCATGTGGTCTCCGCGAGCACGAGAAGCGAGATCCACGCACCCTTCTCGACAAAATCTTCCGCGGCGGCAACCTGCCTGCCGTCATCGCGCGTCACGAGCCGAACGAAAACGTTGGTGTCAACGGCCCTTATTGTTCTCCTGCGCGTGACGTTGGATAGACTGCTTCAGATCCAACAGACTTCGAGGCCGGGGAGGCCTGGTGAACAACGCGCGATGAATGTCCTCGGAAGAGTAGCGTCCCGCTTTACGAACACAATCTGTTCTCCGTCCTCGTCCCATTCCAGGACCGATCCCGGCCCGAGACCCAGCTTGCGGCGTATTTCGGCGGGAACTGAAATCTAGCCTTGAGCCGTCACCTTCGATTGAGGGAGTGCCATGCCACATAGTATGGTAATTGGCCCATTGGAACGACGGGAAAATCTCAGACAGTTCCCGACTATTCCGGGAGGGCTTTCCATTCGTTCGACCATACCGCCGCATGGCACAATCTGAGCTTTGAGGGAACGAGTATGACCAGACCTGAAAAGCCTTCGCTCTCACGACGCGAGCTGTTCCGTCTCGCGGGCGGTGCGCTCGCGCTTGCGGCGTGCGGCGAGGTTTCCGGTACGATGCCGCGCAGCGTGATCGAGCGAGCCATTCCTTCGAGCGGTGAGAAGCTCCCGGTGGTCGGTATGGGGACGTGGCAGACGTTCGATGTCGGAGCATCCGCGAGCGCGCGGAAGCCGCTCGAAGAGGTGCTCACCGAGTTCGTCCGGCTCGGCGGTCGCCTCATCGACAGCTCGCCGATGTATGGCAACTCCGAAGAAGTCGCCGGCGATCTCGCGAAGAAGGCCGGCGTGCACGAGAAGCTCTTCATCGCGACGAAAGTCTGGACGAGCGGCCGGCAGGCGGGAATCGAACAGATGGAACGCTCAGCCACTCTGCTGCAGGCGCCGCGCATCGATCTGATGCAGGTGCACAACCTGGTCGACGTCGACACGCATCTCGCAACATTGCGAAAGTGGAAGGAAGCTGGGCGCATCCGGTACATCGGGGTGACGCACTATCACTCGGGCGCGTACGACGACGTTGAGCGGATCATGAAGAAAGAGCCGCTCGATTTTCTCCAGATCAACTATTCGATTCAGGAGCGCGATGCAGAGCGGCGTCTCCTGCCGCTCGCGACGGATCGGGGAATCGCCGTCATCGCGAACCGTCCGTATGCCGGGGGCGATCTGTTCGGTCGCGTTCGCAGCCAACCGCTTCCGGCGCTTGCCACCGAGCTCGGTTGCGAGTCGTGGGGACAGTTTTTCCTCAAGTTCATCATCGGGCACCCCGCGATCACGTGCGCGATTCCTGCGACCTCGAAGCTCACGCATCTGCGCGACAACATGGGCGCCGCGACGGGACCTCTGCCCAACGATTCCCAGCGCGGGGAGATGGCGGAGCTGATTCGCGGACTCTGATTTCGATGGCGCGGCCGCCAGCGGCGCGCGCAAAGGCACATGTACTAATCCCAGATCGTAGCCTGCTCAAGAGAAACAAATGTTGAATGTTGAAATTGTGAATTTTGAGTGTTGAATGAAGTCCGGGTGCCCAATTCAAAATTCAGCATTCAAAATTTCAACATTCGCTTCTGGCCCGGTTCGAGCGTCAACGTTTTTGGATATGGCGCGGCGGGGCCCTTTGCCGTGATGATTCGCTACAACGGAGAGTGGATCCCGCATCCCGTCATTTTCAGGCTCCCAGGCAGCCGCACGCCGGAAGGGCTCGCATATGCCGGGATGCCGGCAGGTGCGTATGAGTTGTGGGCGATAGCGCCCTTCCCAGAGGTCGTACCGAATGCGCCTCCGTCGCATCCGACTGTGCGGGTGGGCCTCGGCGCAGGAGGCGCGAGTGCGGAGCTGACGGTGGTGACGGTGCCGTGATCGCGACCAGCAGCCGTGTAACCATCCGAGAATTTGTGAGTGCCGTTCATCAGGGCGCCCTTCGCGCGCTCCTAAACCAGCTTTTTCGATTTGTATGCGAGGAAGCCTGCGACGGCGAACAGCGCGAGGGCGATCATCAGTCCGCCGAATGTCGGGCGGCGAACCAGGATGTAGAGGCCGAGCATTCCGCAGATGAACATCCATCGCCGGAGGCGGGCAAGACGTTGCCGGCCTTCTGCGTGTTTCGGCGACGGATCAGGCCTTCCGGTTCGTTCTGACCACGTTTGCCCACGTCCCGGACGATGCGCACGTAGCGTCTCGTACGCCTCGTTGATCGCCTTGAGTTTTTCTTCCGCCCTTCGCTGCATCGCGGGATCGTTCGCAAAACGATCAGGGTGCCAGACTTTCGTCAGATCACGGTGAGCGCTCTTCAACTCCTCCGCAGATGCTTCAGGTGCGATTTCGAGAATCCGATACGCGTCTTCAATCCTCATTGCGATCTTTTTCGAGCCAACTTTGTCGTCCGAAAGTCCGGCGGCAGATCGTTCGGGCTGTTAGGATCGTTCCAGAGTTCAGCATCACGAAAGGAGTCATTCATGGATTTTCCGCAGGGAGTCTATCAATTCAAGCCCCCCCGCTTCCAGGCGCGTATCGTCCTGATGATCGCCGGGGGAATTCTCGCATTGATCATTCTCTCGACGACATGGTTCACTGTCGATCCCGAGGAAGTGGGCGTCGTCATCCGTTTTGGCAAGTTCGTCCGAACCGAGCCGTCGGGTCTTCATCTCAAGTTCCCTTACCCATTCGAGAATGTCGTCAAGGTTCCCGTCGAACGGCAACTGAAAGAGGAGTTCGGTTTTCGCACCGCGGAAACTGCAGGCAGGACAACCTACAGCGATCAGGATCTGTCCAACGAATCTCTGATGCTAACTGGCGATCTGAACGTCGCGGTCGTGGAGTGGACCGCGCAATACCGAGTCCAGGATCCATATAAATATCTGTTCAAGGTGCGGAGTGTTGAGAACACCTTCCGGGATATGAACGAAACGGTGATGCGGGAGGTCGTCGGCGACCGGAGCGTCAACGAAGTTCTGACGGTCGGTCGTGTGGAGATCGCGAGCCTGGTCGAGCAACGCCTGCAGGCCCTGTGCGACCAGTATGAGAATGGCATCAAGGTCGAGCAGATCGTCCTGCAGGACGTCAATCCTCCCGACCCCGTCAAGCCCTCATTCAACGAGGTCAACCAGGCGCAGCAGGAGCGGGAGAAGATGATCAATCAGGCACGAGCCGATTACAACCAGGTCATCCCGCGGGCACGCGGTGAAGCGCTGCAGACCGTCGAGCAGGCGCAGGGATTTGCGACCGACCGCGTCAACCGCGCACGTGGCGACGCTGAGCTATTCACACAGGTGCACGCCGCATACGCGCGTGCCCCCGAAGTGACGAGGAGACGAATGTATCTCGAGACCATGGGTGTGATTTACCCGAAGGTAAAAAAGAAATTCATCATGGACGAAAGGCTGCAGGGAATCCTTCCCCTGCTGCAGTTTCAGGGAACGCCGGCGGTGAGCCCATGACACCGGTGCGTCTTGCAATCATCGCCGTCGTGATTCTCTTCGCCCTCTTTGTGCTTTCCGACACGCTGTTCACGGTGCGGGAGACCGAGCAGGTGATCATTACGCAGTTCGGCAAGCCTGTCGGAAGACCGATCATCAACCCGGGACTTCGCGCGAAGCTGCCGTTCGTCCAGAGAGTGCATGCATTCGAGAAGCGGTTCCTCGAGTGGAACGGCGATCCGAACCAGATCCCCACGAACGACAAGCGCTTCATCTGGGTCGATACGTATGCCCGCTGGCGGGTTAGCGACCCGCTTCTTTTCTTCCAGCGTCTTCGCGATGAGCGCGGAGCACAGTCGCGCCTCGATGACATCCTCGACGGCGAGACGCGCAACACAATCGCCAAGAGTGAGCTGATCGACCTGGTGCGGACGACGAATCGTGAATTCGTCATCAGCGGCGATGCTCTGGAAACCGAGACCGAAGTGGAGCGTGTCACGCTCGGAAGAGAAAAGCTGACAGCCGAGGTGCTGGCGAATGCGCGACGCCGGACCGGCGACCTCGGCATCGAGATCCTCGACTTCAGGATCAAACGCATCAACTACGTCGACGAAGTGCGGCAGGAGGTCTACGCCCGGATGGTCTCCGAGCGTAAACGCATCGCCGAACGTTACCGCTCTGAAGGAGCAGGGGAGGCGGCTCGCATTGCCGGCGAAAGGCAGCGTGAGCTTCAGGTCATCGCCTCCGAGGCCTATCGTCAGGCGCAGGAGATCCGCGGAAAGGCCGATGCGGAAGCCACGGACATCTACGCCGCCGCATATGGTCGCGATCCTGAGTTCTACAGGTTTCTCAAGAGCATGGGGACGCTGGAGACGAGTATCGATCCGGAGACAACGCTGCTGTTATCGACGGAGAGCGAGTTGCTGCGCTATTTGAACGGTCCGCGCTGATCAGTGGCGGTGCGCGAGCTGCGCGGGGGGTATGCCGGCATCCGCCGGCTATCCCGTGCCGTTGGCAGGGTCTTTGGGATGCGGAAAGTTTCTCTCCTGGCAGTCCGGACAGATCGTGTGTGTCACGACTGCGTCGGTGTGCTCCTGCACGAATACTTCAAAGTCGCCCCACTGTCCGGAGTCATCGCGAACTTTCCGGTGGCACCAGGCGCAGAGAGGCAGCAGACCCCGCAGAGTCCTTACCTGGGTGAGGGCCAGTTCGAGATCTTCAGCCTGGCGCCGGAAGCGCTGCTCCGATGCGCGTTTCATCTTGAATCCATACGCGGCAATCAATGCAGTCATCAGCAGAAGTGTCGCCGCGACGATCGCCATGTTCCGTTCGGCTCTGCCACGCCTGATCCGTTCTTCCTGAAGGGCGGCATCTTGTTCGAGAATCTCCGCGCGGCGCTCTGCGTCGTGAGCATCGAGTGTGGCGCGCATCTCCGAGCGGATACGGGATCGTTCCTGTTCGCGCATGCGGCGCTGGAGGGCGATCTGCTTTTCCAGCAGCCCTCCGGCCGCGAGCACGTTTCCCCTCGCAGCTTCCGCAGTGGCCAGTCCCGCCAGCGCATCGCCGATCAGTGATGTCTGGTCGAGTCTCTCTGCAATTTCGAGAGCGCTGCTGTAACTCTTTACCGCATCCGCGTCCCTGCCGAGCCGCAACTGAACGCGAGCGAGGCTCAGCAGAGTGTCAGCCTCACCGTGGGGATTCGGAGGATCGCGGCGGAGCTCGAGCGAAGCCTGCAGTCTTTCCAGCGCCTGTCCGAGGCGGCCCAGCGCTTCGAGTGCAAGTCCTTCCGACTTGAGTGCAGCGGCGAGTGCGCGCCGATTGCCCACCGCCTGCCACTCCCTTTCCGCACGGGCGAATGCTTCGAGCGACTCCTCGTGAAGACCCTGATCGCTGAGCACCTCTCCGATGTTGTGATGCGAGTAACCGCCGCCATTCCGGTCGCCTATTTCAACCTTGATCGCGAGCGAGCGTCGATGATGCTCGAGAGCCTTCTGGTGTTCTCCGAGACGGCGATAGCTGTTCCCGACGTTGTTGAGGCTCTGCGAAAGACCCACCCGATCCCCGAGCTCCTCGAATATTCGCAGTTCCTCGAGACCATGCCGCAAACCTGCGGCTGGCTCGGCGCGGCTGTTCTCGACGAGGCCGAGAATATTATGGGCCTGGGCGGTGGTTCGGTCGTTCCCGGTTTCGATGGCGATCTGGAGGGCGCGATTTCCCGCCTCGAGAGCGAGGAGGTATTCGCCCCGTGCCCGCCTCGCCACAGCGAGGTCCACCAGCGCATCCGCCTCCGCTGATTGATCCTTCATCGACCGTGCGATCGCGATGGCTTCCTCTGCGACCTGAACGGCCTCGTCGATCCCGGAGTCGCGGAGAATGCGCGACATCTGCGAAAGAACCGGCAACCGCGCCGGCCCACTCGTTCGCGCGAGCTCTTCGCGCAGCCGGTCGATCTTCCTCACCGGCTGCGCGGCCCCGTATGCCTCACCTCCGAGGGTTGCCGCAATCGTCAGGCATGTCAGGAGATATCGCACCGCGCGAATGGTATCACCGGCACTACCTGCTGAATTCCTTCACTCAGGATGACACGCGTTCGTTTCCCTTAACTCGAGGCCGTTGGGGAACAGACTGATTCAGCGTCGTGCTGGACGACGTCGAGATGCCGGCGGCGATCCGATCGCCGCGATGTTCGACGGGTCCGACTCACCGGCGGCGTTGAACGCCGTAATTCGGAATCGCAGATGTGATCCCGGCACGACCCCGGTGACGGTTCCGCCGATAGCATTCGGGCCGACTGGTCCCAGCAGTTCGAATTCGCCATTTCCCTCGGCAACGTAGACGTTGAATCCAGTTTCGTTGCTCGAGTTGTCCTCCCATCGCAGATCTATCGAGGTGGGCGTCGTGGCGGTGGCAGTAAGGTTCGTAGGAGCCGCCGGGCTGCCGTTGGGCGTGCCGGGCGTCGTCGCCGAGACGATCTCGGAGAATGCCGACTCGCCCGCATCATTGAACGCGGTGATGCTGAAGCGAAAGGTCTCGCCTCCGGACAGTCCCGTCAGCCGCACGCCTGTGCTGTTGGCTCCCGTCGATCCGGCTCGATTGAACGGTTGGTCCCCCAGCGCGGCGTAGATGTGAAACCCCGATTCGTTCGTCGAGTTGTCTGCCCATACGAGATCGACTGCCGTTTCGCTTGCGGGCTGTGCACCGAGTCCGGTGGGAGCCTGGGGAGTGCCGCTTGTTGCGAGAACATAGCCGATCGTGTCGAAGACGAGGAGGTCATTCGCTGTAATGTTGTGAATCATTCCCTGCTGAATTTGCGGGTCCATGATCCCGAGGCGGTTGCCCGTGATGCTCGCGGCCTTGAAGTGGCCCGCCTGCTGCTGATCACCTCCGGTGCCGTTCGTTCTTCCGGTTGACAGCGCAAGTTCCGGAAGCCCGGCGAAGAAGCGGTGCTCACCACCGGAAGAGAGGATTCGTTGAGCCGTTGCGATCGTGCCGAGTGTCGTTCCGGGTCTGAAACGGAACAGATCCATGATCGTGCCGGCAGTGGAAGCCGAGGGATTCAGCTCCCGTCCTCCGACTACTGACGTGAAGCCGAGAGCGTGACCGATCTCGTGAATTGCGACGGATTCGAAGTCGACGAGGTTTGGTGCAATGCCATTGCTGCGGTCTGTGTCGAAGCTGAAGCGGGAATTGAAGCCAATCTGAGGATTCTCGAACGAGGGAATGTCGGCAGTCGCGATGCCGAGGGACTCGAGCACCGGTCCTGCAGCAAACAGGCCGTTGCTCGTTCCGATGTCCGACTGAACGATCGTCGCGGGCAGCAGCGGAAAGAGTGCGGCTTCGCGTGCGTTGCTCGCTCTGCCCGCCAGCCGATTCCGAATCGTGGAGTACTGAAGTCCGAACTGCGAGGACAGCGTAACGCCGACCACCTGATCGCTCGAGAATGCTTCGCCGAAAGCGGTGGGACCGAAATCGGCTTCGAGAACCACCTCGATCGGGGTGAGGATAAGCGCTTCCCACGCTTGAGCGGCGCGGATGAACGCCGCCCGCGCTTCCGGGAAGCTGTCGAGCTGCGCGGTTCCCATCACCACGATCCGCAGGCCTGTCGCATGCGTGCGCGGCCCGGCATTGTGGATCGGACGCAAGGGGACCTCGCGTTTCGAGGCCCGACTCCGTATGCGTTCCGCGATCTCGGGCGAAAGCTCTCCGCAGACCACGCCCTCGAGTCCCTGAGTCAGTACGTACCCGGAGACGACCGTGGCGGTGTTGCCGGCAACCTGGGATGGGCGCAGATCGAAAGCGATTTCACCGGCCGAAGCGGCGGAAGCCGTCAGAAGCAGGATCGAGAGCAGCGCGAAACGGCGCATGGGGCCTCCTCTACATCTGATGGACCGGTGCAATGCACTGCGGTGGACAGATATCGCGACGAACGTTTCCAACGAATATACCCCCGTAAAGCGCGCGGGCAATATCAAAAGTGGAATGTTCGGGAAGGACGAGCAACGTCCTGCGACCGGCTCATCTCGGTCTCAGCTTTGCGAGGCAGCCCGAGTGGACCGGGTCTTGCTACTCTACCCGAGCTGAAACTCCGGACTCCACCGGAGCTCCGATTCTCCATTCGCAAGCGAGGTCTCATGCATAAGTTCAGCGTTGCACTGACATCGATTCTCATTCTCTCCGGTTCGCTCGCGGCTTGCAGTCAGCCGGTGACGACCGACTCGTCTGGAACCGTGACACCCGTCGCAACCGGAACGAATGGCTCGACGGGCTCTTTGGCTCCATGCACGCCGCTGGAGTCGCGCGCGGCGAACTCTCCCGAACAGCAGCCTGCGTTTCAGGGGCAGACGCGCGCTTGTGAAGAATCGACGAACGTCGCATTCGACGTCGTCGTGCTGACGGATGATCTCGTCAATCCATGGGCGGTCGAGCCTCTTCCGGACGGAAACCTGCTGGTGACCGAGAGGCCCGGACGCATGCGCGTCATTTCGGCCACAGGTGAGGTGGGACCGCCGATCACCGGCCTCCCGGAAGTTGAGGCCCGCGGTCAGGGCGGCCTGCTCGATGTCGCTCTGGGCACTTCGTTTCAGTCGGACCGCACAATCTTCTGGAGCTACACCGAGCCACGTGAAGGCGGCAACGCGACAAGCGTGGCGCGCGGGATGCTGTCCGCCGATGGTCGAAGCCTCAGCCAGGTGCGCGTCATTCTTCGCACCCTTCCCACCTATGACGGCCGTCTCCATTTCGGATCGCGTCTCGCGTTCGGTCCCGACGGCAAACTCTACGTGACGATGGGCGAGCGTTCCGACGCCAGCATGCGCCAGCATGCACAGCGGCTCGATAACCACCTCGGAAAAACGCTGCGCATCAATCCTGACGGCTCCGCCCCTTCGGACAATCCGTTCGTTGGTCAGGCTGGAGCGCTCCCCGAGATCTGGACCCTGGGTCATCGCAATGTGCAGTCTGCGGCCTTCGACTCAGAGGGCAGACTCTGGGAGGTTGAACACGGTCCGCGCGGCGGCGATGAGCTCAACCTGATCGAACGAGGGAAGAACTATGGGTGGCCGATCGTAACGTATGGCGAAGAGTACAGTGGCGCTGCGATTGCGGGCGCAGTCACCGCCAATGATGGCTACGAGCAGCCGGTCTACTACTGGGACCCCGTAATCGCACCGTCGGGGGCGCAGTTTTACTCAGGCACCCTCTTTCCCTCATGGCAGGGAAATTTTTTCGTCGGAGGCTTGAAGGACGGCGTGCTGGTGCGGCTGTCGATCAGGAACAATCGAGTGGTTGGCGAAGAACATCTGCTCGCCGATCGAGATCAACGGATTCGCGATGTGCGGCAGGGACCGGACGGAGCGCTCTACGTGGTCACCGACGAGAAAAGCGGCGAGCTCTGGAAGATCGTTCCCAGCAGCTGATCGTCACGTGGCAGGGCCCTCCGAGGCCCTGCCTTGTCGTTGCGATGTCATCCTGAGCGAGGCGAAGGATCTTCTCCAATCGCGCGCTGATCGTCAGAACGTGTCATCCCTCGCCCCTCCCGCCCGCCCACGCTTGCTCGGGATGACAAGTGCTGCAGAGCCTTCTCATCCCAAGACAAAATCCGCCCCCTCACTTTTGGCCGGGATGAACGATCAGCACTGTGCGCCGGCTGTTCCTGGCGACCGCTTCTGACACAGACCCGAGAATCGTGCGCAACGCCGCGGAGCGACCGCGCGATGCGATGCAGATGACGTCGGCATGCAGTCGCTCAGCCGCCTGGCAGATCGCGTTCGCTACGTGGTCGCTCTCGACCACTTCGACTTCCGTTCTGCTCGTGGAGTCCTGCGGGATTCCTTCGAGCAGTAGGCGACTCGAGGCCTGCCGGTCTTCCTCCGAGGTTCCCTTCGGAACGACACAGATGACGTGCACTTTGCTTCCGGCGGGAGCGATGGCCATTGCGTAGCAGACGGCGGAGCGTCCACCCTCGGAGCCATCGGATGCCGCGACGATACTTTCGAGCCGGGGGAGCGATCGCGCTGAGAGCTCGACGCCCGCCGGGATCGTCGCCACCGACGTCGGAGACATGTGGAGGGCGGTATAGGAAACCGATCCTCGCTTCGCGCGTTCGACCACCGGAAGCTCGCGGGTCGCGACGACGAGCAGATCGACCGATTCTTCGCCGGCAATTGCGATGAGCGCATCCGCCGGCCTGCCGAGATTTGCGCGCAACAGAATCCGCGGCGATGTCTCGCCCGCGGCGGTTACCAGTTTTTCGAGATCCTCGAGCATTGAGCGGTGCAGACGCGGGTCTTCCTCGACGATCGAGCCGCGAAAGCCGTATCGCGGCATCTCTTCGACAGGCGAAAAGACGTGCGCAAACCTCACATTGCAGGGACCGATTCTGCGCAGCTCGCTGATCCAGCGAACCGCGGTCTCGGATGCGGAAGAGCGGTCGATTCCAACCATGACCTCGAGCGGCTTTTTGCCTGAGGTCCAGGCGAGCAGCGACTCGCGGTTCCGCACGACGAGTACCGGACACTTCGCACCACGCGCGGTCTTCTCCGCAACACTCCCAAGGGTCCAGAACGACGTCGATCGCCAGCCCGTCGAGGAGAGGATGATCAGGCCGTTCTTCGCTTCGCCGGAGATGCGGATCAGTTCCTCGTCCGGAACGCCGTCGAGAAGCTCTTCACGCACTTCGACACCCTGGTCCCGCAGTCGCTGTCCTTCAGCCGAGAGCCGGTCGCGAATCGATGCGGCGACCAGGTCGAGTGCTCCGCCAAGCATCCCCGAAGATGCGCGGCGATCGATGACGTATACAAGTCTCAGCGGAGCGTTGATTGAGCGCGCGATCGACACTGCCACGTCTGCGCTCGACGCTGCCGGATCCGAGAAATCGGTTGCACAAATGATGTCCATGAGGGCCTTCCGTCGGTGTAGTCGTTTCTGCGGGGCTCAGTATCCCATACAGGGAAGTAGACAGTAGACAGTAGACAGTAGACAGTAGACAGTAGACAGTAGCCCACCCTGGTTGAGTCAGGAGTTTGGGGCGACATCGCTTTGCCTCGGATGAGGGAACGCTTAGGCTGACGCAGGAGTAAACAGCCGGAAGCGCAGGGTGGGGGGCTACTGTCTTCTGTCTACTGTGTACTGTCTACTGATCTTCGCCGGCTCTGTCCCTGCCTCTCCCGAAGCGCCCGTGTTACGAGCTGAAGCACCATCTCTCGGGGTGTCAGCACGGACTCTCCTGCTGCCTGCGAGAATCGAAGTCCTGAGGAGTAGGTTACCTGGCCATCGACCGAGCTTCGCACGAGCCTGCAGCGCACGACATCGCACTGAAACTCCACTTTGCGGCCGCTCCATTCGATCTCCAGTCGCACCGGGCGTCCGGCGGCGAAGGGATACGGATGCTCGGCCCTGAGGCCCACCAGGCTCATGTCCATGATCGAGAGCGATCCCTGGCTCGTGCTGCCGGAGAGCGGCTGGTTGAAGCGTATGCGTTCGAGACGGCGACGTTCGCGTGAGACCGGAGACATGTGACCACTCACCCTTACTCTGAACCGATTTGAATCAATATACGGCCGGGCGAGACCATCGGATGTGACTGGGCTCACGGATCGCACGCCCGCCCGGCCAAGCAGTCAGTAGTCAGTAGTCAGGAGTCAGTAGCCCGCCGGCCCCGAGAACGACTGTCTACTAAGTAGAGGGACATTCCGATGTCCCTCGTTCCAGGGAGTAGAGCGGTGCGACGTGTGGGGCATTCATCCCGAATTCAGCGCCCCAGAACGCGCCAGTGAAGCGATCCGAAGAACGGCGGATCGGAATCCGCCGCTACTTCGCATTCGCGCAACTCGTACTGGCTGCTCAGGGTGGGCGGGCTACTGACTACTGACTCCTGACTACTCGGTCGGATGGGCGGGTTACACTACCCCCCACCAATGACGTCCACTTCATCGATGAAGCGCGACTACTTCGACGATGTGAGGCTGGCGCGAACCGGAGCGGCCAGGCTCTGGCTGGCGATTCTCTTCGTCGCGCTCGCCGTCACGCCGTTTCTGGCGTCGCCGTTTCTTCTCTATACGCTCAACCTGATGGCTGTGAACGTCATCGTCGCAATCGGGCTCAACATTCTCGTCGGATACACAGGTCAGATCTCGCTCGGGCACGCAGGGTTCGTTGCAATCGGCGCCTACACGAGTGTGCTGCTGGTGAGCCGGCTGGGCGTTCCCTTTCCGATCGCCCTCCTCGCGGCGGGATTTCTCTCCGCCTCAATCGGATTTCTTCTCGGTCTTCCCGCCCTCCGGCTCGAAGGACCCTATCTGGCGATCGCAACGCTCGGCTTCGGTATGGCGACAACAGTCGTGATCGGAAGAACGGCGCTCTTTGGCGGGCACATGGGTCTCGTGGTCCCGCCGGTGCGGATCGGTCCGCTCGATCTGTCGAGTGACCGAGGGATCTACGCGATCACAGTGTCGACGGCGGTGATCCTTGCGCTGATGGCGCGGAACCTGATGCGGAGCCGGACCGGTCGCGCGTTTCAGGCGATTCGCGACAGCGACATCGCCGCGCAGATGGCCGGAGTCGACCTCGCACGCTACAAGACGCTGAGCTTCGCCATAAGCGCGTTCTATGCCGGCATCGCCGGCGGACTCTGGGCGATCGTTCTCGGGTTCATCAACCCGGGAATGTTCAACTTCATCGTGTCCGTGCTCTTTCTCGCGATGGTCGTTGCCGGCGGCCTCGGCACGATCGCGGGCCCGATCGCTGGCGCGATCCTCATCACCTTTCTCAATCTTCAGGCCGCGAAGGTCCAGACGCTGCCGCTGATCGGACCGCTTCTCGAGGGTTTCTCCCGGCAGTTCATGACTGTCGGCGGGCTTCCGAACGTCACATGGATACTGACAGGACTGATTCTCATTCTGATCGTCGTTCTCGAACCGATGGGGCTGTACGGCCTCTGGATACGAACGAAGATCTACTGGAAGACCTGGCCTTTCTGACATGCTCGAACAGGTATTGATCAGCGGTCTGGCCTACGGGAGCATCTACGCGCTCATGGGCCTCGCCATGGCGATCGTCTACAAGACGTCGTCGGTTGCCAATTTCGCGCAGGGCGAGATGGCGACGATCTCGACGTACGTGGCGTGGGTGATCCTCGTATCGCATGGTGCGCCGTTCCATTTCGCCTTCGCGGGCGCCCTTGCCGTCGCCGCCGCAATCGGAATCGTGCTGGAGTTCGCATTCGTCCGCCGTGCAAAGCAGCCGACCGTGCTGAACCTGATGATCATCACGCTCGGATTCCAGATGATCCTCTACGGGTTCGCGGGTTGGCGCTGGGGCGCTGATCAAAAGCGCCTGCAACTTCCGATCTCCGACAGAGAGGTGTTTCGTTTCGGCGAGAACACGATCAGCCACCTCAGTCTCGCCACGATTCTGATCGCAGCAGTACTGATGCTGGCCGTCTACCTCTTCTTCCAGTTCACACGATGGGGGACGGCGCTTCGCGCGACGCAACAGAACCGAAATGCCGCGCGCATTCATGGAGTGCCGGTCAATCGGGTCATGGCGGGAGCTTTCGCCCTCAGCGCGATGGTTGGCGCCGTCGCGGGGATGCTCGTCGCTCCCGTCACCACGCTCGATCCGACGATGATGTGGGATCCGCTGCTGAAAGGGTTCGCGGCAGCCGTTCTTGGCGGGTTGACATCGCTCCCTGGCGTCATCATCGGAGGGTATCTCCTCGGCATCATCGAAAACCTCTTCGGCGCTTACATCTCGGTGGAGTTCAAGTCGGTCGTCGCGTTCGCGATCATCGTCATCGTCCTCTGCGTGCGGCCGTCCGGACTCATGGGACGACACTACGTGAGGAAAGTCTGACGATGGATCCGATCTTCGCGGTCGAGAGTCTGACTCGACGTTTCGGCGGCCTCAGCGCCCTCGATGATGTCGGGTTCAACGTCGCCAGAGGATCGATCTTTTCGATCATCGGACCGAACGGAGCCGGCAAGTCGACGCTATTCAACTGCATCTGCGGGGTCTACCGGCCGGATCATGGTCGCGTCGTGTTCGAAGGGCGTGAGATTACCGGGCAGAAGCCAAACCGGGTGGCACGCCATGGAATCGGGCGAACGTTTCAGAATCTCGAGCTCTTCCGGAACATGACGACGATGGAGAATCTGATGCTCGGCAGGCATATGCACATGCGGAGCGGTGTCTGGAGTGGCGCCATGATGTTCCGGCGTCAAAGTCGCGCAGGCCTCGAAGAAGTCGCGCAGCGGGAGCGCGTCGAGCACATCATCGATCTTCTGGGTCTCCACGCCGCGCGCGACCGCTTCATCTGGCAACTTCCCTATGGAACGCAGAAACTGATCGAGCTCGGACGCGCACTCGCTGCGGAACCCAGGCTCCTCCTGCTCGACGAGCCAGCTGCCGGGATGAATCTCGAGGAGCGCCACGACCTGGTCTTCTGGATACGTGATATCCGCGACGAGCTTGGCGTGACGATCCTGATGATCGAGCACAACATGCAGATGGTGATGAGCATCTCCGATCACGTGCTCGCACTCGACTTCGGCCGGATGATCGCGTCGGGCACCCCGCGGGAAGTCGCAGAACATCCGGACGTGGTGAGGGCATACCTCGGATGAGCGCAATTCTCTCTCTTCGCCACGTCGAGACGTACTACGGCAGAGTGCAGGCTCTGCGCGGCATCTCTCTCGACGTCGAACAGGGCAGCATCACTGCAATCCTCGGTGGCAACGGCGCAGGGAAGACGACCATTCTCAACACCATCGCCGGACTTCTCGATGATCAGCCGGAGAAGGGAACCGTTCATCTTGGTGGCGAACGCATCGAAAGTCTCGAGACAGAACAGATCATTGCGCGCGGTATCGGCTACGTTCCCGAGGGCCGGCAGATCTTTGCCGAGCTGACCGTGAAAGAGAATCTCGATGTCGGTGGATTCCGGAGATCGGCAAGCGAATCGCGCGAAGACCTCCAGTGGATCCACTCGATCTTCCCGGTTCTCGAGGAAAGGCGGAAGCAGCTTGCAGGGACACTCTCCGGGGGCGAGCAGCAGATGCTTGCCATCGGAAGGGCGCTGATGACGCGGCCACGGCTCCTGATGATGGACGAGCCGTCGCTGGGTCTTTCACCGTTGCTTGTCGACCGGATGTTTGACGTCGTCTCCGAGGTCGGACGGCGAGGGGTGACGGTGCTGCTCGTCGAGCAGAATGCACGCAAGGCGCTGGAGATCGCCGGCTTCGCGTACGTCGTCGAAGACGGCCGCGTCGTGGCGAGCGGATCGCCCGAAGAGTTGCAGCAGAATGAGGATGTGCGTGAGTTCTACCTCGGATTGAAAGGTGATCAGTCGATCGCCGAAGCGCAGCGATGGAAACGAAAGAAGCGGTGGCGTTGATGGAGGTCAGACTTGTCATCGACAGATCGACAGTGGCAAAGGCCAGGGCGATGCGGATGACCGAGCATGCGGCGCGCGAAGGCGCGCCGTCACTTTCCCCCCGGCTCTGCCCCAATGGCGTCAACCTAGGCAGGGCGACGAGCCGAATTCCCCTCTCCCCGTGTGAACGGGGAGAGGGGCAAGGGGTGAGGGGCCGCGCAAGTAACTCATGTGTGGCCATCGGCATCAGAAATTGCAAGCCCCCGACGCCCCTCTCCCGGCGCGCGACGATCTCGCAAGGCCCCAACGTCTGCGCGGATACCGCGCGCCACCCTCTCCCCGACTTCGCGGGGAGAGGGGAGCACGAGGGGAGAGCGTCCGCATGACTCCAACCGAAAAAACCATCCCCGGACTCTTCCTCGAAGCCGTCGAGCGCTATGGCGCGCGTGTCGCGCTTCGTGAGAAGCATCTAGGGATCTGGCGGGAGATCACCTGGAACGACTACCGCGACACTGTCGAGGCGCTCGCGCTCGCGCTGCGCGCGTTGGGCATGGAGCCCGGCGACCGAATCGGGATCATTGCGGAGAATTCACCGCGATGGCTTTTCACTGACGTCGCCGCACAGACGATGGGCGGAGTGCCGGTGGGAATCTATACGACGAGTGCCGCTCCGCAATGTCGTTTCATTCTCGACCATTGCGGAGCTAAGTTTCTATTCGTCGAGAATCATGAGCAGCTGGACAAGTGGAAGCAGTTCCGCGCCGAGCTTTCCATCATTCAGAAAGTCGTCGTCTTTGATCGCACGGGACTGCGAGGCATGGACGATCCGGCGGTCATCTTCTTTGATGAGCTCATCGAGATGGGGAGGCAGGAGCGGCTCAAATCGCCGGATGTATGGTTGCAGGCAGCACAACGCGTAAAGCCTGAAGATCTTGCGCTCCTCATCTACACGTCGGGCACGACGGGAGACCCGAAGGGCGCGATGCTGTCGCACCGCAGCCTGGCGTGGCAGTCGCGCACGATCGCGGCCCTCGAGCCGGTGCTCGTTTTCAGTCCTGAAGACGAAGTCATCTCGTTTCTCCCGCTCTGTCACATCTTCGAGCGGCTGTTCACTGCGTTCATTCCGCTATCGTGCGGCTATGTCGTGAACTTCACCGAGAGCGCCGACACGGTCGCGGAGAGCATGCGCGAAGTTGCGCCGACGATCGGCTATGGAGTGCCGCGTATCTGGGAGAAGTATCACTCGCGAATCGTGCTGGCGATGGATGAGGCGACGTGGCTGAAGCGGACGCTGTTTCGATGGGCTCTGGGAGTAGGAAAACGTCGCGCCGCGTACTCGGTAGAGCGCAAGCCTCTGCCGCTCGGACTTGCGATCTCGTGGAAGCTTGCACATCTCCTCGTGTTCCGGAAACTGCGCGAACGACTTGGATTCCACCGGATTCGCTTTGCTTTCAGCGGCGCTGCGCCGATCTCTCCCGACGTGCTCATGTTCTTTCATTCCATCGGAGTGTTTCTCGTCGAGGGTTACGGCCAGACGGAGGGCGCGGGAGTCACCACGGCCTCCACGCTCACACGATTCCGGCCGGGAACGGTCGGTCGTCCGCTTCCGGAGCTGGAGCTGAAGATTGCCGAAGACGGGGAGATCTTGTTCCGCTCGCCCGGCGTGTTTCACGGGTACTATCGTGATCCCGTCACGACGTCGGCCGTTCTGCGTGATGGGTGGCTGCACTCGGGTGATGTCGGCGAGCTCGACGCCGATGGTTTTCTGAAGATCGTGGACAGAAAGAAAGATCTCATCATCACGGCCGGCGGGAAGAACATCGCGCCTCAGGTCATCGAGAACAAGCTGAAGTTCAGCCCCTACATCAATGACGCCATCGTCATCGGCGACGCCCGGAAGTTCGTATCGGCTCTCATCGTGCTGGATGAGGAGAATGTGTCGAGGCACGCTCGTGAACATCGAGTTCCGTTCTCCACGTACGCCGATCTCGCGGCGAGCCGGGAGATCGTTCGTCTCATCGATGACGAGGTGCAGAAGGTCAACACCGAGCTCGCCCGCGTCGAACACGTAAGGAAGTTCCGGATCCTCCCTCACCGGCTTCATGAAGAGGAAGGGGAGGTGACTCCTACGATGAAGGTCAAGCGCCGCATTCTCGAGTCAAAGTACCGCGACGAGATCGAAGCCATGTACGGAGACGCGTAACGCGCCATGTGGCAGGGCCCTCCGAGGCCCTGCCTACTCCGTAATGCAAAGAGGTACGACACGTGGAGCGATCGCGAAAGAACGGTGCACGCCCCAGGTGTCGTACCTCTTCAATCTTCGGAAGAGGCAGGGCCTCCGAGGGCCCTGCCACATACATACCGCTAGAATGGCAGCGACAAATCGACAACTCACGCTACAGGAGAGCACTATGCCGTTCGTCAGAACTCTGTTTCTTGCCCTCGTGTCCATCGCATTTCTTACCTGCGCATCACCTGAAGAGACGCAAACCGCGTCCGATCCCGGGGTGACGGACACCGAGATCGTGATCGGCTCATGGGGACCGCTCTCCGGCCCCGCCGCGCTGTGGGGCTCGGTGGTTCGTGGAACCGAAACGTACTTCGAGCTCGTCAACGAAGATGGCGGCATTCACGGCAGGAAGATCCGCTTCGTCTATCGGGACGACGGATACGAGCCTCCGCGTACGGTGGCGGCTGTCCGGGACATGGTTCAGAGGGAGAACGTTTTTGCGTTCACAGGCGGCGTTGGAACGGCCCCCGGTATGGCCGTGAAGGACTTCATCACATCGAACCGCATTCCATGGATCTCACCGGCGAGCGGCTCGTCGCACTGGGCATATCCGCCGAACAAATATCTCTTCTCCGTTTATCCACTCTACGCAGACGAGGCTTCCGTCATCGTGAATCACGCGGTGACGAACATGAAGCTCCGCCGCATTGGCGTGCTTTACCAGAACGACGACTACGGCAAGGGCGGGCTGGTCGGCGCGCAGATGGCTGCAAAGAAACTCGGGATCGAGATCGTCGCGGCGATGCCCACCGAGATCCAGGACAGCGATCTGAGCTCTCACATACTGAGACTGCGAGAAGCTGGTGCGGATGCAGTGCTCCTCTGGGTGCTGCCGCGCCAGGCCGCCATCGCTCTCGGCACGGCCGCAAACCTCGGGTTCAAACCGCAGTGGTACGCATCGACCACGCTTGCCGACAACACGATGATGCACGACATCACCGACGGGCTCTGGAAGGGTGTGATCTACGCGGGTCTCGGGACACCACTCGACACGACGGATCCCGTTGTCACGCGCTACCGCGAGGCATTCATGAAACGTCATCCCGACATCCGCTGGGGTGCCTTTCCGGCAGCGGGCTTCATTTTCGCGGAGCCTCTCGTCGAAGCGCTTCGGCGCGCAGGTCCTGACCTGACTCGTGAGAAGCTCGTCGAGGCGCTCGAATCACTGAATGGATTCCGAGGAACAGGTCCGGAGATCAACTTCGGTCCCGAGCTCCGTCAGGGGGCGCGCTCGGTTGTTCTGATGCGCTGCGTCTCGGCGAACGAAACGGAGAAGCTGCTCGACTGGACGAAGTCGGACGTCGATGTCGAGGAGGCGGTACGGTTGCTGAAGAATTGAGAATTCTCAATTCTCTCCTGCTACCATCATCAGAATGTCCCGAACATGGGTGCCGAGAATGCTGTTGTTCGGCGGAGCTGCGCTCGCAGCGGTGATGATGGCCTGCGCCCTGACCCGACCTTCGAATGATCGCGACTGGGCGACGGATCAGGCAATTCTTCCCTTTGCCGAGATCGAAGGAAATCTCGTTACGATCCGGAACATCCGGAACTTCGACTACGAATCCGAAAGTGACTACACGGTGGCCTATTACGACAGGACCTTCGACCTGCGACAGCTCGAGTCCGTCTGGTTCATCGTCGAGCCGTTCGGACAGATGCAGAGCGCCGCTCACACGTTCGTCAGCTTCGGCTTCGGTCCCGGCGGATTCGTGTCGATCTCACCGGAGATCCGCAAACAGCGTGGCGAGACCTTTTCGCCGCTGCGGGGACTGCTGAAACAGTACGAACTGATGTACGTGATCGGCGACGAGCGAGATCTGATCAAACTGAGGACGAACTTCCGGAAGGACGATGTATTCCTCTATCCGGTTCGGACGGATCGGGAGAAGATGCGGACGATGTTCCTGGAAATGATCGAACGTACGAACAAGCTTGCGCGCGAGCCGGAGTTCTACAACACCGTCACCAACAGCTGCACGGTCAATCTCGTCCGCCACGTGAACACGATCTCGCCCCGGCGCGTGCCGTTCAGCTATCGCGTTCTGCTTCCCGGTTACTCGGACAGTCTCGCCTGGGAACTTGGACTGATCGATACTGACGTGCCTCTCGAACAACTTCGTGCGCGATACCGGGTCAATGAGGATGCGGAACGATTCGCGGAGGATCCTGAGTTTTCCCTGAGGATCAGAGGACAGTAGCGCCTGTCGTGGAGCCGCATTCCCCTCTCCCCGTGTGAACGGGGAGAGGGGCAAGGGGTGAGGGGCCGCGCAGGCAATTCGAATGAAGCCGACCGGCATGAGCAGCTGCGGTTGTGACACACCTGTAACCTTCGACTCACACACTCCGATGGCCAGCTGCTTATACTCGGTGGGTGATGCTGAATGACGAGCCGCCGCTTGCGGTCGAGACGATCCTGTTCTCTTCCAGCGCAGTTCGTATCGGGATGTTCCGCTGCGGCGTCGACGACGTGAATTTCTCCGACTCGGGACCGATTCAGAATCACATCTTCGTCTTTCCTCGAACGAGTGTACGGATCCGGCACGACGGGGGAGAAAGCTTCGTAGCGGGCCCGAATCTCGTGACGCTCTACAACCGCAGGACCGTCTATCGACGCTCGTCGGTGGCGGGGCAGCCGGATTTCTGCGACTGGTTTGCGCTGGCGCCTGACATTCTGCTAGAGGTGCTCGGCGAGCGAGATCCGAGGGTGGCCGAGCAACCTGAACGGCCCTTCAAACGTGCCTATACGAACAGCAGCAATCAGGTCTATCTCAGACAGCGAAGGCTGATAGCGGCGTTGCAGGCAGGGTGGGCCGACCCGTTGCAGGTGGAGGAGGAATCCGTCGCAATTCTTCGTGAACTGGCCGGGCCGGAATCGATTCGCCCGAATCTCTCGTCGAAGAGCGCGCGCGAGAGAATCGAGGCGGTCAAGGAACTGCTCGCCACGACTCCCGGGCAGCCCAGATCACTCAGGCAGCTGGCCGATAGCGTCGGACTCTCGGTCTACCATCTCTGCAGAGTCTTCAGAAAGCAGACGGGGTACACGGTACACGCGTTCCGCCAGCAGATGGCCATGCGCCAGGCGCTCGAGCGTGTCGCGGACGGCGACGATCTTCTCGACGTCGCCATCGAGTTTCATTATTCGAGTCACAGCCATTTCACGAGCCGGTTCCGACTGACTTTCGGCGCGGCACCATCCGAGGTGCGCGCCGAGATGTCGCAGTCGCCGCGGCGTTTCCTGACAGCGCGTTCGTTTCGATGGGATGAAGAAGCATGCGCGCGGAGAGCAAGTTCGTGATACCGCTTTCGACAGTCGTCCTCTTAGATTCAATGAGACGCACTGAGGGAGGACGCTTGAAGATAACGCTCGCGACGATGCTCTGCAGCATCATCATGGTTGGCATTTCCGCACAAAGCCCGACCCCGGCACCGAGCCCGCGACCGGCGCCATGCACCGGTCCTGAATACCGGCAGTTCGACTTCTGGATCGGTGAGTGGGATGTCACTACGCCCGATGGCAAACCGGCGGGAACGAACGTCATCACGAGCGTTTACGGCGGATGCGCTCTGCGTGAGGAATGGACCGGGGCCGGTGGCTTCAAAGGCGGCAGCTTCAACCTCTACGACCGTTCCCGCAACCAGTGGCACCAGACATGGGTCGACAGCGGGGGAAGCCTCCTGCTCCTCGACGGATCGTTCGCTGACGGAAAGATGCAGCTCAGCGGAAGGGCGAAGACGGCGCAGGGCGAGTCGCTGCAGCGCATCACCTGGACGCCGATGCCCGACGGCAAAGTGCGCCAGTTCTGGGAACAGTCAGCCGATGGTGGGAAGACCTGGACAGTGGCTTTCGATGGGATGTATTCGCGGAAATGAAACTGCAGACTTCATGGTGATGGGAATCTGGTTCCAGGCCGGTTAGCTGGTAACCCAGTGTCATCCTGAGCGAAGCGAAGGATCCCCTTCCTCGATACGTTGCCGCCAGTCTTCAGGGGATCCTTCGCTTCGCTCAGGATGACACTGGGTTCGAAGCGCGTCATCATCGTTCCGTGCCGTTGCCCTCGAGCCGTGCGCGCCAGTTGATGAGCATCTGCACTTCAGCCCCTCCGCGACGATCGTCGAGCAACACGAGAAACCGTGCACCACCATCAGCGACTTCAAACTCGACAGCCCTCTCTGCCTGAAAGAGCATACGCGGTGCTCCGGAGGGTCCATCGGTCCCCATCGGTGCCGCCATGACCCTTCCTCCAGGCGCGAGAAAGTAGAGCTCCTGGCTCTCCCTGGCCCACCGCGGCCGCGTGCCACCGTTGGTGGATACGCGGATGTCCTGCGTCGAGCCGCTGAACCTGCGCATGTAAATCTCCGGCCGCCCGGAAATATTCGACACGTAGGCAACCCACTGGCCGTCGGGCGAGAAGCGTGGCGACCACTCGTTGAAAGGCGTCGCGATGAATTGACGGGGGGTGCCCGGCGGATCGAGCGGCAGAACACTGATGTCGGATCCGGCGAAGGTGTAGTTGAGAAAGAGGAGCCATTTCCCGTCAGGGGATACGTCCTGCGGCTCTTCGACAGCCGGGCCAGCGTAGAGCACCTCGCCCCGTCCATCGCCCTCTCCGAGCCGGAAAATGTCCGGGGGTCCGCCACCCCCGTCACTGCGGTAGTAAAGGGTTCGCCCGTCAGGACCCCACACGGGGGCGCGATCGTCGAAAAGTTTGAAGGTGAGTCTCTGGGGGCTGTCCCGGTCGAGCGCCCAGGTCCACAGATCGCCGACCCCGTGGGCCGGGTCGACGACAGATCCCACATAGCGTTTCCCATCTGGAGAAATGCGCCCCGGGCCGCTGAGTGGTCCTTCGGCGATCTGAGCGACCTCCATCCCGGAGCGGTCCATCCAGACCAGGCGCGTCGACTCCGGCGGTGCGAGCCATACGAGCCGTCCGTTTCCGGACACGCTGAAAACGCCGCTTCCGAGGTTGCGGAAGTAATGCACCCGTTCGACCAGAGAGACAGCCTCACCGGTGAGTTGCGCGGTCTCGAGGTCGAACGGCTGCGCCATGAGCGTGCCATCCCTTATGAAGAGCAGTTGACCCTCGGAGTAAACGGCCCGCGAATGAATCCGTCCGATCGAGTGGCCCGGCGAACCATCGAGGTGGCCGACTCGAAGTTCATGGTCGATGTCGGAGCCTGGGACGATGGGAAGAAACGCTGTATACAGAAATCGCTGACCATCCGGGAGAAAGGATGGCCAGAATATGGGCCGCGATCCGGTCCCTTTCAGCAATACGGGTGTTCCACCCGCGGCGGAGACCCGATGAATGCCCGGATTCCGGGAGTATTGCGACAGCAGGATGGTGTCGCCGTGCCAGGTTGGAGTCCCTTCCGG
>JBGSYJ010000147.1:0-2139 GCA_041750915.1 Thermoanaerobaculia bacterium | reverse complement strand
TTGATCTCGACGGTTTCTAATGACTCCGTCCCCTCGGGGCTCCCTGCCAGGAGCAGAAACTAAGGGGACACTGAGTAGATTGAAGAGCAGTTCGCGCACCATCATCTGATCGTTGCGAATAGTCGTGGTGATGTCGTCGATACGTGCGCGCGATTCGACACACCGAATTCACGGTGCTGTTTTCTTGAATATTCTGAACGTGCGCGGCGACGCTCCGTGTCAATGCGCACGTGTCACGATCTGCGCACTGATCTCATTAATGAAGCGTCACTCGTTGTGCAGGATTGCCGTTGAGAGCGTCACGGCTCAGTGGCGAGGTGACAGATTGATGTCACGGTTGCGTGACGCGACGGTGAACGTACAGACTTGAGCTAAGTAGCGGCGGATTCCGATCCGCCGTTCTCTGAGCCGTCTCGTACTTGCGCGTTACGGGGTGACGACCCGGGATGAATGCCCCACACGTCGTACCTCTTCACTCCATGGAACGAGGGACATCGGAATGTCTCTCTACTTCGTCGTAGCGGCGGATTCCGATCCGCCGTTACCGGAGACGTCTCGAGCTTGCGCGTTATGGAGCCAGAGCGCAGGATGAATGCCCCACAAGTCGCGCCGCTTCACTCCACGGAACGAGGGACATCGGAATGTCCCTCTACTTATGACGCGAACGCATCTCGTCGACCGAGGGCTTTCCAGCGCCATGAACGAGAAAGGCGATTGAAGAGAAGAGCATCATCAGCGCGAGTGCGGCCGGGGGATACCCGCCGGTGCGGTGGGCAATCAGCATGGCAGCGATGAAGTTGATGATCATGACGATCGCCGCGGGACGGATCCACGCTCCGAGAATGAAGAGGACGCCGCAGATGAACTGGGCATAGACCGAGACTACACCTGCCACTAGCGGCGCCGGCGTGCCGTTCGCCGCCAGAAAGTCACGGAACTCGAGCATCTGCTTCCAGCTGACGATGTTGTCGACTACACCGTAGACGAGGTGAAAGCCGACGATGAGCCGGACGAAGAACATCCCATACTCTTTACGCCGCTCGAACCATTCGAAGCTCATGTGTGACCTCCGCTGGAGACTGTAGCGGAATGCGACGGCCGCGATGTCAAGGTTCAGTCACGATGTTTCGTGGTGGAAGAATTGAGAATTCAGAATTCAGAAAGGGGTCGGGCGCGGCGTTTCTGACTTCTGAATTCTGAATTCTCAATCTCTGTAGGATCTATTCGACACGTGCCGCTCGCCGCCGCCACGATGCCGCGAGCTGCGGCTGGTCGAGCTCATCGAGGGTCGTCGCTGCGAACAGGTAGGACCTCTTCTCCGGATTCGCGCGCACCATCCGCTCGAAAGTCGCCTCTGCTTCCGCCCGATCTCCCGTGAGCAGATGGACGAGCACCAGATTCGCATACGCCTGCCGATGACGAGGGAAGTGCTGAATCTCACGCTGGAATGCCGCGATTGATTCTTCAGGCCGGTCCATCCTGGCCAGCGCGTCGCCCCTGGTGAACTCGAGCATCTCGACCGGGCCGAGCTGGTTCTGTTCGGCCTCGCGAGCAACTTCATCGAGCATCGACATCGCATCCTGCAGCCGTCCCTGCCGTACGAACACCTGAGCGAGTACGATCTTCGCCCGCCTTCGTTCGTACGGATCTTCCATTGCGCTCTGCGCCCGTCGCTCGGCGCCGGAAAGGTCGCCGCGGGCGAGCGCGATGCGAGACAACAGAAGATTCGTTCCTGCAGGATTCGACGACTCGGCCAGGCGAGCATGCGCTTCCGCGCCATCGTAGTCTTCCAGCTTGAGCAGCACCGAGCCGAGCGCAAGAGCGAACTCCCCCGCCAGCGCGGGCGTCTGTTCGATCGCCTTCTTGTAGGCGGCCACCGACTCTTCGAGCCGTCCCATCTTTTCAAGCGTAATTGCGAGCTGGTTCCAGGCATCAGCAAGTCCGGGATTCTTTGCCACGATGTCGCGAAATGCAGCGAGTCCCTTTTCTTCCTGCCCGCCGTTGATGAACCGCATCGCTGCGACCATCGCATCGATCTCGTGAATGCGATCCTTCGGATCCGGCAGTGGGCCCGATTCTGCAGGGGATACCGACCCCAGGTATCCGAGCGCCGATAGCTTCGCGGCTTCCTCGGGATCG
>JBGSYJ010000146.1:0-2421 GCA_041750915.1 Thermoanaerobaculia bacterium | reverse complement strand
GCATCGCCTCGGGAACACATTCCTGACGTTTCTGTCGAACGCAACGACGAACCTCGATCTGACGGACATGGAGACCTGCTACAAAGTTTTTCGGCGGGAGGTGATCCAGTCGATCCGCCTGCAGTCGAACCGTTTCGGATTTGAACCGGAAGTGACGGCGAAGGTCGCTCGCCGCGGCTACCGGATTTACGAGGTGCCGATCTCCTACCATGGCCGCGATTACTGGGAAGGCAAGAAGATCAACTGGAAGGATGGCTTCAGCGCGATCTGGACGATCCTGAAGTACGGGCTCTTCGTCGACCGGAGCAGTGAACCGGCCGGATACACGACGCTTCGAAGGCTGGATCGCCTGCAGCGCTACAACCGGTGGATCTGGGACCGCGTGCGTCCATGGGTCGGCCAGCGCGTGCTCGAGGTCGGGAGCGGCACGGGCACCATGACGCGATTTCTCTACGGGCGAGAATTGATCGTTCCGACCGATCGCGAAACTGCATACCTCGATCGTCTTCGAAACGCATTCCGGCGACGGCCCGGCATCACGGTCGAAGCATTCGATCCCGAGCGGGACGATCCTTCAGAGCTCAAGCGCTATGCTTTCGATACGGTGCTGTGTCTGAACATTCTCGAACAGATGGACGACGACGAGGGCGCTCTCCGCAGGATGCACGATGTTCTCATTCCGGGCGGCACGATCATCGTCTATGTCCCGGCCGTCTCGAAGCTCTACGGCGAACTCGACCGCGGCGTGGGACACAAGCGCCGCTACGACCGGCTGGAGCTTTCGCAGAAACTCACCCGCGCGGGCTTCGAGGTGAAGGAAATGATATTTCAGAATCAGATCGGGCGCCTGGCGTGGAGCGTGAACTCGAAGGTGTTTCGCAGATCCGGCCTCCCTTCTGCTCAGTCGCGGATCTTCGACAGGCTCGTCCCGCTGTTCCGCAGGCTGGAGTCCGACAATCCGGCGAATGGTCTGAGCCTGATGGCAGTTGGCAGGAAAGCAGGTAGCACACCGGACAGCGGGAAACTTCCGGAGGCACCCACATCGTGAATCAGAGTAACCGAGCGATTCTCATCCTTGCAGGCGGCGCCGGCACGCGCCTGTGGCCCTTGAGTACCGACGCCGAACCGAAACAGTTCCTTCAGCTTTTCGGGGGACGTTCGCTGATCCAGATGACATGGTCGCGCCTGTCGCTTCTGACCGATCCCCGGTCCGTTTTCGTGTCGACGAATGAGCGCTACGCAAGCCTCGTCGCAGAGCAGTTGCCGGACGTACCAGCGGAAAACATTCTGCTCGAGCCATCACGCCGCAACACCGCACCCGCAATCGCAACGTGTTGCATGACGATCTCCAGGCGGCTGCCCGGCGTGACGATCGGAGTCTTCCCTTCCGACCATGCAATCCTCGATGAAGAGTCGTTCGGCCGCGTGATTCGTCAGGCGTTCGACCACGCGGAAGGCTCCGAGTCACTGGTAACGATCGGCCTCCAGCCCACCGAACCGAGCACAGGGTTCGGATACCTCGAGCTCGGCGGGGAGCTCGCGGAAGGCGTCGTCCGGGTCGAGCGGTTCGTCGAAAAGCCGGACGAGGAGCGAGCGCGCGAGTTCGTCGAGTCGGACAGATTCGTCTGGAACGGCGGCATGTTCGTCTGGCGGGCGGAAGTCTTCGAGAAAGCTTTGACGCGGCATGCGCCGGAGATCGCGACCCTGGCGCGGAAGATTGGCGAGTCGGATGACGAAGAGGAACGACAGAAGTTGTATTCGGAGATGCCGTCGATCTCGATCGACTACGCGATCATGGAAGAGTCGAACAACGTCGCCGCCGTCCGCGGTGAGTTCGGCTGGTCCGACGTCGGCTCGTGGAAAGCAGTTGCAGCGCTCGCCGGCGGCGCGCAGGAGAACGTCGTCACGGAAGAGGCCAGCAACGTATTCGTTCGGACGTCGGGCTCCCGGCCTGTCGTGGTGGTCGGAGTGAGCGGCGTCGCCGTGATTGAATCGGAACAGGGCCTGCTGGTCTTGAATCTCGAGCGTGCCGAGCGGTTGTCGAGCGCGGTGAAGAAACTTCACTGATCTCCACCAGACTCATGGACACCGCCTGAAAGCCACTCCCTCAGGTCGAAAACGTAGCGGATCGACCCAGGACCCATCCGGTTGCCTGATGAAGGGCCCCTCGGAGTTCTGGATCAGAAATCGATCTGAGGAAAGATTGATTGATCCGTTTCTGCCGGATTGATAATTGCCGTCGGGCTGCAGCGTGAAGGTTGTGCTGTATACAAACTGCCCACCCCAATAGACGCACCACTCACCACTCAGCTCTCCAGTCGGAGGTGTCGGGGAGGGCGAGGGCGAGGGCGTCGGTGGCGGTGGCGAGGGAGGGTTCGGCGCGGGAGCAGGCGCGGGTGGGTTCGAAGCCGGGGGCGACGC
>JBGSYJ010000145.1:0-17796 GCA_041750915.1 Thermoanaerobaculia bacterium | reverse complement strand
CTTCTCCTCGCTTCGATCTCGCGGAAGTTCGGATTGAAACTGGCGCGGGGGCAGCGGATCGAGCCTCATCCCTCGATCACGCTGCGCCCCAGGTTCGGTATGCAGATGAACCTTAGCGCCAGATGACCCTCAGCTCTTCTGCTTCTTCTCTTCCAGCAGTCGCAGCAACTGAGCCTTCTGCTGGGGATTCTTCGTTGTTTCCGCGACTTTCTCGATAGCCAGCAGGTACGCGGCGTCCAGAGCTTCGGCCGCCGGCGTCTGAATGTGCGGAGCCACGCCGGTGCCCTCCCAGTTGGTCTTCGTGATCGGGCTGATGGCCCGCGCGAACGGAACGCCGATCATGAAGCGGTCGCTGACTTTTACGGGGCGGACCGGATGAGCCCCGCCGCCCGTTGTTTCCTCGATGATCGTGGCGCGTTCGAGGTTCCTGAGGTTGTAAGCGAACTCTTCGCCGCCTGAGAAGGTGTTACTGCTCGTCAGGACATACACCGGCTTTTTGCCGCCGAACTTCCGCCCGGGAACGTGAGATGAGGTCCACCACTGCTGGGTCTTGTCCCCGAGGGTGAAGAGTGAAAGGTCTCAGCTCGGCCATTTCACTCTTCACTCTTCGCTATACTCGCCGCGATGGACGAGCTCGAAATCATCGTTGCCAGCCTCGAAGAAGCTGGTGAAATTCTCGGTACCCCCGCGTCGTGTGGCGTTCTGGGGTTCGTCGTTTCCATCGGCGACCCTGAGGACCGTCCGCCGAGGGGCTATCGCAATGTGCGCGACAAGATCCGGCTCACGTTCTACGATTCACACGATCATATCGGTCCGAACGAAGACGACATCGACCGCCTGATCGAGTTTGCGAGAGTCATCTCTACGCGCCCCGCAAAGGTACTCGCGCATTGCGCCGCCGGAATCAGCAGATCGACGGCGGCTGCCTACATCATTTATGCCGTTTCCCTGGGTGAAGGGCGCGAGGAAGAGGCGCTCGACCGGGTCTTCGCGCAGCGGCCCATCGCTTCGCCGAACCGGCGGATGGTTGCCATCGCGGACCGTCGGCTGGGTCGAGGCGGCAGAATGATGGAGGCTCTCGAGGGTCGCGGCATCGAGACCTAGCGCTGGTATCCTCGGGCCGATGCCGGAATCTCTTCGGACGCGCTTTCAGCGCTATGGCTTCAATTTTTTTCCCGCGTACCGCGGGACCGGAGCACGCCTCACTTACATTGCGGACGATTTCCTCGAGGTTCGCGTGAGGCTGCCACTCAACTGGAGAACGCGGAATTACGTGGGTACGATCTTCGGCGGCAGCATGTTCGGAGCCGCTGACCCGATCTACATGATCATGCTCATCCGAAATCTCGGACCCGGCTATGTGGTCTGGAATAAGTCTGCGTCGATCCGATTTCGAAGACCCGGCAAGGCAGCGCTATATGCGAAGTTCGTCGTGACTTCTGAGGATCTCGATGGGATACGGGCGGAGCTCGAAACGGTGGAATCGATCGAGAGGACTTTCAGTGTAGACCTCGAGGACGCCGACGGGACCGTCTGTGCCTCGATTGAACACCTGATTCACGTCCGCAGGAAGCGCGAAGGCTGAAAAGGTTGAGCCGGCGCCCGGAACTAGTGTGTCATCCCGAGCGACGGAATGACGTGACGGATCATCGTGGCGAGAGATCTCTGGCGATGGTACATAGTTGACTATCGGTTTCCGCCACCACGCCGATCAAGAATCACGAATGTACTACCGCCGGAGATCCCTCGCCCCTCCCGCACTCCCACGCTTGCTCGGGATGACAAGTCCTGAAGATCGCCGCGATTGTTGAGGTTCATCCCGCGCTCGACGCTCGGGATGACACACCAGCATCAGACGTCGCGAGTTTCCCCGATCGCTTCCATCAGCGTATCGAGATCGTAGGGCTTCATGAGAAATCTCACTTTACCCGACTGAAACTCGTCGGTGATCTGCGACTCGTCGCCGTGACCCGTGGAAAAGACCACCCGCATTTCCGGCCACTCCTGCGCCAGTTGGCGATAGACATCGATCCCGCTCATGTCGGGAAGTCCGACGTCGAGGACAACTGCCTCAGGTTTGAAGCGCCGTATTGCGTCCGGGACGTCTTTTCCTCGTCCCACGATCTCCACCTCGATGCCGTCCATCCTGAGTACAGCCGACAACCCCTCCGCAACCGCTGCATCATCTTCGACGAGGAGCAGCCTGGACACGCTGCTGGAGGGAGATTCGACGACCTTTTCCGGGGCGGCGATTGCAGCTAGATTCCGCGGTCCCAGCGGTAGGAAGATATGAAACGTTGCGCCTTTTCCCGGCTCGCTCTCGGCGAAGATATTGCCGCCATGGCGAGCGATCACCTGCCGAACGACGGCGAGCCCGAGGCCGGTCCCCGAACGCTTTGTCGTGAAGAGCGGCTCGAAGATCTGGTCCATGAGATTCGGCGGAATTCCGCTTCCGGAATCGCCAACCGATACGCGGACGAAAGCCGGCGCGTCGGGTAAATCGTACTGGGGCCACTGCGCTGCCGTTTCAGGCTGCACGTCCAGGCTGATCGTTCCTCCGGCGGGACAAGCATCACGGGCGTTGATGATCAGATTCGCCAGGACCTGCTGAAGCTGACCCGGATCTATGAGAAGCCAGAGCTCTTCGGTGCAGGGCGTGTAGTCGAGAGACAGCTCACCGCCGGCAAGGGAGCGAAACTGCTCCTGCAGAAGCGAAAGCCAGTTGGACAGCTCGACAGCCTGGAGCTCGAGATCAGCCGGTTGCGTGAACCGCAGGATCTCCTGCGTGATTCGTTTTCCCCGGTTTACGGAAAGACTTATCTGTCGAGCCGCAGACTCGATGCGTGGATGATCGACACCGAGTTTCACCAGGATGTCTGCGAACGGCTGAATGCCCATTAGCACGTTGTTGAATTCGTGGGCGACCGTTGCTCCGATGCGTCCGATGGCGCTCAGGCGGTTAGCGACTTCGAGCTGATGCTCGAGATCTTTCCGCTCGGTGATGTCGAGCATCGTTCCGACGACCTCGACCGGCCTGCCGTCATCGTCGCTGACAAGGACGGCGCTGTCGAGAAACCACTTGTACTGGCCGTCGGAGCAGAGCCATCTGTATTCGACGAGAAGTTTTCCCGTCCATCGAATCTTCAGAAATTCGGACACGACGCGTTCTCGATCATCCGGATGCAGCCTCGACATCCGGAATCCCCGTCTGGATGTGAATTCGGAGCTCGTGAATGCCGTGACCGGAAGGGCCGTGGAGCTGACATAGGTCGTGTGCTGGTCGTTGAGGGACTCGGTGTAGACGATCAGAGGCACGGCCGACAGAATGTGCTTCTGACGGACCTCGCTGTCGCGAAGGGCTTCCTCCATCAGCCGGCGTTCCGTGATATTGGTGTGGGAGATCACCGCTCCGCCGGTGTCGCCCGCCAGCGGGGTCACGGAGAGTGTGAACCATCGCTTCGCCTTCGCCCCGTGGCAAGCATACTCGGTCGTGAACTGGCTGAGACTTCCGGCGAGGACCTGTTCGAGTCCGTCGAGGATATGAAGGAGCGTAGGATCGGTAGCGCAAGCTCTCCGGCAGACCTCGAGATAGTTGAACTTCCCGCCCGGATCAGCGAGCCCTGCCGAGCCGTTGTCGAATGCGAATCGTCTCCACGCCGCGTTCACGGCCACGATCTCGCCCGACTGGTCGATCACCGCGACATGGGCCGCCAGAGAGTCGAGGACAGCCCGGTTCAACCTCATGCTTTCCCGAAGTCTCTGGGTTGCGGCGACTCTTTCGGTGACGTCGCGGTTGATTGAGAGGATTGCGGGTCGGTCTCTGTATGTGATCGGGGCGGCGGTGATTTCGAGGTGCATCTCGCTGCCGTCGCCTCGCAACTGCACGGTCTCGAACTGAAGGAACCCGCTGGATGCAACGGCAGCGATCAGCTCCCGGGTCCTGACGCCATCGTCGAGCGAATGGTCTCTGAGAGAGCGACCGACGAGCTCCTCGCGAGACATGCCGTAAATCTCACAGGCACCGTCATTTGCCTTCAGAATGCGCTCATCGATCGGGTCGAGGATCAGGAACGCGTCCTCGATCCTGTCGACGATCGCGGGATAGGCCCTCTTCGACTGCTCGAGGGCCAGCTCGATGTCTGCTCGATCGTTCATCTCTTCTTTCCGCTCCGATAGTCAGTCGCAGGCGGAGGCAAAAAAATACAGCGGGCGAACATGTTGGAGGGTGACGCGTGACGGGGCCCCACCTTCGCCCTTCACTGCCAGGTAGTAGAATCGTGCCAATGCGGCTGTACGTACACGACACTGAAGGCGTTCTTATGAATCAAGGAGAGAGACGATGAAGCGATTTCTCGGCTGCCTCTTGCTGGCTCTTGCGTCGATGAGCCATGAACCCGCGCTCGCGGCTGAACTCGAAGCTCCGACGGAAGGGAGCGTACGCCTGCTCCTGGAACTTACAGGGGCCGAACAGCTCGGTCTTCAGATGATGGATTCGATGATCAATGATTTCGAGGATACTTTTCCAGGGGTTCCGATGTCTTTCTGGGAAGAGTTCCGTTCCGAAATACGGCCCGGCGAGATCTCCGATCTCATCATCCCCGTGTATCAGAAGCACCTCTCTCGACAGGACGTGGACGAACTGACGAAGTTCTTTTCGTCACCTGCCGGTCGGCGGTTCGTCAGCAAGCAACCGGCTATTCTGGCCGACAGCATGCAGATCGGGGCTCAATGGGGAGAGCAGATCGGCGAAAGGGTCATCGAAAAGCTGAAGGCCGGTGGTCACCTGAAGTGAGGTCTGAGCGAAGAGCACTGCCTTCCTCGTCGCTCGCCCTTCAACACTCCGGTACGCCTTAACCTGGCCCGCTTGGCTCCGGGGAGTAAAATCCGGTCAACAGTTACGCAACAGAAGCAAAGTGAATTGACGATGGGAGATCAGCGATGCGAATCCCGCACGGATGCCTGCTGGTATGCCTTCTGACCCTGACGGCCGTCACTACCACTGCCCAGACCACTGTCGCTTCAGAGGAGCGGGTACGACATCTGATGGAACTGACCGGCGCGGAACAGATGGGATTCGAGACAATCGACGCAATGATTGCGCGCTTCTCGGATACCTTTTCCGACGTTGAACCTGATTTCTGGACGGAGTTCCGGTCCGAGATCAAGCCGGGCGATCTCGTCACGCTGCTCGTTCCCGGCTATCAGAGGCACTATAGCTCTGAGGACATCGAAGCGCTGATCACGTTCCTTTCGTCGCCTCTGGGCAGGAAGTTCGTCGAGAAACAGTCCGCTGTCATTGCGGACAGCATGGAGGTGGGAGAAAAGTGGGGGAAGAGATCGTTGAGCGGGTCTTTGAACGACTGAAGGCCGGCGGACATGTCGACTGAGACGATGCGGCTTCGCTTTCGAGTGCGCTCGGAGATGGCGCATGACTAAGCGTGGCCGACTTTGTCCAGGCTCGACTCCGAGTCTCAATCGGCGAGATGCCATTCGGCTTCTTGGCGGTGCCGCGTTGTCGCTTCCGATGCTCGGACGCTCCGCCTTCGGCCAGGACGTGTCGAATCCGAACATCGTCTTCATCATGACGGACGATCAGCGTCAGGACTCGATGGGCGTTTACGGCAATACCGTTCTGAAGACTCCACAAATGGACCGCATTGCCGCGGGCGGCATGCGCTTTACCGAAGCCTTCGTGACGAACTCGCTCTGCGCACCGAGCCGCGTGTCGATCCTTACCGGGCTCTACTCGCACGCACATGGAGTCGTGACAAATGGCGATGGGCCGCAGTTCTACAACGGCCCGGGAATCCGCAAGGACCAGCCCACCTTCGTTCAGCATCTGAAAGAAGCCGGCTACCACACGGGTCTCGTGGGCAAGTGGCATCTCAAGTCGACGCCGACCGGATTCGACGAGTGGGTGATCTTTCCCTGGCAGGGCGAGTATCACGATCCCGACATGATCGCGAACGGCACACATCTGCGCATGCGAGGTCACGCTGATGACGTCGTCGGAGATCAGGCGATCGAGTTTCTCAATCACCGTCCGAAAGATCGTCCGTTCTGCCTGCTCTATCAGTTCAAGTCGCCTCACCGGTCGTGGTTTCCCGCGAAGCGTTTCGAGAATGCGCTGGCGGACGTTGAGATTCCACTTCCGAGGACCTACGAGGACAGGCTTGAGGGCAAGCCCGAGGCAGTGCGGGCGGCGGACATGGCGCTTGCCGAGCTGCCCGACTATCGCGATCAGTTGCCACCCGATCTCTCACGGGAAGAACGCAAACGTCGCAACTACGAGCTGATGGTGAAGAACTACTATCGTGTGCTCATGTCCGTCGACGAGAACGTCGGACGAGTTCTCGATGTGCTCGACAAACAGGGGCTCGCGGAGAACACGATCGTCGTCTACACATCAGACAACGGATTCTTCCTCGGTGAACACGGACTTTACGATAAACGTCTGATGTACGAACCCTCGATCCGCGTACCGCTCCTGATCCGCTATCCCGATCGTGTGAAGGCGGGCGTCGTGAATCGCGATGACATGGTGCTCAACGTCGACATCGCACCGACACTGCTCCAGCTCGCAGGCGTCCCGGTTCCTCTCGGACTTCATGGGCGAAGCATGATGCCGCTGCTTTTCGGCGCCAAAGTACCCTGGCGCGATGCGTTCCTTTACGAGTACTTCGAGTACCCCGCGGGGCACTGTGCGAAGAAGCATCGCGGGATACGCACCGAGCGCTGGAAGCTGATTCACTTCTTCGAACAGCCGGAGGAATGGGAGCTCTACGATCTCGCCTCCGATCCTGACGAGCGGACGAACCTTGCAGGAAATCCGGCACATCGGAAAACAATGGAGACGCTACGCACCCGGATGGTGAGCCTGCGTGCCGAGCTGGGCGACAGCGATCCGCCAGGTCCTCCGCCCGTTGCCGCAGGGTGTCGCGATGGTCACCTGACCGGGTACCCATCGATGGAGGATTGAGGCTGCGGGTACCTTTGCCCTGTGAACGGGGAGAGGGGCAAGGGGACATAGATCGCAGTCTGGTCGAAGAAAGCAATGTTGAATGTTGAAATTGTGAATTGTGAATGTTGAATTGGGCACCGGTCCTCATTCAACATTCAAAATTCACAATTTCAACATTCAACATTCGGTCTCCTGGCCCAGGTTCGGGCGTCAAAGTCGCGCGCCACCCTCTCCCAGACTTCGCGGGGAGAGGGTAACTACGCGCAATCCCCACTCCCGGAAACTCGACAGCCGCGGCTCCGTATACCGCAGCATGTTACGACTCGAAAGCCTTACCAAGCGCTATAAGAACGGCCATACCGCCGTACGCGACATCAATCTCGAGCTCGAGCCCGGCGTCCTCGGACTCGTCGGCCCCAACGGAGCGGGAAAGACCTCGCTGATGCAGATGATCGCGACGATCACGAAGCCGACGTCTGGAAGGATTCTCTTCAAGGGTGACGACATCGCCCGCAAGCCCGCCGGACTTCGTCACGCTCTCGGTTACCTGCCGCAGGACTTCGGCGTTTATGACAATCTCACGGCGCGCGAATTCCTTCGCTATCTGGCGGCGATGAAAGGCATCACCGATCGGGCGAAGATCGATGGAATGCTCGAGCGTGTAAACCTGCACGGTGTTGCGAAACGCCGCGTCGGGGGCTTTTCGGGTGGCATGCGCCAGCGCCTCGGCATTGCTCAGGCACTCATCAATGATCCTGAGATCCTGGTGGTCGATGAGCCGACCGCGGGACTCGATCCGGAGGAGCGTGTCCGCTTCCGGAACATCATGTCCGAGATCGGGTTCGGGAAGCTCGTGATCTTCTCGACACACATCACGAGTGACATCGAGTCCATCGCCACGCGCATCGCCGTGATGTACGAAGGCCGCATTCTGACATGCGACACGCCGGAGAATCTGATGCAGCGCGCGCGAGGCGCCGTCTGGTCGATGACCGTGCCTTCTGAGCAGTACGAGAAGCTCCGCGCGCAATGGCAGATCTCGACGGTGATCCGTCGGGCCGAGGGAGTGCAGATCCGCATCGTCGGGGGGACGCGTCCCAGCGATGATGCCGTATCAGCCGAGCCGTCGCTCGAGGATGCCTTTCTGCACGTCATGCGGGAGGCTGCGTGAGCCTCAGCATCCTGAAAGCGTTCGTGATCGCAGACGTACTCATGCGCTTTCGGCGGCTCTCGACCCTCATGCTCATCGGCGTCATGATCGCTATCGCCTGGATGTGGGTTCCCGATCCTTCGACGGGGCGCGCGGTGATCGTGGTCGACGGACAGCGGGCGCTGTACACAGCGGGAACCATCGGCCTGGCGACGGCGTCGATCTCCACGATCTTTATCGGGCTCTTCGGTTTCTACGCGGTCTCAAATGCGGTCTCGCGCGATCTGAGGAGCCGGGTGGGTCAGATGCTGGCATCCACTCCGCTGCGCAGCGCGACGTACATCGCCGGACGGTTTCTGGGAAACCTCGCTTTCCTTGCGGTTCTCCTTGGGGTCTTCGCCGCGGGTAGCTTCCTGATGGTTCTGGTGCGCGGAGAGGGCGGATTCGATCCCTTCACCTTCGCTGTTCAGTACCTGCTGATCTGTGTGCCTACTATCCTGATGGTCTCGGCGCTGGCGATCCTCTTCGAAGTGACACCCCTGCTCCGCACACGGGCCGGCGACATCGCGTTCTTTGTTCTGTGGATAACGCTCATCGGCGTGAACACGGCGACAGCGGTCGGGGGGCGAGCGCAATGGTTCGATCCTACGGGTATGGGCTGGCTGGTCAGCACCATCAAGCAGCAGACGGGAACTGATTCTATGAGTATCGGGGCCTCGAGTTTCGACACCTCGAAGCCGCCGCTCGCATTCGACGGGATACGGCTCAGCACCGCTTCAATCGTGCCGCGCGCTGCCAATGCACTCGCACCACTTCTGCTGCTGCTTCCGGCGATTGCGATGTTTCACAGGTTTGATCCGGCAAAGGTTCGTACGCCCAGCAGGAATGAGGGATCGCGCGGGTCGCGCCTCGCTTTCCTCTCCCGTTTCGTCACATGGATCGCGCCACCACGGCCCAGAGGAGTGATGACGGCTGCCCTGTGGGATGCGAGGCTCACGTTCCTCGAGCGGCCGTGGACGCTGCTGGCCGTGATGGTTTCGTGGATCGCTGCGATGGCGGACGGGAAGGGAGCCGTGCCGATCGTCGTCATCGCCGGCGGACTCCTGATTGCAGATGTCGCTGCACGGGAGAAGATCAGTGGCACGACGGCTCTGATCGGGCCCTCGTCAGTGATCGCCGGAATGACGGGAGCCTGGAAGCTCGCGACGTCGATCGCGCTTCTGACCGTCGTCATGCTGCCGCTGCTCATCCGGTTCGGATTGAACGATCCGGCACGGGCGCTGAGACTTGCCGGCGGAATGTTGCTTCTGGCAGGTATCGCGAATCTCCTGGGTTTCCTCACTGGGGGCCCGCGAACGTTCGTGGCGATCCTGCTGATGGCGGTCTACATCGCGGTGAATGACTCCGTGCCTTTCATCGACTTTGCAGGATTCCATTCAGCGATTGATCCGGCAACTGCAATTGGATGGGGTCTGGCAGCCGTCGGAGCGTGCGTCCTATCGCTGTTCGCCGGGAAGATCGCACGGGCCGTCTGACGACGAATTCAGAATTGAGAATTAAGAATTCAGAAAAAGGACGGCCGGAGTTTCTGAATTCTGAATTCTCAATTCTCAGTTCGCCGCCCCTGAAGAATTCCGCGGGTTTCGTCGATTGCGCGGACGTTCGTCAGCACGATCAATTTGTCGCCCGGTCTGATCACTGTCGATCCGGTCGGCGCGAAGAATCCATCACCTCGGTATGCGAGAAGCAGCAGGGTTTCCGATGGAAGTCCCAACTCGACCACCTGCCGATCCACGGCTGGAGATGCCGGGGGAACATCAATCGTAATCAGTTCGCTCTCCCCGCGCATTGGCAGATCGTCGTCCTCATGCGGCCTGTCAGCGGAGTCCGCCACTCCCAGCCATTTGGACATGAGAGGGATCGACGAGCCCTGCAATACGACCGATATGAGGACCGTGAAGAAGACGGCATTGAAGATCAGCACAGCGTTCGGCAGCTGTGCCATCAGCGGAAATGTCGCAAGGATGATCGGGACCGCGCCCCGCAGTCCCGCCCACGAAATCATCAGCCTCTCTCTGGCTGTGAATTTCGAGAATGCCGTCGCGATGAACACCGAGACGGGCCGTGCAAAGAACGTCAGTGCGAGCGCGATCGACAAGCCCATACCGGCTACGGGTATCAGGTTCGAAGGGTAGACGAGCAGCCCCAGCACGAGAAACATCGCGATCTGCATCAGCCACGCGACCCCGTCGTGAAAACGAAGCAGGCTCGCGCGATGAATGAATCGGTGGTTCCCCATGGCCAGTCCGGCTGCGTACACTGCGAGAAAACCGTTGCCGCCAAGCGCGTCGGTCACTCCGTATGTCAGCAGCACTGCTGAGATGCTCAGCACGGGATAGAGGCCGTCGTGCTCGAGACGGACGTGGTTGATCACCCAGATCGCGGCTCTGCCGATCGCGACTCCAGCTATCGCACCGATGCTCATCTGGATGAAGAAGTCACCGACGAAATTCAGAACCGGACTGCCCGGATTGAGGAGTCGCTCGATCGTAGCAAGCGTCAGGAATACCGCCATCGGATCGTTGCTACCCGATTCGAGCTCGATCAGCGGTTTGAGTGGGGATCGAAGGTTGATGTTGCGCGAGCGAAGGACGGAAAAGACGGCCGCGGCGTCCGTCGACGAGATGATGGCGCCGAGCAGGATTCCGGTGAGCAGCGGAAGACCCCAGACATAGTGGATGAAGAGGCCCACAAGCAATGCGGAGATGGCGACGCCGAGCGTTGCCAGGCTGATTCCTGCTCCGATGACGGGCCGCACTTCCTTCCAGCGCGTGTCGAGGCCACCCGAGAAGAGGATGAAGGCCAGAGCAAGCACGCCGAGTGACTGGGCCGCGCCGACATCATTGAAATAGATGCCGCCCGGCCCTTCGGAGCCGGCGAGCATTCCGATCACGAGGAAGAGCAGCAGGGCAGGTACACCGAAGCGCGATGAGGCCTTGCTTGCGAGCACACTGATCAGCAGGAGCACAGCGGCCGCAATGAGAGTCGTCGTCATCTCAGTGGAAAGACTAACCCACTCAGACGAGGATGCGTGAAAAGCGGGGCGGGCTTCGCGGGAGTGCGGAAGCCCGCCCTGTTGTATCAGTTGATCAGAATCTTACTCTCGCCCCCAGCTGGAACAGGCGCTGCTCACCCTGCAGCGGATCGCCTGCGTAGACGGTCGGCTGGCGGAAGTTGTTCGCCCTTCTGTTGCCGATGAACCGTCCCGGATTGTCTTCGTCGAACACGTTGAAGACTTCGCCGATCAGCTCGATACCGAAGTTGTCGACGAGTCGAAACTCCTTCGCCACGCGAAGATCGAGCTGAGAGGAGCTCGCTCCGCGCAGAGTATTGACATGGGGAACGTCGGCAGGAAGATCGAAGGCGAATCCATCGCCATTGAGGTCAGTTCCGGCCCATTCTGTGTATGGGAGGGCGGACCTGTAGCGAAAGATTCCGCCGAGCTGGATTCCGAACGGCGCCTGGTACAGCGCGCTGAACGTGATGCGGTGCCGCGCGTCCGTGTTGAGTGGACCGAAGCATGCGTCACAGAGCGGGTCGAGCGGGTTGACCGACTGATCAGCGACTGCGCTGAGATCCGGCTGATGGCCGGCCGCAGTGATGCGGAACTCGTCAGTCCCCGCGAGGATGTTTCCTTCGGCCTCCGAATAGGTATAGAAGCCCTGAAGCTCGATGCTGTTGGAGACTCTGGCGCGGATGCCGAGATTCGCCGCATCGTAGTCGGCCTCGCCGTCGCCGGACCAGATCCTGAAATTTCCGAACTGCTGAAAGCGCCGCTGGTTCGTTCCCGGGACGATCGGATTTGCACGGAAGCGGTACGGAATGTCCTCGTAGCGAATGGAGACCAGATCGAGTGTGATGCCGAGCCAGCTCGTGAGCTCGGTGGCATAACCGAGTGAAGCCTGCGTCGACTTCGGGGTTGCGAGCGTCGGCGAAGCGACCTCGTTGGGGATCGGACGCGCCACTGAGGGAAGCTGGTTCGGGGGCAGCGGCTGGCCGACGCGATACGGCGTGCCGTCGGGATTGAGAATTCCGGTGTTGTTCACGTGGAGATAGGTCTGGCCGAAGTTCGACTGAACTGCCGCTGACGGAAAGAGGATCGTTGCATTCGTATAGGGGAAGTCATGGTAGATGCCCCAGCCGCCGCGGATGATGTGACGGGCGTCGCCTTTGAGGTCGTAGGAGAAACCGAGGCGTGGTCCGAAGTTGTCGTCATCGTTCTCCAGCTGGCCACCGCGACCGTTCTCGAATTCGCGAAGGTAACGCTCGCTGAACGACGTCTGCGAAGAGAGCGTCTGCCAGATGGGATTCGATCGCTGGTCGAGATCGTAGCCGTCCCAGTAGTCGTAGCGAAGCCCGAGGTTCACGGTGAGCCGATCGGTTGCCCGCCAGTCGTCCTGTACGTAGAAGCTGTACTGGTCGAATGGAGTCGAGAACTGGTTACGGCCCTGGTTGATCTCGATTCTCGTGATGGGCGAGGTTAGGCTGTTGCCGCTGAATGTGTAGCGGCCGACCAGACCGGAGGAGAATCCTCCGCCAAGCGTAGGCTCGTGAATGTAGTTGAAGCCTGTCTTGAAATCATGCCTCTGGCCGGCAAGCGTCGTGGAGAAGCTGAAATCGTTCTTGAACTGATGCTTTTCCTGCTGTGTCGTCTGCGGAGTGTTGAAGTTCTGCCCCGCATTCACACCATTCGCGAAAACCAGCGTCGGTTCTTCTGATACCGGAAGGATCGCGTTGTCGAATTCGCTGTACTGGTATACGAATTCATTGAAGGCGCCGGCTCCGAACTGCATCTGATGGCCCGCGAGAATCGAGCTGTAGTCGCTGTTTAGGAGCCCGAGGTTGTCGGGTGTTGATAGCGGACTTGCGGAATAGACGTCCTTGTATTTCTGAGCGCCGTAGCGGAGCTGCATGAACTGCGAAGGAGTCAGATTCGCCGTGGCCTTCACGGTGATCAGTTCATCGTCATAAGGGTTGGTGAACGCCTGGTTGTCGAGCTCGGGAAAGATCCCGCGCGTGTTGACGATGAAGAGAGTCTCGCGGTCAGTGGTTTCGTATGTGCCAAAGAAGTGTGCACGGTCTCTCACGATTGGTCCGCCGAAGGAAAGTCCGTACTGCTTCCTCTCGTAATCCTGCTTGTCCCGGCCCGCCAGCTGTTCCGCGGTGGTCTTTTCATTCAGACTTTTGTCGCGGAAGAAGCCGTAGATGGAGCCTCCGAAGTCGTTAGTGCCAGTCTTGGTGACTACCGTCAGCACGCCTCCCGTCGATCGTCCGAACTCCGCCTTGTACTGCTGCGTTTGAATGGAAAACTCCTGCACGGCTTCGAGGTTGAAGTTCTGCAGAGCTCCGCCGATGGTGTCATCCGTATTGTCCCCGCCGTCGATCGTGTAGTTGACGTTCCTTCCGACGCCACCGTTCAGTGCAACGACGAGCTGACCCGGCTTGGTCGGATCAGGATTGACCGCGAGAGAGGTGCCCGGAGCGAGAGAGGCGAGGTTCGCGAACTGCCGGCCGTTGAGAGGAAGGTTCTCGAGCTCTGCCTGTGAGACGACAGTTCCGAGCGCCGGCGTCGTGGCGATCAGGGGAACATCGGCCGTAACGGTAATCGTCTCCTGAACGGTGGACTGAGACATCGACAGGTCGAGCGTTCGGAGAGAGGCGATTCTCAGCTGAATACTCTCTACATTGACGCTGGAAAACCCGCTCAGCTCAGCGGCGATGTTGTAAGCGCCCGCCGGAAGAGTGGGAAAGCGATAGCGGCCATCGCCGTCACTGATGACCGACCGGCTCAGGCCGGTCGCTGCGTTCACAGCGGTGACTGTCACTCCTGGGACTGCCTCCCCGTTTGCGGTTGTCACCCGTCCTTCGAGCGTTGCGCCGGTTGTCTGTCCATACGTGGGTGCTGCGAACATGAGAATGCAGAGAAAAACAGTCGTGGTGATCCTCGAATTGAATTTCATGACGTTCTTTCCTCTTAATGAAACATTGAAAGCATCGACAGCGGAAACTCGGAAGCTAATGGACGGATCAGCGGCGCGGAATCACCTCCAGTCGTGCACCTGGCGGGAAGCTGGTGTCGGATCGCCCTGACCAACGGCCCGTCACCCGCCTGAGAAGCACACGTCGGCGAGTGCGCGCGGAGATTCGGAGCTCGACTCGGATACAGGCCTCCAACCTCAGGACGGCGGACGTCCTCAAAGCGAAGGCGGGCGCGATATGGAAGACCAAGTTTCGCTCCGAAAGCTCGGTCAGACATCCGAGCGGAGACATTCTGCGCCCGGAGCACTCTGGTTTTCAAGATGATTTTGAGACTCAGTCTCCCCGCGTCTTCAGGGGAAGCACTCTGCCGCTTTCCATCTCCCAGACCAGAGCCTGATCCGGGTTGAGCGGTCGTGAGAGAAAGCCGAAAAGACCGGCTCCGCTCCTGAGAAGGGACTTGAGCGCCATGCGTGCGGCGATCGTAAACGATCCGGCACCGCCTGGTGGCTCCTGTTGCCCTTTTCGTGACTCGGATTACAATGGCGCCCGTCCCCGCAGTTCTTCCCGACAACCCGCGACTACGCAGCGACTGGAGCTTTATGGTTGACCCGATGGAGAAGGATATTTCCTCCCCAGGCGAGCTCGGACTGGCCGACAGCAAAATGGCTCGCGCGCTCTACGCTCTGCTCGAGCTTTCCAAGGCGATGAGCTCCGAGCTCGACCTCGGAGCGCTGCTCGCGATCATCGTCGAGGAGGCTTCATCCGTTGTCGAGGCGGAACGAACCAGCATCTTCGTCTACGACGAGGAACGCGACCGGCTGTGGAGTCGTGTTGCCCAGGGGATGGGTGAACGCACCATCGAACTGAAGGTAGGCTCGGGCGTGGCCGGTGATGTTGCGCGGACGCTCCGCCTGACGAACATCGATGACCCGTACGGCGACCCCCGGTTCAACCCCGCATGGGATCGAGAGTCAGGCTTCCGAACGCGCTCGATTCTTTCTGCTCCGGTGCTCGACTCCGCGGGAAAACTTCTGGGAGTCATTCAGAGCATCAACAAGACTTCTGCTCCCCGCTTCGATTCCCAGGACGAGATCCTGATGAATGCCCTGGCCTCACACGTGGCGGTTGCCCTCGAACGGGCCCAGCTCACGAGACTGCATGTGGAGAACGAGCGTCATGAGAAGGCGCTGGAACTGGCCCACCAGATCCAGATGCGAATGCTGCCGTCCGGCACGGTGACCACTCCACCCGGCGCCGGCTTCGAGATCCACGCCCATATGAATCCCGCCCGCCAGGTGGGCGGCGACCTCTACGACTTCTTCTGGGATGAGGACCGGCTGTACTTCTGCATTGCAGACGTCTCCGGCAAAGGTGTCGGGGCAGCGCTCGTCATGGCGGTCACCAAGACATTGTGCCGCGCGAATGCTTCGCTCCAGAGCGATGCAGCGAAACTTTTCTCGTCGGTCAACGAGCGCCTTCATGAAGACACCGACGCCACGATGTTCGTCACGGCGTTCTGCGGATTTCTCGATCTCAACAATGGGCTGCTGCGTTACTGCAACGCGGGACACGACCGCCCTTTCGTTCTCACGCACGACGGAGCGATCCGGGAGCTCGAGTCGAAACCCGGTTTGGTTCTCGGAGTCCTGCCGAAGTATCAGTATCTGCTCCAGGAAACGGTACTCGAGCCTGGCGAAGGTATCTTTCTCTTCACCGATGGCGTCACCGAGGCGACGAATGCAAAGGACGAGTTCTTCATGGTGGAGCGGATCCGCGAAACGCTCGAGGCATGCGACGCGCGCACGCCGCCCGACGTAGTCAGTTTCGTCCTGAAGGCCGTTGATGGATTTGTACAGGACGCCCCTCAGGCCGACGACATGACTATGATGAGCATCCGGTTTCTGGGGAAAGCTCATTGAAGGGGAGCTTCAGGCGCGACATCGGCTCTCTGGACGATCTGGTCCGTTTCGTGGAAGAGTTCTTCTCGGCGGAGGGGCTGAGCCCTGTTGATCGATTTGCAGTCGACTTCGCCCTCGAGGAGATTTTCACGAACTTTGTCAAATACAATCCCGGCGGCACGGGCGACATCGACGTCAGTTTGCGTCTGTCTGAGGGCGAGCTGGTCCTGGCGGTCGCCGATCCGGACTCGGGTTCATTTGATCCCGGCCGGGACGCGCCGGAAGTCGATACAGGAAAGCCTCTCGAGGAACGGGTCCCCGGCGGTCTTGGGGTCCACCTGGTCCGGAAAGTGATGGACCGCGTGGAGTACAGACACGAAGAGAGCACGAGCACTGTCACGCTGTACAAGCGGCTGGGAGAGAACAACCATGCTTGAGATCAAAGCCGGTGAGAATCAGGAGATCATTCTCGTCGGACGCTTCGATGCAGCGCAGGCGGATTACGCGAAAAAGGTATTCCTGGCTCTCGACGAGGGGAAGGTGGTTGATTTTTCCAGGCTCGAGTACATCTCGAGCGCAGGACTCGGCGTGCTCCTTGCCGCGCAGAAACGGCTGAGTGAACGGGGCCAGGGTCTGCGGCTCGTCAACGTCAATCCCCATATCCGCGACATCTTCCGCTTTTCAGGCTTCGACCAGATCTTCGAAATCGAGTAGATGAAGTAGCGTCGCCGTTGCCGTGGCAGGCCTCATTCCCCCTCTCCCTGTGTGAACGGGGAGAGGGGCCGCGCAAGCAATTCAAATGCAGCCGACCGGCAAGAGAAGCGGCAAGCCCCCAACGCCCCTCTCCCGGCGCGCGACGATTTCGCAAGTGCCCAAGGTTGCGCGGAGGCCGCGCGCCACCCTCTCCCCGACTTCGCGGGGAGAGGGAGAGGCACGAAGGGTGGTCAACTTAACGCTCCAATAATGGAACCTTCTCTTCCCCCCCCGTTACAGTTTTGTGACTCTCTTCCCGCCTTACCCTGTAACATTACCGGCTCTCACCCAACTTCTGGACGCGTGGCCTGTACTTCATGGTTGAAGAAGAACTGGACAGCACTCTGGCGGATCTCGCTGCTGCAGGCGATCTCGACGCGTTTGGCGTTCTGGTTCGCCGGTACGAGCGACAGGTTTTCCGAATCATCTTCAGGATGATTGGAAACTATGACGATGCGCGGGATCTCGGCCAGCAGGTCTTCCTCAAGGCTTTTGAGCACCTGCCGAGTTACGACAGGGACAGGAAGTTTTTCAGCTGGATTTACAGGATCGCGATGAACGAAGCCATCAATCACATTCAGGCACGGCGACAATTCGAGCAGCTCGATCCCGAGAGTCCCTCTCCGGGGCCGGACGCCTCGGAACGACTCGAGGCCATGGAGCAGTACAGCGATCTTCATGAAGCGGTGCTCGCCCTCGGGGAGAAGTACCGTTCGGTCGTCGTCCTCAAGCACTTCGTCCAATGTTCGTATCGGGAGGTCGCCGATATGCTCGAGATTCCGGAAAAGACCGTCAAGTCCCGCCTTTTCGAGGCACGCCAGCTTCTTCGGCGAACGCTCGAGGCGAAGGGCCGCGTGGGGCAGGCATGACCGATCCTTCGAGCATCCAGCTGATGTATTCGGTAGTCGACGGCGAGGCTACGCCTGCTGAAGAGACGGCGCTGCGCGAGTTGCTTGCAGCTTCGGGCGAGGCGCGCGCCCATTTCGCCGAGATTA
>JBGSYJ010000144.1:0-4558 GCA_041750915.1 Thermoanaerobaculia bacterium | reverse complement strand
TACTGAAGCGAAACCGCGCGAGTAGATCGGGAGATTCGATTCACGATCGACAACGACGAAGAGGTATTTGCCAAGGTTGGTGGGATCGATCAGCCGGGTTCTGCTGCCCGGCCATGGGCCATCGGATACAACATTATCGAGGCTGACGATCTCCTTGCCCATGCCTCCCGTGTGGAAGTAATCCACGCGCATGGTGTCGCCCGTGAAGTGCTGATCGAAGCTGCTCTGTGCGAGCGCCGTCGACGCAACCGTGAGCAGCAGAATGGCGAAGAAAATTCGAGTCAGTCTCATGAGTCTCCTCTGGTGGTTGTGCGAATAATGACCACGGTGTCATCCTGAGCGCAGCGAAGGATCCCCCGAAGACCTGCCGTATGGTGTCGAGGAAGGGGATCCTTCGCTGCGCTCAGGATGACACTTGTGTCGCCCAGTCTATCCCACCCTCACCCCTCGATCGGTGCCAGCTCCGTGACTCCTGGAGTTCGCAGAGTGATCAAAGCGCGCAGGACGATGTAGAGGGCAAGAACGATCAGGGACGCCGAAGCCACTGCGTTCACCAGAGCGAGATCGACACCTTCTGAGATCGCCAGGTTCGCCGCGGTGAGCTGAACCAGTGCCCACAATGTGATGATCAGTACGAAGGCCATCGGCAGCAGCGTGAACCCGATTCTTCTCCTCGATTTGTACAGCCAGACCGTGATGGTCAGGAGCGTCAATGCCGCCAGCAACTGGTTCGAGGCTCCGAACAGAGTCCAGAAGCGTATCCAGCTGCCCTCCTCCGAAGCGAGAACGAAGTAGAACGGCAGCGCAATCGTAAGGAGCGTTCCGACGAGGGCTCCCATCGACGTCTGCCAGCGGAAGAGCTCCTGAACGATGTACCGGCCGAGCCGGGTGCAGACGTCGAGCGTATCGAAAACGAACGTGGAGAACGCCATCGCCCCAAACGTAATTGCGAAATTGAGATGTTCTCTGCCGATGATCAGCGTCAGAAACTCTCCAATGCCGTTTCCGTAGATCGTGCCCGGCTTCAGTCCTTCGAGATCCCCCTGCGCGACGATCATCACCGTGACGAGCGCGATCAATGCGACGAATCCTTCGGCGAGCATCGCCCCGTATCCGACGCTGCGGATGTGCGACTCGCGGTCGATCTGCTTCGAGGTCGTCCCTGAACAGACGAGCCCGTGAAATCCGGAGCAGGCGCCACACGCGATCGTCACGAAGAGGAAGGGAAAGAGCATGCCCGTCATGCCGCCGACGTCCCACGATCGAAATGCCGGCTGCCTGATCTCGTAGCCGCCGAAGAAAACGCCGATGACACCGAGTGCGAGGGCGGTGTAGAGAACGAAACCGCCAAGGTATCCGCGGGGTTGAAGCAGGGCCCACATCGGGACCATCGAAGCGACGATGCAATAGGCGAGGATGAGAATGGCCCAGCTCTTTGCATCCATGATCAGCAGAGTGGAGACCTTCGTGCCAAGCCAGACGACGACGAATGTCGCCGGCACGAAGATGACTGTCATGAGCCAGAGCGGCGGATTGAGGAATCGCTGGATGAAGCCCATCAGGACCGCGAGCAGCAGATACATGACGCTCGCCGCGGCTACCGCACCTCCGGCGTTGAATGTGACGCTCGCTCCCACGAGCTCGTCGATACCGCCCGCGAAACTGGCGGCAGTGATGTCGGCGAACGCGATGATGACGTAGACCAGCGCGATCCAGATGAACGCCATCATCGCCATGCCTGCACCGCCGCCCATGTGCTCGCGAACGATCTCCGCGATCGAGCGGGCGCCGTGGCGAACCGATGCAGTCAGCGCGGCGAGATCATGAACGGCGCCGATGAGAACGACGCCGAGCGCGATCCATAGCAGACATGGAAGCCAGCCGAAGGCCTGGCAGGCGATGATCGGTCCGGCAATCGGTCCCGCCGCTGCGATTGCCGAGAAATGCTGTCCGAAGAGGTAGAAGCGTTTGGCCGGTATGAAGTCGACTCCGTCCTCCATCCGGTGCGCCGGGGTGACGTGGGCATCATCGAGTGCGAACTGGCGGGCGAGCCATCGGCCGTAGAAGTGATACGCGCTCCAGAGGAGGACGACGAAGGCGACGGCGATGATCGTTAAAGTCACGCGCCGCGATTGTGAACCGGAGCGGGATGGGATTCAAGATGCGCGCTCCCTTTCAGCAGTTCACGTCGGCCCAGGGGACCCGCACATACTCCTTCGCCCATGAACTCGTGTCCCATGATGTCGCCCTCGCGCATCGTCGGGATGTAGCCGTTGTAGAGGTGGAGGTCCGAGCCGCAGATTGCGGTGGAGGTGATGCGGACGATTGCGTCGCGAGGATTCAGGATCTTGGGATCACTGACATCCTGAACCCGCACGTCATGTTTGCCGAACCAGCAGAGTGCTCACATGGCAGCCCGCCCTCCTCAGGACTCCGCGCGGCCGGTCGACTGGCCTTCGGTCGTGGCGATCTCGCCCGTCTCGAGGAGAGCTTTGAGCCTCCGAAGGTCGCCTTCGACCTGCTGGCCCGGCTCTTCTCCGAAAATTTTCGCTACGACGGCGCCGATGGCACCTCCGGGCGGGTCGTATCGCAGGACGACGTTCACTTCGGTCCCACGTCCCCCGCTTGCCGTACGGAAATGCACCGATCCGGCGTTGTCGACTTCCGATCCATCGAGAGACCGCCACGCGATGAGCTCGTTCGGGATTTCGTTGATGATCTCGGCGTCCCATTCCACTGATTTCCCTGCCGGGCCGTTCGCAACCCAGTGAGAGTGTTTCTCATCGGATTCAATTACGGACTCCAGGTGCTCCATGAATCGGGGCAGATTCTCGAGCCTTCGCCAGAACCTGTAGATCTCCGAAGGCTCTTTTCCGATGAGAATCGATTTCTCGACACCGATACCCTTTCCGTACGCGATGCTCGTGTTGTCTGCTGACTCATCGTCGGCAGAGCTGATACCGAGAGCGCTGAATGCCGGGCAGCGTCCTGTCGCGCCGCGGTAGACGAGAATTCCGCCGAGCAGTGCGGCAGCAACGCCCCCGAGCGATCCTCTGGTCAGACCGTAGAGGGCGACGGCGCTTCCGCCGATTACGGAGGCGAGACGCTCTGTGCCTCCGACGTTGATCTCGGCTGCTGAAGAATGGATGCGTGCGTTTCGGTTCGTTTCGATCGATTCGAGTATGTCAGTCATGCCCGAAATTCAGCATGAGCCATGCCATGGGAAACGAGCCGGTGCATTCTCGTCCGCCGGATCGGCGCACGGCTCGGCTATGATCCCGACATGAACACGCTCGCCGCGAGACGGATCACGCTCGATGAAGTTCTCGCAGCGCGCGAGCGCATCCGCGACGTCATCGTCCGAACTCCTCTGGTTCCACTCTTCCCTGCTGGATCAGGGCCGGCGATCTATCTCAAGCTCGAGACGCTGCAGCCGATCAATGCCTTCAAGCTGCGGGGAGCCGCGAACGCAGTCGCGCAGCTCACCAGCGAACAGCGAGCTCAGGGAGTCTGGACGATCAGCGCGGGCAACGCAGGACAGGGAGTCGCTTATGCCGCGCGCGCTGCCGGCATCCCGTGCACGGTTGTGGTGATCGAGACGGCTCCGGAAACGAAAGTCGATCGGATGAGGCGCCTCGGTGCATCGCTCGTCAAGGCGCCGTTCGATGCCTGCTGGCAGGCGATGGAGGACAGACGCTTCGACGGCGTGGAGGGCGTCTTCATTCATCCGTTCGATGACGATGCATTCATCGCCGGCAACGGAACGGTCGGGCTCGAGATTCTGGAGGACCTTCCCGATGTTCGCGCGATCGTGGCGGCCATCGGGGGAGGCGGACTGGTCGCCGGCATCGCGGCCGCCGTCCGGCCGCAGAGCCCCGGTGTGCGGATCTTCGGCGCGGAGCCAGAGACAGCCGCTCCTCTCGCACTTTCCATGAAGCTCGACGCTCCCGCAGTTTTTGAAGGATGGCAGCATTCGTTCGTTGATGGGGCCGGTGGCAAGAGCATGTTCCCGCGAATGTGGGAGCGGCTGCGTGGGCAGCTTGACGGTTCGATCGTCGTCACGCTCGACGAGATCCGGAGCGCGATGAGGCTGGTCGCCGAGAACGTCAGGGTGATTGCCGAGGGGGCCGGCGCTCTGGCGGTCGCCGGGGCGCTGAGCGGAAAAGCGGGAGACGGGCCAATCGTCGCAGTGGTTTCAGGCGGGAATGTCGATCTTTCCACGTTCGCCGGACTCGTCACCGAACTCGAGTAGCTGGACCGAGTGTCATCCTGAGCGCGAGACTGTGCACACTACCGGAGTGTCATCCCGAGCGTCGAGCGAGGGATCTGGGTGGGGGCCTTCTTCTCAAAAATGATCGATCTGCGTGCATTTTCGTTCCATGGACCACCACCCAGATCCCTCGCTCGACGCTCGGGATGACACAGTCTCGCGAAGCGAGTGATTAACTCGTGACTCTCGAGCTTCGCAAATGATGCTCGGCAGCACTAGCGATAGCCACTACTGTTTCCGCACTGGGTCCGGATAGTCGCGCCTGTCGGAGAGCTCGGTGAGCGTTGC
>JBGSYJ010000143.1:0-8179 GCA_041750915.1 Thermoanaerobaculia bacterium | reverse complement strand
AATCTGAGGGGCAAAGGCAGAGCCGGGAAGAGAGCACTTCATCTCCTTCACCGACATCGGCAACCGGGCCGTCTCCATTGGAGATCCCTGGCTTTGCGTCTCCGCCTCACGACGGGTTTGCCCTTGCGACGTACGGGGGTAAAACTGAAAAGAATAGATTTTCTGGCCGCTGACGGCAAAGAATAATGAAAAGACTCTCACGGAGTCAACCCATCGATGGTGACGATGGTCACAAATTTCATTGTGACTATGCTCATTTCGTAGTTTGCTCGGCTCCGTTCACTTCGTCCGTCACCGGCTCGATTCGCAGGATGCGCCCTTCAGGACTGTCGGTCAGAAAGTAGATCAGCCCGTCCAGCCCCTGCCTCACGTCGCGAATGCGCTCCTCAAGATCCTGAAGAAACCTCTCCTTACCCGTGACCCGATCGCCCTGAATGGTAAGCCGCACGAGGCCGCCCGGGTTGAGCGATCCGATGAAGATGCTTCCCTTCCATTCAGGGAATGCGTCTCCCGTGTAGAACACCATGCCTGACGGAGCGATCACAGGATCCCAGTAGTAAACCGGCTGCTCCATTCCCTCCCGCGCGATTCCGGACCCGATCTTCTCGCCTGAATAATCGACACCGTAGGTGATCACCGGCCAGCCATAGTTCTTCCCCTTCTCCGGCCGGTTCAGTTCGTCGCCTCCCATGGCTCCGTGCTCGACCGTCCAGAGCTGCCCTGTTTCCGGATGCAACGCCGCCGCCTGCACATTCCGGTGGCCGTAGGACCAGATCTCGTCGCTGGCTCGCCAACGATCCGTGAAGGGATTGTCCGCGGGCACCGATCCATCCCTCCCGATCCGCATGATCTTGCCAATCCCCGAAGAAAGACTCTGAGCGCGTTTTGCATAACCGCCCCGGTCCCCCTGCGTCACGAAGAGCGTGCCGTCGCTATTCAGAACGAGACGCGATCCGTAATGACTCGCTCCCTCCACCTTCGGCTGCTGCCGGTAGATGATCTCCACATCCATAAGGTTCGCCGCATCCAGCTTCGCCTTTGCGACAGCAGTTCCGGCGCGGCCACGGTCGTCCGGTTCGGAAAAGGAGAGGAAGATCGTCCGGTTCTTGTCGAATTCCGGATCGACCAGGACATCCAGGAGCCCGCCCTGTCCTTCGGCCCGAACTGCCGGCACATTCGCAACCGGTGCCGACAGGCTTCCATCTCTACCGACGATGCGGAGACGTCCAGGCCTCTCCGTCACGAGCATTCGCCCGTCGGGAAGAAACGCAAGACCCCAGGGATGCTCGAGCCCTGAAGCGACTTCGCCAATCGCGTGAGGCAACTCCCGCGAAGGCGGAGTCGGCGACTTCGGCGCCTCAGGAAGCTCCGTTTCAGTTCCGGCGCAGCCGCCGATCGCCAGCAGAATCACCACGAGAACGCCGGTTCTGGTTGCGCGCATCTTCACTGTCCCGGCGGGAGTCGAGGTGGACCGTCGGGGATGTAGGGAACGTACGTCACTCCTCTTGTCTTTTCGTCGAACTCGCTCCGAATCTTCACAAGCGCCTCCGGATCGAGAAAGATATCGATCATCGTTGCCGCAAGGGCTTTCGAAGCGTAGAGCATTCCCTTGTGGCCGATTGACATGCCGCCAGTCGCGACGACAGACCAGCCATGCCAGGGCGCGCCGGTCGGTGCTGTCGTGACGGAGAGATGAAGCGTCGGCACGACCCAGCTCACATCCGCGACGTCGGTGGAACCGCCCTCGGCCGGACCCGGTTTGTCGTCGAAAGGCTTGACCGCGGTGATCAATCCCCGCGGCTCCACACCCGTAGCTTTCTGAATCGACTTCGCGAATTCCTGCTCCTGTTCGGTGAATTCAAGCGGCGCGATCGCTTCCAGATTCGCCTGCGCGAGCCGCTGGCCCGCCATGTTCACCAACATGTTCCAGTCACCGCCACCAACTTGAACACTCGCCTCCACTCCAGCCGCCAGAGCCGCACCCTCCGCCATTTTTCTGATGCGCTGGAGCATTGCGTCGACCTCATCCCTGTCGAGAGCGCGCAGCCACATCCAGAGTTGCGCTTCCTCCGGCACGACGTTCGGAACTTGTCCGCCTTTCGTGATTGCGTAGTGCATCCGCGAGGTCGGCTTGATGTGCTCACGCATCAGATTCACCGCGTGCGTGAAGATCTCCAGGCCGTCCAGAGCGCTACGGCCGTTCCACGGATCGTACGCTGCGTGCGACGCCGTTCCACGGAAGTCGACCGTGATGTCGACCAGGGCCTGCGTGCTCTTCGTGTCGGACCGGGTCACATCAGACGGGTGCCAGGCGAGCATGACGTCGACTCCGTCCATGACTCCGTCCCGGACCATGTAGATCTTTCCACCGACCGCCTCTTCCGCGGGAGTTCCGAAAAACCGGATCGTGCCTTTCAACCTGCCCGACTCGATCAGATCACGGATCGCGATTGCCGCACCGAGGCTTCCCACTCCGAACAGGTTGTGTCCGCATCCATGCCCGGCGCCTCCCTTTTCCAGCGCTTCCTTCGATGGTTGCGCTTTCTGCGAGATTCCTGGAAGGGCATCGTACTCGCCCATGATGCCGATCACGGGCCTCCCCGATCCGTACTCTGCAACGAAGGCGGTCGGCAGACCGGGCACGTCCCGACGGACTCTGAAGCCCTCTCTTTCGGCCCAGTCTGCGAGCACCTTCGAAGATTTCGTTTCCTGGAGCGCAGTCTCGGCGTATCGCCAGATCTCGTCGCTGAGGCGGATCATTTCCTCGCGATGACTCTCGATCGTCGCGATCGCAGTTTGCTTTTCAGTCCGATTCCCGGTAGTGGTATCGGCGGCCGCTAGATCCACCATCAGGAGTCCAGCCAGAAGGACCAGCGGAAATGTCTTCATGTGCGGAATCATAACGTGACGGCACCATGTTCGCACCTCGCCAATTGCCAACGCTCCACCTGCAGTTCTGCCTTCTCAGAAAGGGTCCTTCGATGAAATGGCTTTCGGCTCTCGCAGTGATCATCGTTTCCTGCCTGGCGACCTCACTGACCGCGTCGTCAGAAGTTTCTTCGCGCCACTTCCAGCCACGCGATCTGTTCAGCCTCGAGGTGGCATCCGATCCCCAGATCAGCCCGGACGGAAACCTCATCGCGTACGTTCGCCGTTCGGGCGACATCATGACCGATCGCATGCGACCGACCATCTGGGTCGTCGACGTACGAACTGGCCGGCAGATGCCCGTTGTTGCAGGGGCCGGATCTCACAGTCAGCCGCGCTGGTCTCCTGACGGAGAGCGTCTTGCCTATCTCTCAACAGCAGAGGGCGGTTCCTCCCAGCTCTTCGTTCGCTGGATGCAGAGCGGCGAGTCGGTCCGTCTTTCGGGCCTCGCCGAGACGCCAACGAGCATTGCGTGGTCGCCGGACGGAAACCGGATTGCATACTCGATGTTCGTCCCTGGCGAGGGTCTGAAGCTGGGGGATCTCCCAGGGAAGCCGGAGGGTGCGAAGTGGGCCGACCCGCTCGAGATCCACACGGCCCTGACGTATCGCGTTGACGGGGGCGGCTATCTGAAGCCCGGAAACAGCCACATCTTTTTGATTCCGGCTGACGGCGGAGCAGCACGCCAACTGACCTACGGTCCCTTCAACGACAACGGACCGCTCTCATGGACCCCGGATGGAGGAACGATCCTTTTCAGCGGAAGCAGAAATCCCAGCTGGGAGGTCGAGCCTTTCGACAGCGAGGTATTCGCGCTCGAGCTGGAAGGCAACAGGCTGACGGCGCTCACGGACCGCGACGGCCCGGACCGGACACCGGTTGCATCTCCCGACGGACGGTTGATTGCGTTCATTGGCTTCGATGACGCGAAACTCGGCTACCACAACACGCAGCTCTACGTCATGAACCGCGACGGCAGCAATCGTCGGACTCTGACATCCTCACTGGACCGAAGTGTCGAGTCTCCCTTCTGGTCGGGCGACGGAAAATCCGTTTACGTCGCGTACGACGATCGCGGAGAGACGCGCATTGCCCGCGTCGGTCTGGACGGCACCCTGACTCAGGTCGCGCAGGGTTTGGGCGGGAGCAGCCTCGATCGCCCCTACACCGGAGGCTCATTCACCGTCTCCCGGAACGGCGTCGTGGCGATGACGAGCGGCAGCGCGACGCGTCCTGCGGACATTGCAGTAGTGCAGGCTGGCAGACAGCGGCGCCTGACCACGCTCAATGCCGATCTGCTCAACCAGAAAGCTCTCAGCGAGGTTCGGAAGATCGACGTCACCTCATTCGACGATCGCCCGATCGACGCCTGGTTGACACTGCCTCCTGATCACAGGGACGGCTCGCGACATCCGTTGATTCTCGAGATTCACGGCGGACCATTCGCAGCTTACGGCCCCCATTTCTCAACTGACAATCAACTCTATGCAGCGGCCGGTTACGCCGTGCTTTCGGTCAACCCGAGAGGATCGACCTCTTACGGCGCCGAGTTCGCAAACCAGATCCGTCACGCCTACCCGGGCCGTGACTACGACGATCTCATGAGCGCAGTTGATGCGGCCATCGCGCAGGGATACGCTGATGAAAACCGCCTTTTCGTCACCGGAGGATCGGGCGGAGGCGTGCTCACAGCCTGGATCGTCGGCAAGACCCATCGGTTCAAAGCGGCCGCAACCCAGAAGCCCGTGATCGACTGGAGCAGTTTCGTGCTAAATGCCGATATTCCGGCGTTCTTCTCCCGGTACTGGTTTGGAGAGTATCCCTGGGAAAACCCGGAAGCTTTCTGGGCGCGATCTCCGCTCTCTCTGGTCGGAAACGTAAAAACTCCGACTCTCGTTGTTGTGGGAAGCGAAGACTCCAGAACTCCGGTGAGCGAGGCCGAGCAGTATTACACCGCCCTCAGGCTGCTCGGGGTTCCCACTGCACTGGTAAAGGTACCAGGTGCGAGCCATGGAGGACTTGCCGCGCGCCCCTCACAGAGCGGCGCGAAAGCTTCCGCGATTCTGGCATGGTTCGAACGATACAAAGAGGGCACGCCCGCCGCGCAGAGAGACTGATCCGCCGGTTCTGAGTTCTGCACACCCACCCGCCCACGGGGTTCTGAGTTCTGAGACACACCCGCCCGGGTGGGTGGGAACTCACAACCCACAACCGTGTGGGCGGGTGGGCGTGCAGAACCCAGAACCGGATGGGCGGGGCGGAGTGGGTCACTTACCCGCGGCGAGGATCCGCTCAATCAGTTTCGGATCGTCGGGCAGAAGCCCCGCGCGAGACAACCTCGGAGTGAGCTCGCGCCATGATGGCTCGAGCCCGAAGGCGCGCGCGAAAAGCGGCAACGCTTCATCGATGCGCTCCATGCTCACAAGCGCCACGGCGTGCCAGTAGAGCATCTCCGCATGCCTGCTCGCGGGAATTCCCGGCGTAGTTGCGGCGATCCGAGCAGCCGCACCGTATTCACGCAGCGCGCCCTCGTTGTCCTTCTTCTCGATCGCGAGGTCCCCGGCATTCATGTGGTTGTAGGCTCGCTGCAGCGAGACCAGACGCCGCAATTCGACAAGAGGCTCCGGATGATCGTCTACGCGCAGATCGAAGAGCCGGTCCTGCCACGGTCTTCCGGTCGGGGTTGCATTCACGATGATGAGCGCAGCAGATTGTTTCCCGCGAATGTCCCCGCCAGCTGCCTCCGCCGCATCCATCGACGCGAGCATTCGATCGGCCAGATCCCCGGATGATTCTCTGTAGGCTTTCGCCATCGCAGGCCATACCGTATCGTTCGCCATGAGATTCGCCTGCACGGCAAAGCCCTTCCCGATCTCGAGTCTTCCGCCGCCTGAACCGCACGTCACGTCTGCGGCCGCGCTCCGCTCGCCTGCGATGCCGCCCGCCGACTCGATATCGTTGCTGCCGGTAAACGTGGCGACGTTTCCTTTCGCGTCGGCGACGGCAACCTGTCTCACCTGACAGGCAGCGTCACCCGACAGGAGTGCGCGAAGCGTCGGCTCTGCACCTCGGCCGGCTCTAAGCAGTTCGAGCCCGAGTTTTCCGTAAGAAGGGTCGACGAAGCTCTGAGTCGCTACGGCACCGACGCCCGCTTCAGCCCACGGAACAACCTGCCCGACCGCGAACCAGTGCGACTGAACGGCCACTCCCAGTTGGCCCGTGGAAGGATCATGAGCAACGATCGAATACGTGTTGACGGGGCGTTGCTGCGCAAGGGATGGCAGAGCCAGCAGCATGATGCACACGAGAGTTCTCATGAAGGAGAATTGTATAGCGTCACGGCTCTTCTTACCTCGCACGCCATTCGCTCCACTGCCGCGCGGTGCTTCCAACGTATTCGGGGACTGACAGAGTCCAGCCGAGACGAGCCCGCGTCTCATCACTTCGGACGTGCTGATCCACGGCCAGAGCGTCGGCAAAGTCTCCGTGAACTTCTCGCGCGGTCTCGATCGGTACATGCTCGATTCCGACGTCACTGCCTCTGGCCGCAATCGTCGCTCGCGCAAGATCATTCAGCGTCTCACGTGAATCATTCGTTGCGTGGAAAGTCCCGGACTCCCCACGGTCCAGAATCAGGCCGTAACAGACCGAGAGGTCGCGCAGTTCGATGAGCGACCATCGGTTCGAGCCATCTCCGACAATCTGCACCGGCTCGCCGTTTTCGATCGAAGAAAACCACGATCCGAACATGCTGCGCCTGCCTCCGTAAACGCATCCCGGTCGGATGACTGCGGTCTTCAGATGCGACGTGGCTGCCGAAATCACCAGGTCCTCATGAGGCGGTCGCCACGCGACGATTGGTAGCGGATTCACGGGGGAGGACTCGGTGACCGCCGCATCGCCTGTATTTCCGAAAACCCACACGCCCGAGGTGTAGACGAACGTTCCGCGAGGCATGCTTCCAAACACTTCGATTGCCGTTCTATCGTCCGCGACGGCCGTACTTGACTGAGAGGCGGCAGCGTGGATGAACGCATCGTGCGATGCAATCTCCGATCGGAGCCCGTCAAGGTCGGAAAGATTTCCGCGAACGATCCTGGCTCCGAGGCTCTCAAGAGCTTCGGTATCCGAAGAGTGGCGCGCGAGCACACTGACCTCGTGCGAAAGCTCCAGCAGGTGAGCGGCAACGGCGGAGCCGATGTATCCGGTTCCTCCCGTCATGAAGACTTTCATGTCGAACCTCCTTGAGTGTGATTCATTCACCGTAGAGTCAAACCCACGCGCATGGAAGCAGGCGACCAGGGCTTCGGATGCTATGGGACAGGGACTCTGCGGTCCGTTCAGTCGAGGTACAGCTCGCTGATTTTCATCGCCACGTCGTAAGGACGTGCTTCCCCACGGTTGGTCAATACGATGACCGTCAAGCGATCGTCCGGAAACCTGATGATGGCGTTTCGGAATCCTGATGTTTCGCCGGTGTGCCAGAGCTGACGGCGACCGCGATAGGTGGCGACTCGCCATCCGAATCCATACCCGACACCTTCCATGTCGGTGTCGATCAGAGCACTCGTGGCCAGTTCCAGCGTTTCGGGCGAAACTGCGCGAGAGTGATGCAATGCGTCGTCCCATCGCGCGAGATCCTCGATATTCGAGTAAACGCCGCCGTCGCCGAGCACTGCACTCGTAATGCTCTGATCGCGCCTCACCCAACGGCCGTTCTCGCGTACGTAACCATAGGCCCTGTCCGTGACTGTCGAGATACCCTCGACATGCACAACGGAGTCGCCCATCGAAAGAGGCTCGAACACGTTCGCATCGAGAAACGAAGCGAAGGTAATTCCCGACACCCTCTCCACGATCAGAGCGAGGAAAGCATATCCAGTGTTGCTGTAGCTGTACCCATCTCCCGGTTCGAACAGCGTCTGATCCGTCGTCTCGAGAAGCTTCAGAACGTCGCTGTCGACGAGCTGAGTGGATGCCGTATCGGGAATCAGATCTTCGTAGTCCATGAGTCCCGATGAATGAGTCAGCAGATGGCGGATGGTGATGCGGTCTGCATACGAAGGGAGTGTGGGGAGATACCGTGTGATCGGATCGTCGTATGACAGCATCCCCCGCTCTTTGAGGATTTCGATCGCCGTCGCGGTGAACTGCTTGGTCAGAGATGCGAGTCTGAAATTCGATTTCGGCGTGACCGGAGCTCCCGCCTCCAGATCGGCCATGCCGAACCCCTGGCTGAACGCAACGTCGC
>JBGSYJ010000142.1:0-15312 GCA_041750915.1 Thermoanaerobaculia bacterium | reverse complement strand
AGGGTGATGAGCAGGTGCTCGGCGGTGAGCTCGGCATGTCCCGACTGGCGCGCGAGGCTCTGGGCGCCAGAGACTGCCTCCTGGGCTTTGATCGTTAATTTGTTGAAATCCAATGGGTTCTCCTGATTCAAAAAACTTGATAATAAGAGACTAAGATTTCCAACAGGGCTCGGGGGACGTTCATTCCGAACCGCGGCTTCCGGCTGGAGAATTGAGAATTGAGAATTCAGAATTCAGAATTCAGAAACGAACTTGCGAGAGACCCTTTCTGAATTCTGAATTCTCAATTCTCCGTAAAGCGATAAACTCCGCATCCGGAGACATGAGATGACCGCCAGTCCCTTCGAGCAGCTCCCCACCATCCAAACCGCCCTTTACGACAGCCTTCTCGAGTTGATCCGCCGGACGAGTACGATCCTTCCGGACGATGTGGTTCGTGCAGTGACCGAAGCCCGAGGAGCCGAGGTGCCCGGCTCGAACGCCGACGTGGCGCTCGATGTCATCGGATGCAATATAGGTCTCGCGCGCAGCAATTCACTTCCTCTCTGCCAGGACACCGGAACGATTCTGTTCTACGTTCACACGCCCGTGGGATATGACCAGATTGCGTTCGAGGAAACGGCCGTCGAAGCGGTCCGTGAAGCGACCCGAAAAGGGTATCTCCGTCAGAACAGCGTCGACAGCATCACGGGAAAAAACAGCGGCGACAACACAGGCCCGGGATCTCCCGTCTTTCACTTTCATCAGTGGCGGGAGCCGCATGTGGATGTGCGGCTCATGCTCAAAGGCGGCGGCTGCGAGAACATGAACGCGCAATACAGCCTGCCTCACCCCGACCTCGGTGGCCGCGATCTCGAAGGCGTTGAGAATGCCATCCTCGATGCCATCCTTCAGGCCCAGGGCCAGGGATGCGGCCCCGGCATCCTCGGGGTCTGCATCGGAGGCGATCGAGGGACAGGTTACGGGTTCGCTAAGGAGCAGCTGCTGCGGACGATGGACGACACGAATCCCGATCCTCTGCTCGCGGAGCTGGAGCAGCGCGTGGTCGACAAGGCGAACCGGTCCGGAATCGGTCCGATGGGTTTCGGCGGAAAGACGACGCTTCTCTCCTGCAAGATCGGAAAGCAGAACCGGCTTCCAGCCAGCTATTTCGTGAGCGTTGCCTACATGTGCTGGGCCTACAGGCGAAGAGGATGCGAGGTGGATGAGGCGGGAGGGGTTACGGAGTGGTTGTATTGATTTCAGAAGTAGACAGTACACAGTAGACAGGAGACAGTAGCCCACCCCCCGCGTCGTAGGTCTCCGCCCTGGCTAGGGGCGCACTGCGAAAGCGCGAAGGGGTGAAACGCAGGGTGGGTGGTCTACTGTCTACTGTCTCCTGTCTACTGTGTACTGTCTACTCACTACCGTCTACTGACCTATGTCGAAAATCAACATCACCACTCCCCTCGACGAAGCGACGACGCGTTCTCTGAACGTCGGCGATACGGTATCGATCACCGGCCGGTTGTACACGGGCCGCGACGCTGTCCATCACCGGATCCACACGGGCACGAAGCCTCCCGTCGATCTCGCGGGCCAGATCATCTACCACTGCGGGCCTGTGATGGTGCGCGAGGGCGACGCCTGGGTCTGCAAGGCAGCCGGTCCTACGACCAGTTCGCGCGAAGAGCCCTACCAGTGGGAGGTGATGCGCGACTACGGGATCCGCGGCGTGATCGGCAAAGGCGGAATGGGAGAGAAAACTCTCGCCGGATGCCGGGAGTACGGCGCCGTCTACCTTCACGCGATCGGAGGAGCCGCTCAGGTGTGCGCCGCATCGATCAAACGTGTCGACGGCGTCGACTGGATGGACCTTGGAAGCCCTGAGGCCATCTGGCATCTGTGGGTTGAAGAGTTCATGGCAATCGTTACGATGGATTCTCACGGCCGAAGCCTTCACCGCGAAGTCTTCGATGAGTCGAAGGCAAAGTTCGCCGCGATGAGGAATGAGTAAAGGGCGGACGAACGCGGGATAGGCGACGGCGACGAAAAGACACTCCACGTGACGGAGCGACAGACAATGATGAACAAAGCTTTCCGGATCGAGCGCGACACCATGGGCGAGGTCCGGGTTCCGCGGAATGCGCTGTACGGCGCTCAGACTCAGCGGGCCGTCGAAAACTTTCCCGTCAGCGGGTTGCGACAACACCCCGCGTTCATTCGAGCCTTTGTTCTGCTGAAGAAAGCAGCGGCGCTGACGAACTACGAACTGGGAGTGCTGGATCGCAAGTCCGCCCGCGCCATCTGCGATGCCTGCGACGAGATCGTGGGCGAGACGACCCAGTCGTTCGGACGAATCGCTCGAAAGCGAAAGGGCGGCTCGCCGGACGATCCCATCGACGGCAGCCTTCTCGCGGATGAGGACGACCTCCACGACGGCACGGGCCTGCCCGCGAAGCCCTATATCGACATGGCCTATTGCGATCAGTTTCCGGTTGACGTCTTTCAGGCGGGAGCTGGAACCTCGTTCAACATGAACTGCAACGAGGTGATCGCGAATCTCGCGAACGTCCGATGTGGGTCGAAAATCGGTGCGTACTCGCCGATCCATCCGAACGATCACGTCAACATGTCGCAATCAACCAACGACACGTTTCCGACGGCGACCCGCATGGCAACGCTCATGCTTCTACGAGAGCTTCTTCCCGCGCTCGACGGACTGGCGTTCGCACTCGACGCGAAAGGCGAAGAGTTCTCCGACGTGATCAAGTCGGGACGTACGCATCTCCAGGATGCCGTTCCCGTAACGCTCGGTCAGGAGTTCAAAGCGTGGGCCGCTGCCGTCAGACGGGCAACGAGGCTCCTGTCTGATTCCGCAGACGAGCTCCGCCAGCTCGGCATCGGCGGAACCGCCACCGGCACCGGCATCAACACGCCGCCCGGCTATCGCTATGCGGTGGTCGGATATTTGACGCTCCTGACCCGGCTGTCACTCGAGCCGATCGATGACCTCAGAGAAGCGATGCAGTCACAGCTTCCACTCGCCGCAACGTCATCATCGCTCCGGAATCTCGCGCTCGAGCTCACGCGCATCACCAACGATCTTCGGCTGCTGTCTTCGGGGCCGCAGACGGGCCTGGCCGAGATCATTCTTCCCGAGGTGCAGCCCGGCTCCTCGATCATGCCGGGGAAGGTGAACCCCTCGATGCTCGAGTGCATGAATCAGATCTGCTTCCATATCATCGGTGGCGACACGGCGGTCGCCTACGGCGTGCAGGCGGGACAGCTCGAGCTGAATGTCATGATGCCGATGATGGCGTTCGAAACCCTCTTCTCGATCCAGATCTTGAGCAGCTATCTTCCGGTCTTCGTCGACCGATGCATCGCAGGAATTCAGGTCGACAGGGAACGGTGCCGCGCGTACTACATCAGCTCGCCGGCCCTCGCCACTGCACTCAACCCACTCATAGGATATGCACGGGCAGCGGAGATTGCGAAAGAGTCTGCTGCGACGGGTACACCGATCCCCGATCTCCTGAGGCGCAGCCGGCTGCTCAGTGACGCGCAGATCGAAGCGATCTTCACGCCCGAGTTTCTCGCGGGACAAGCAGACCGCTGAACTGAAGAATTCAGAATTTAGAATTCAGAATTCAGAAAGAACGCTCAGGATGACAAACCTTTGACGTGCCCTTTTCTGAATTCTCAATTCTTCAGTCTACGAGCTCGATTCCGCCCGTTGGCTCCGATCCCTTCGTAGGAACACCGGGAGTCTCGATGATTCGCGAGTAGAACAGATCGGTGTCGGCGCGACCGTCGGGAGTGAACCCGATGACAAGATACTTGCCCGGAGGCTGGAGATACTTGAAAGGCGTCCTCCAGGGGTCGGCGAGCAGGTCCGCCGAGACGAAATCGGGTGTGAGGTTCTCCAGTTCGTCCGGCAGTCCGCCATTGACCATCCGGTAGCCCTCGACAGCTTCTCCGATGGTCCGGATGCGCTGAAACGAAACGGATTTCCTCGCCTCCTCAATCGCGGAGAGGGAGCGTCCGACAGGACTGGTGATGTTCAGAGGGTTCTTCCATGACGTTGCCAGCGACAGGATCGCGAGAATGGCGAGTACTGCGACGAGAGCCAGCGGAACGGCCGGTGGCTCCTCCGCCTTTGAGTCACTGAGGATGCTTTCATCGATGGAGATCAGGGGAGGCGAGTCGGACACTTCCTCGATGAGCTCGCGCGTGACCAGGTCGTACAACGCTCGATTCGTATCGAACTCAGAGAGTCTGCTGGCCTCGACGATTTCGCCAACTGTGCTCTCGCCGTCGACCAGGTCGTAGACGAGTTGTTCGTCGCGTGAAATCCTGTTTCCGTCGCGATCTTTGGCGCGGCGTGTCTTGCTGTCCTCCGGGTCGACTCTCTCAGGCTCGGCGACCAGACGGGCACTTTTCTCATCGAGAGGCTTCTTCCGGAAGACCATATCGTATGAGCGGATCTTCTTCTCGATCATCGGCCACTCATCGATCATCCGGGCGCCTTCCATCAGGACCGATTCCGCGGTGATCGGGACGACGTTCTCACGGTCGTATTCGATCGTTGTTTCCTGCGAAAAGTGGTATTCACCATCCTGCCAGCGAAACAGCCTGTAGATGATCTGCAGGATCTGCAGCTGGAGGGCTGCGCGAAGGCTGTCGTTCGAGATGATGCCGTAATGAGTCAGGATGAATCCGAGTCTCTGCAGTGTCTCCCGCTGGATCTCGAGCGCCCGGTTGAGCTGTTCAGTCGTCAGCGTTCCGGTCTTGATCAGCACATGTCCAAGCCTGTGCTCGAGCCTTCTGTTGAGCGAGTCGGCCGAGACGACTTTTCCGTCGAGGAAAGTCACAGTGACCGTGTCGTCCTTTCCACGAAGGGTCAACACGCCCGTCTTCCGCTGAAGACCGATCAGCTGGAAAATGTCCGCAAGGCTGAAATCTTTGAGCGTTCCTTCAAGTGCCATACGAGGTCCTCACGACGCACTCGATTTGTGCCTCAGCATCGAGACGAAGGCAATCAGCCAGACGAGTGCTGCGAGCGCGATTGCGAGCGTTCGCAGTGCGAGCTTCATCCCTTCGGCGGGTGCCGCGAGGGGAGCCAGGTTCCCCACGAGAAGGGCCATGCATACGAAGAACACAAACAGCAGAGTGAATGCGATACCACGAAGCGGTCTGTCGTCGATGATCTGACCCGCGCCGGGAACGAGCATCGACAAGATTCTTCTGCGCCTCTGACTCGTTGACAGGTAGTCCTGAACTTCCTGGAGTTTGTCCCGTTTGGTCTCCAGCGAAACGCCGTCCCTCTTCAGGTAGATGTGAATGCACTGCGTGCAGTAGCTCGCGCTCTCACGCGAGGCTTTGCAGCGGAAGCAGAACGTTCGCCCGCACTTCTGGCATTCGGCGGCAAAGCCGTTCCGCCGTCGGAAAGTCCAAAGCACGATTGCGCCCGCAAGCGCGAGGACCGCCGCCAGAGTCTGCGGGTTGCGGAAGGCAACGAGCGGCTCGAACAGCGCATGATTTCCGTAAATCTCGCGAGCGTCACCGCTGCGCGCGATGCGTTCGGCCAGGCCCCAAGCTGAGCCGATCGGGAACTCGTACATTACGACCTTGGTCGGTGGCGGATTTCCGAGAAGCTTTGCGATCGAAGCGCGATCGCGGTCCCTCGCCTGCGCGAGCTGTTCGCCCTGCTCTGAGAACTTGTAGAGCTCTCCGCTGGCAACTGCGTGGTTGTAATACGCGATCGCCATCGAAGGGTCGAGCTGCGAGGCCCGTTCGTAAAGGAGGCTCGCCGTCTGGAAGTCGTTCTCGAAAAAGTAGAGATTTCCGAGGTTCAGCTGAGCGCCGGCCACCCGGTCGTCCAGATCGAGGGCTTTGCGGTAGTGCTGCGCGGCCGCTCGCTCGTTCGCCTGCTGGACTTCGAGGTCGCCCATGAGGAGGTACAGCAATGGTTCCTCCGGCATGATCTCCGCCAGCTGCTCGAGCCTCTTCAACGGCTCTGGATTGAGACTTCGCTCCGCGCTTGCGACGGCGGCCTGGATGACGGGGCTGTCGATTCCCGAGATCCTGAACGAAGTCCACGCGAGAACAAGGGGCAGTAGACCTGCGAGCACAATCGCGCCGATGATGATGCCCCGTTCCGCGCGCGTTGCATAACCGAAAAACAGGGCGAGCCAGAACAGAATCAGCCACATCGGGCCCAGCCACAGGTACAGAGGAGCAAACAACAGACTCCACGCCACGACCGCCGCGACTCGCGAGCTCAGTTTCGCACTCAGGATCTCGGTGAAGTCGTGGGCCGCGGGCCGCGCGTAGCGGTAGAAGAGAAGCATCGCGAAGAGCGCAATTGAGAGCGCCACGGCGGTGGAGGCCACGAGTATCAGATCGGAAATGGCCAGCAGACGGGTGCGGTAGTTCGCGCCCGATTTCCGGAAGCCGTGCAGGATCGATTCGCCGTATCCCCGCCAGTCGGATCGCGCCCTCGCCATGTCCGCCGCGGTAAAGTCGACGTCCGGGAGTTTCGGGTCGAGAGTGGATGCGAGGCGGAGGGACCACTGAGCCAGATCGTCATCGCCATTGCGGAAAGCCTGCATCGCGTACGCCGCCGTCGCGTCTGCGTAGACCGGGAATCGCGTGACACCGACGGATCGGCCGGTGAGCTGAATCTGCTGCACCATGCGCTCCGCTTCCTCGCGATCGCCGCCGCGGATTGCCTCCGTGGCGTAGAACCAGAGTTCACGAGGAGACGTCTCTGCTGGCGCGGCGAAAGTCTCCGTTGAGCCGGCCACGAGACAGAGCAACAGGAAAAGGATGCGAAGCGGCAGCGACATCAGGTTCTCATGACGGCCGGACGAGCACCTCGCGATCATCGGACCGCTCGGAATTCGAGGGCATGAGGTTCGCGGTCTCACCAGCGTCATTGAATCAGAGGGCCTTGCTTCGCTGCAGGTACTTGAGCTTGAGCTCACCGAGATGGGCAGTCAGGAATTCGGTCTCTTCTTCGGTCAGGTTACCGCGAGTCTTCTCCTCGAGCATGACGATCAGATCGATCATCTGCTTTGCCGCCTGAAGGTCGACCGTGGTCTCGGGCGCGTAGGGATTCCTAAGCAAGCCCATGGCCATGTATGCATTGACGATCAGGGACTCGAGAAAGAGGGAGAATGGAGTCCCCGGGTTCTCACCGCGGTCGCGCGTGCTCTTCCGGCCCTCTTCGAGAGGTTGAGCTTCCGGTTTCTCCGGCTCGGGAGCAGGTGGGGCGGCTGTTACGCCGGCGTCCTCCTCAGACGGCTCAACCGCGTTTCTGAACTCCTCTTTGACCTCACCTTCGGCCGTAAAGATTCGTTTGTCCGTGACCTTGAGTGGCTGCTGGGGTGATGATTGATTCTGTTTTGGCAACCGACCCTCCGCTGCGTCCGGTGAACACCCGTAGGCGTAACTGCAATTGGTTTCAGTAACTTGATCGATGGTACCACATCTGCCAGCCGCGATCCGGCCCGGCTGACGGACGCCGCTTCACGACCGGCTCTCGCCGACGATCTCAGCGCTCCATCATAAGGCCAGAAGCCCTCTCAGACTCCAGCGTTCGAATGATTGTCCTGTGGACCCCGGGATCGAGGGCCATGCCCTGGTGTCCATCGCAGATGAGAGTGATTGCGGCCGCGTGCCCGGAAGCAGTTGCGCTTTCCGCGGTGATGCTTCCATCGCCCGGTGCGAACATGCGAGAGGCGAGCGCATCCTCCTCCGGCCGCAGCTCATCGCGATAGAAAGCGAGGGAGCCGTCGCTCCGCCGGAGTACACTCCGCGTCGTCGGCACGCAGTCGCTCGCAATGGTCGCGACGATAACGCCTTCCGGGATGGCGCGATCCAGGGCCTGACGAAACAATTGCGCGCGGCCCAGCAGTTGTTCGAAAGCTCTGGTCTGGAGCAGGTACTGCTCCATGGACGTGCGTTCGATCATCCGGTTCCTGATGGACGGCTCGAAGATCGAAAGTTCGAGTTGCCGCCACGTCGCAACATCCCACAGGCTGGCGTCTACCGAAGAGCCGTCCTCGCCGATCAGCACCCTACCGTCCGCCGGCAGCATCTCGATCAGCGACGGATAAAGGGCGCTCCACTCCGGGAAGAGAACCCGAAGCGCGAACCGTTCGCTCTGCACCATCACCCGGAATGCATCGATGGTTCCTTCCTGCGGCGCAGCGAGCATCACGGCGTGTCGTACTTTCGATGCTGCCCGGAGGGAAGCAGCGTCCCACTGCGATGCGTCTTCGAGCGGCGCCGTTCCGATCTTCAGATACGTCAGTGCGATGAGTCCCCCCATCGAATGGGTGACGAGATCGACCTGGAGCTCCGGGTCTCTGTGCGCCTGCCGGATCTCTTCGATGAACTGATCCAGATGGCGGGCGTTCTCCGTGGAGCTGAGTCGGAAGTCATAGGCGAGGCGGTAGAGAGACACCGGCTCCTGTTCGAGCGGCGATAGATGATCGTCGGCAGCCTCATACCCGGCGTAGTCCTCGAGAATTCGGCCCAGGTGCCATGCATGATTGATCGAGCTGCGCCAACCGGCGAATCCTCTCGCGATCAACCTGTCCCTTCCGACCTGAGCTGTGACGGGATCGATGGGGAGGTCCATGTCATCCGCCCAGCGGGTCTGAACCATCGTATGCGCAGTTCCCCAGACGTTCCGCTTTGTGACCGGATCCCACAGTTTCATCTGTCCGAAACCGGTCATGACGATGACCGGACGTGCGGGTGGCCGGCGGAAGTCCGCCGAGTTGGCGAGGTACTCGCCTTTGGCGGAGTTGGACGTGCCCCCGCAGGAGATCACCAGAAGGGAGGCCAGGACCACCGGCAGACGGAGCGAACGGGATGAAAAGCGACTTGGTTTAGGCATGCTGGAAGACAGAGAACACTGAATTCTACATGTTCCGGCTGGAACCGCGGTAGAGGCGTCCATGAGTGCGTAATCATGCGCCCATAGCCAATGGCCTTAAGTTGGCGGCAAACGAGTGCGTGTCATCCTGAGCGTAGCGATGGATCCCCTCAGGGCTCGCTCTGCCGCAAGCAATCAGGGGATCCTTCGCTTCGCTCAGGATGACACCTTCTCTGCCTAACTCAGGCCGTTGCGCTCAGAGCGGCGACATGCTCTTCGATACTGGAGGCGAGCCCCTCCGGATCGTACCCGCCTTCGAGCAGGCTGAGGAGTTTTCCACCTGCGTGACGTTCGGCCGCTTCGACGATGCGCTCGGTCATGGTGCCGAAAGCGTGCTCGGTAACCCGCATGCCTCCGAGGGGATCGCGCACGTGAGCGTCGAATCCTGCGGAGAGGAGAATCGCATCGGGACGGAACTGGTCGATCGCGGGCAGAATGATTCGCTCGAGCGCGTCGAGGTAGATCGAGTCCCCTGACGATCCTTCGAGGGGAACGTTTCGGGTGAATCCCTTTCCTGGTCCGTTTCCGATCTCCTCCGCTCCACCGGTGCCGGGATAGAAGGGATACCGATGCATCGAAGCGTAGAAGACGTCGGGACGCTGCTCGAAGAGATCCTGCGTGCCGTTGCCATGATGAACATCCCAATCGAAGATGAAGACGCGTTCGATGTCTTCCCGCTCGAGCAGGTACTCGGCAACACACGCGATGGTGTTGAAGAAGCAGAATCCCATCGCCTCGGTTTTCAGCGCGTGGTGTCCGGGTGGCCTCGCAACCACGAACGCGCGTCGCGCGGCGTCTGTATCCCACACCTCCGATGCCGCGTGAAGGGCTGAGCTCACGACGGTTCGCGCGGCGGCGTGTGTCTCACTGGAGATGGGATTGTCCATCGAATGGAACAGAGGCAGGCCGGTTCTGCAGGCGCGGTCGAGCTCTTCCTCGTAGCCGGCCGAGTGAACTTTCGCGATGATCCGGCCCGTCTGAGGATGTTCGGATGAAGGAGTCGTGACGAGTCTTGTGGCGCCGGCCCTGTTCACGCCCCAGAGGGCTGCATCCATCCTCGTAGAGCGCTCCGGATGGCCGGGCCCGGTGTCGTGTGTGCGGAAGATCGGGTCGTAGTAGATCCCCAGTGCTCGAGGGGCGCCTCGATCCCGACCCGAAGGCGCGCTGTCTGGATCCTGAATTCTCAGTTCCGGTTCTCCGTCTGTGATACAACCCCTGAGGTTTGAAGCGAATTCTCCACGTCACCGCGATCGCCGCTCTGACCGTCTTCTTCATCGGGCTCTTTCTCCGGAACAGCGACCCTGGCAAGGTCTGGGAGATCATCCGTTCCACGAGCCTCGGCTGGTTCTTCCTCGGTCTGATGGCAAACGTCGGGGCCCTCATCTGCAGGACCCTTCGCTGGCGTACAATCCTCAATCCTTCCGAGCCGCCTCCGTTCTATTCGACCTTCTTCGCGAACGCGGTCGGTTACATGCTCTCGACAATTCTTCCGGTTCGCGCAGGGGACATCGCGCGACCCGCTCTGTTGTCCCGCCGCACGAAGATCAAGTTCTCGACGGCCCTGGGCACGGTGTTGACCGAAAGGGTGTTCGACCTTTTTGCCATCCTCACACTGTTCGTCGTTTTCGTCGTCACCGCGGGGAGCCGCTTCACCTCCGATCCGCTGACAGCCCGGAAGTTCCTGATCATTCAGAGTGCGGCTGTGACAGCGGGGCTGCTGCTCCTCGCGATGGCAACCCTGGTAGGTGCGATCTTCCTTTTCGGTGAGAAGTTGCGCAGGGCGCACGAGAAGCTCGGCAGAATCGTTCCAAGGCGATTTCGTGAGGGATGGATGCGCTTTTTCGATTCCTTCGTCGGATCGCTGGCGCTCGCCCGGCGAGGCAACGCACTTCCGAAGGTCATCGTTCTCACCGCCGGAATCTGGCTCTGCCTCGCGTCCCAGTTCTATTTCTCGCTTCTCGCTCTCCGACACCCACTCCCGTTCAGCTCCGGATTTTTTCTCACCTCGGTGACCATTCTCGGCCTCATGATTCCGACTCCGGGGGGAGTGGGCGGATTCCACAAGGCGTGTCAGGTCGTGCTGACGAATTTCTATCACTTCAATGTGAGCGCCTCGGTAGCGGTCGCGCTCGTCGTGCACATCGTCGGAGTCCTCCCCGTCATCCTCATCGGCGCCACACTCGTTCTCCGGGAAGGAATCACGTGGAGGCAGCTGTCTTCGATCAAGGAGGAGGTGGGGGAGGAGGGGGAAAGTAGTCAGTAGTCAGGAGTCAGTAGTCAGGAGCCCACCCTCCCGCAGCAGTTCCTACTGACTACTGTTGTTTCTGTTGCTTCTCGCTGGACATCTGATGAAGAAGGCAGTAGCCAGGAGTCCATTCCGCCACCGGAAAGTAGCCAGTAGTCTGTAGGGCCCTGCCGTGGGTGGGCGGGCTACTGTCTGCTGTCTGCTGTCTACTGTCTACTGTCTACTCCTCCTATGATATGAAGGCAGCCGAGAAACCAACATGCGATGTCCCTACTGCGGCAATCTCGAAGATCGGGTGGTCGACTCCCGGGAGGGGCGGGAGGGCGATGTCATTCGCCGGCGGCGCCAGTGTGTCGTCTGTGAGCGGCGTTTCACGAGCTACGAGAAGATCGAGTCGCTCCCTTTTCACGTGGTCAAGCGGGATGAGCGACGAGAGCCGTACGATCGGGCCAAGTTGATGCGGGGTCTCGAGGTCGCCTGCCGCAAGCGCCCCGTGCCGGCAAAGACGCTCGAGGCTATTGCAGACGGAATCGAATCACACATTCAGGAGTCGTCAGAGCGGGAGATCTCGAGCCAGCAGCTCGGCATCATGGTCATGCAACGTCTCCGTGAGCTGGATCAGGTCGCGTACGTGCGCTTTGCCTCGGTCTACCGGCGGTTCGAAGACGTGGAGGCGTTCGTGCGCGAACTGCATCAGCTGAAGGACGAGGATCCGTGAAGAGTCTGGATAGTCGCCGCAGCTTCGCGCCACCAGCCGGGACGGAGCCTCGCTTTGTCATCGCTTCTAATGAACCTCTCCACACGGAAGGATCTGACGGGCGTGTCATCCTGAGCGCAGCGAAGTATCCCCTGAAGACTTGCCGTGACGCCTCGAGGAAGGGGATCCTTCGCTTCGCTCAGGATGACACCTGGTTCATCCCTCGCAACAATGACCGTCCTTCGCTTCGCTCAGGATGACAACATTCTTCGAATCCCCGCAGGCCTCTCCGCGGGAACAGCCATTGCACACCGGTCTCACGTAGCAAGGGGGGTCTCCCTTATCGAAGTAGAGGTTCACTTTTCCAGCCTTCGTATCACTGAGGGCGGAGTCACCGACGCTTCCGATGCATCACGAGCTTTGAGCCGTCGAAGATACAATCCAGCCACTGTTGGAAGAACGTAGGAAACGCATGGAAAACAAGAAAAAGGAACCGGCGCAGAACGAAAGCGTGGATGCGGCAAAGGAAGAGCCGATCAAGATCCCCGATGTGCTTCCGGTCCTGCCGCTAAAAGACCTCGTCATTTTTCCGTTCATCATCGTTCCACTTTCCGTTTCGCGTGAGAAGTCGATCAATGCCGTCGACCAGGCCCTGGCCGAGAACCGGGTCATCATGCTCACGGCGCAGAAGGATTTTCAGAACGAGGATCCCGGCGAAGACGATCTCTACCGCGTCGGCACTGTTGCGATCATCATGCGGATGCTCAAGCTCCCCGACGGACGCATCCGGATTCTCGTTCAGGGTCTCTCTCGCGCGCGGATCGATTACTTCATTCAGACTGCGCCGTTCTTCAAGGCGAAGATCACCAGGATTGAAGAGCCCGCGACCCGGGAACGGCCCCTCGAAGTCGAAGCGTTGATCCGTTCGGTCAAGCAGAATCTCGAGCGCTCCGTCGCGCTCGGAAAGAACATCTCGCCGGAGGTCATGGTCATCGCGGCGAATCTCGATGACCCCGCCCGGCTGACGGACCTTTCCGCCTCGAATCTCGACCTCAAACTCGAGGAAGCGCAGCAGATTCTCGAGACGATCGATCCCATCGAGCGGCTCAAGCGCGTGAACGATCTCCTCATCCGCGAGATCAATCTGCTCACCATGCAGCAGGAGATCTCCACCGCCGCTCAGGGTGAGATGAACAAGAACCAGCGCGAGTACTTCCTCCGCCAGCAGCTCAAGGCGATCCAGTCGGAGCTGGGCGAAGGCGAGGAGATCACCGAGGAAGTCGAGAACTATCGTAAGAAGATCGAAGAGAAGGCGATCCCGCAGGAAGCAAAAGACGAGATCGAGAAGCAGATCAAACGCCTCGAGCGTTCGCATCCGGATTCGGCTGAAACGTCGATCATCCGCACCTACCTCGACTGGATGACCGGGCTGCCGTGGGGTGTGATGTCGGCGGACAATCACGATCTGGCGAGAGCGAGAGACATCCTCGACGAGGATCACTACGATCTGGAAAAGATCAAGGAGCGCATCCTCGAGTACCTCGCGGTCCGCAAACTTCGCGGCGCAAAGATGAAAGGGCCGATCCTCTGTTTCGTCGGGCCTCCCGGAGTCGGCAAGACGTCACTCGGGCGCTCGATCGCGCGGGCGCTCGACCGCAAGTTCGTCCGCATCTCCCTGGGCGGAGTCCGCGACGAGGCGGAGATCCGTGGCCATCGCCGCACGTATGTCGGCGCGCTTCCCGGCCGCATCATCCAGGGCATCAATCAGGCGGCCACCGGTAACCCGGTTTTCATGCTCGACGAAGTCGACAAGATCGGAGCCGACTATCGAGGCGACCCATCGTCGGCTCTTCTCGAGGTTCTCGATCCGGAGCAGAACAACTCGTTCCGCGATCACTACATCGGAGTTCCCTACGATCTGTCGAACGTCATGTTCATCGTCACGGCAAACGTGCTCGACACGATCCAGCCGGCGTTCCTCGACCGGATGGAAGTCATCCGGTTGTCCGGATACACCGACGAGGAGAAGGTGTTCATCTGCAAACGGCATCTGATCCCGAAGCAGCTGGAAGAGAACGGTATCGACGACGTCGACGTGCAGTGGACCGACTCGGGAATCATGAAGGTCATTACCGGCTACACGAAGGAAGCCGGCCTGAGAAATCTCGAACGCGAGATCGGTACGGTGTGCCGCAAGATCGCCGTCGAAGTCGCGGAAGGAAAGAAGCAGGACGTCTACAGGATCACAGAAGCAACCGTCGAGAAATACCTCGGAGCGATGCGGCATTTCGCCGAGGAGTTGCTAGAGCGCGATCAGGTTGGGGTCGCCACAGGCCTCGCATGGACCGCCGTAGGTGGCGACATTCTCTTTATCGAGGCGATCGCCGTGCGCGGCAAAGGCAAGCTTCAACTGACCGGGCAGCTCGGCGAGGTGATGAAGGAATCCGCACAGGCCGCCCTTACGTATGCCCGTGCCCATGCCGAGGAGCAGGGAATCCCCGCCGACTACTTCGAGACTCACGACATACACATCCATGTGCCGGCCGGAGCGATTCCGAAGGATGGACCGTCTGCCGGCATCACGATCACCGCAGCCATCATCTCCGTTCTCACTGGCAAGCCCGTCCGGAGGAATGTCGCGATGACGGGTGAAGTCACTCTGCGAGGCGAGGTGCTGCCGATCGGCGGCGTGAAGGAGAAAGTTCTCGCCGCGCGCGCGGCAAAGATCAGCACGATCATTCTTCCGAAGCTCAATGAACGCGATCTGGTCGATGTCCCCGAACCCGTCAAGCGCGACATGGAGTTTTATTTCGTCGAGCATGTTTCCGACGTGCTCGATATCGCGCTGCTGAGCCCTTCGGCCGATCAGCAGAAGACTGTCGAGCGACAGGGACGCGACATGCACCCGCTTCCAGAACCGGAACCGGCGGATGAGGGCAATCAGGAACCGGTAGTGATCCGGAGTTAGAGATTGTTCCGCCGAGCGAGTCGTCGCCGCAACTGCGCGAGAGGAGTTCCCTCACCCCTAACCCCTCTCCCGCCGGGAGAGGGGAACATTCAGGGGCGCGGTATCGTAGTTGCAAGTTCTGAGTAACGCGCATCTTTGCTTAGAAGAGGGGTGATGCCTTGAAGAGACTCGTGCTGCCTGTGATGTTCGCTGTTGCGATACTGACGGCCTGTGCGAAGCCCGATCCGCTTACCGAGGAGGTGGCCGAGTCCCTGGTGATGTCGACGATTTTTCTCAGCGAGCCCGTTTACGCGGAAGTTCCCCAGCGTGTCTCCTACGGTCCGAAGTCTCCGAAGGACGACTACGACGAGCTTGCAGTCAGGACGCTCCGCAATCTCGAACAGGCCGGCCTCGTCACTGTCACCGAAGAGAAAGACGAGGATGGGACGGAGACCTACATTGCGAAAGCGACCCAGAAGGGCTTTCCCATT
>JBGSYJ010000141.1:0-1551 GCA_041750915.1 Thermoanaerobaculia bacterium | reverse complement strand
GATACATGGGCGATGGTGCTCTGCCGATGCTCTTCACGCCGGACTTCCGCGTTCAGAAACGTCAGCGTGTAGGCTCCGATGGTCGCCTGCCCTCCCGGCCGGAGCTGGGCCTGTTCGGTTTGCTGCATCGTGCTGCTCACGGCAATGGAGATGAAGATGATCACCGCGCCTGCGTGCGCAATATAGCCTCCGAACCGCCGCCGTCCGCGCACGAGCTGCGACTGTACGAATGCCGCGCCCGGCGACTCCCGATTCGACTTCATCCGCTGGAACACGGGGCCGAAAATCTGCTGGAAGGTGACCTGCGCTGTGTAACCGCCGAAGAAGAGCGTTATGAGCGTCCAGACGTTTCGAACTCCGAGGACGTATCCGACGATCAGAAGAACCACGGCGCCGATCAGCGGCGCTGTGAGGGCTCTCCGCATCTGGCTCGGAGTCGTGCGGCCCCACGGAAGCGCAGGACCAACTCCCATGAGAAAGAGCAGCGCCACGCCAATCGGAACGGCCATCTTGTCGAAGTACGGACGGCCAACGCTCATCTGCACATCCTGCACGGCTTCGACGATCAGCGGGAAGACGGTCCCGATGAGCACCGTGAACGTGAAGAGGACGAACAGCATGTTGTTGATGAGGAATGCACCCTCGCGGCTTTTCGGATCGTCGATCGTTCCTTCAGGCGTAAGCTTGTCGATCCTCGTCGCCAGCACGACGACCGACCACAAAAGCGCGAGCGCCAGAAAGGCGAGAATGGTCGGGCCGATCGAGCTCTGCGTGAACGAGTGAACGGAGTTGAACACGCCGGAGCGCGTCATGAACGTTCCGAGAATCGTCAGCAGAAACGTCGCAAGCACGAGCGTGGCCGTCCAGCCCTTCAGGATGCCCTTGCGCTCCATCACGATCGCGGAATGCAACGCAGCCGTCGCGGTGAGCCACGGCAGGAACGATGCGTTCTCGACTGGATCCCATGCCCAGTAGCCGCCCCATCCGAGAACTTCGTAAGCCCACCATCCACCGAGAACGATGGCGATGGTGAGGAAGGTCCAGGGCACGAGAAGCCACGTGCGGAGCGGACGGAGGAAAGCATGGCCGAGGCGTCCTGCCAGGAGCGCCGCGGATGCGAGGCCGAACGGAATCGTCATCCCTACGTAGCCGAGATAGAGAAACGGCGGATGAATCGCCATGAGAATGTGATTCTGAAGGAGTGGATTCGGTCCGGGGCCGTCGGCCGCGGGATTCGGAATCGTCAGGAACGGCTGCGCCGGGCCGGCGATCAGGAAGCTGAAGAAAGCGGCGCACGCAAGCCAGACGCCGATGGCGTACGGCATGTACTCGGGATGTTCGTCCCGGTGCAGCCACGTCGCGAAGAAAATGTAGACCCCGAGGATCAGACCCCAGAAAAGGATCGAGCCCTCGAGAGACGACCAGAGGCTGACGATCGTCACCCACACCGGCAGAGCCCGTGAGCCGACCTGCGCGACGTAGCTCACAGAAAAGTCGTGAATGAGCAGCGCATAGACCATCAGCAGATTCGCCGATACGATCGTCGCTGCG
>JBGSYJ010000140.1:0-1846 GCA_041750915.1 Thermoanaerobaculia bacterium | reverse complement strand
CCCACGCCTTTACGAATCGCGAGAAATTCTGCCGGACGAGCACTTCATGCAGAAATGCTGTGTCGCCACCGAGCCAGAGCGCGATGTACCAGGGTGCGCCGATCATCACGGCCAGCGTGAGCGCGAGTGCCATCCATCGGCTCCACAGAACGTGAAGTTTTCGTTGGGAGAGTGAATAAAGGATGACGATCATCGCCGGAAGGATCCATGTCACGGGCCCTTTGGCGATGAATCCGAATCCGGCTGCTATCCCTGCCAGCGCCCATGCCCTTCGAGGGCGCATCCCGAAATCGAGCATCCGCGTCAATGGAAGCACCACTCCGAGAGTTGTGGTCAGAACGAGGATATCCATCTGGACGGATCGGGCCGCCCAGAACACCTGATGAAGTGTGGCGAAGAGTGCTGCAGCGATCAGTGCCCTTCGCCGGCCCGAGTAGGGGAGCACGAGCAGATAGGTCAGGAGCACGCTCGTGACCCCGGCAACGGCCGACGGGACACGCAGGCTGAACTCACTCACGCCCCCCATCAGAAGGGAAACAGATCGGGCGGACCAGAAGTAGAGAATCGGCTTTTCGGCAAATACCTTTCCATTGATAGTGGGGATCGTCCAGTCCCCCCGCTCTGCCATCTCGACAACGGCCCGCCCGTAGATGGGCTCGTTGGGATTCCACAAATCGCGCGCGCCGAGTGCAATAAAGAACAGAAGTGCAGACGCGGTTGCGAGATAGAATAGATCGCGCGCAGTACTGCTGACGCGGGACTGAGGCGATGGAATCAGCTGTTCTGAAGCATCAGCAGGAAGGGCGGCCGCATGAAACTTCCGCGATTGGACCACCTGGTGCAAGTGAGGGCTTCGTGAAGGCATTCGGGATCGCTCCGTTCGCCCTCATAGATGCGCAGGAGGTGGGAATCCTTCGCGCAGCGGACTTCGTTGGGGCACAATCTTCGCAGCAGCCACACAATCGGAACTGATATGACACGCTCTCCGCGGGCTTTGATCCGGACGACGGCACTGGTCGTCGCTTGCTGGTTGCTGCTTCCGCCGGGAGTCTCAGCGGCCGCGGATCGCGTGTTCCGTGTCGGAGCTCCACTCATCCAGGCTCTCCGCCAACTCGAGCGCGACGGCCTCGCCCTCGTCTACAGCAGCCATGTCATCACCCCTGACTTGAAGATCCTGGGACCGGTAACGGCGGGGAATCCGCGAGCGCAACTCGACGAACTCCTGCGCCCCCACGGTCTGGCTGCAACGCAGGGACCCGGAAGAGTTTTGATCGTAGTTGAAAAGTCCAGCGCACCAAAGCCGAGCCCCCAGGCTCCTGTCGAGGACGGGCAACCGACCCGGCTGACACTGAGGGATGAAATCCTCGTTGAGCCTTCCAGCCTGTCATTGATCGGAGACGATCCTCCGCCTCCGCTGACTCTCGGCACAAGTGAGATCGGGAACCTTGCGAAGCTTGCTGACGACGTGTTCCGCGCCCTCGATGTCCTGCCCGGAGTCGCGACTGGAGATGTGTCGGCGGAGTTGCACATCCGCGGCGCGCGCCGTGACGAGATGTTGGTGCTGCTCGATGGTCAGGAGCTTTACAGCCCGTATCACCTGCGCGAATTCGATAACCCGCTGAGCATCATCGACTCATCCGCTCTGGATCGGGTGAGCCTCTTGAGCGGTGTGTTTCCCGTCAACTACGGCGATCGGACGGCCGGTGTGCTCGACATGACGACGCGCCCGGCGTCGATCGATCGGCGGGTGACGGTCTCGGCGAGTCTGATCGGTGCGCAGCTCGAGGCTTCCGATACTCACATGAACGGACGGCTGGGATGGCTCGTGTCCGGAAGGCGGGGAAGT
>JBGSYJ010000139.1:0-12939 GCA_041750915.1 Thermoanaerobaculia bacterium | reverse complement strand
AGCGTCGAGCGAGGGATCTGGGAGGGGGTCTTTAGAGGGAGCCACCGCCCAGATCCCTCGCTCGACGCTCGGGATGACACCTGGCTCGCGAGTATATGAGCCTACAACTCACAACCCACAGCCCAGAAACCCATTACCTTCGCTCGCCCTGCGGTGTCGCCGGCGGAGGCACGAGCTTGAGGGTCGGCCGTGGGTCCACGCTGGGCTCCAGTCCCGGCAGCGTGTTCTCGCGCAGGAACGCTTCGATCGACTCCGCGGGAACGGGCTGACTCGCAAGAAAGCCCTGCAACTCGTCGCAGTCCATCTCCTGGAGCATCAGCAGCTGCGCTTCTGTCTCCACTCCCTCAGCCACGACCTTCAGGTTGAGGGCGTGCGCCATCGCGATGACTGCTGAAACGATCGCCGCATCGTTGTCACCCTTCCGCATCTCGCGAATGAAGCTCTGATCAAGCTTCACCGTGTCGATCGGGAAGCGCTTCAGATAGCTCAGCGAGGAGTAGCCGGTTCCGAAGTCGTCGATCGCGATGAGCACTCCCATGTTCTTGAGCTCACGGAGAGTCTGAATGGAAGCCTCGGCATTCTGCATGGCGACGCTCTCTGTGATCTCGAGCTGAAGGCAATCTGCGGCCAGACCACTCGAATCGAGTGCCTGGGCGACGACTCCCACGAGGTCGCGCTGCTGGAACTGGTGTGCCGAAAGATTCACCCCAACGCGAAGGTTCGGATTCTGAGTCAGCTGCCAGCGGCGCGCCTCGGTGCACGCGGTGCGCAATACCCATTCGCCGATTGGTACGATCAGCCGGACCTCTTCGGCAATGCCGATGAAATCATGCGGCGAGAGCAGGCCGCTCTGTGGATGATTCCAGCGGATCAGAGCCTCTACGCCGACCGTCTGCGCAGTTCGGAAGTCGATGACCGGCTGGTAGTAGAGTACGAACTGTTCGAGCTCGAGCGCCCGTCGGAGGCTATTCTCGAGGAAGAGCCTCTCGCGAGACCGCTCGGTCATCGTGGGACCGGAAAGCTGGTAATTGTTCCTGCCCGATTCCTTCGCCAGGTACATGGCGTTGTCTGCGTTCTTCAGCAGCGTCTCGGCGTCATGACCGTCGGCGGGATGCAGCGCGACGCCGATGCTCGTAGTGACGAAAAGTTCATGTCCCTCGAGATGGAATGGCCTGCGGATGGTTTCGAGGATTTTTTCGGCGACGAGGGTCACATCGTCTTCCTTTCGGAGCAGGACGAGAATCGCGAACTCGTCGCCGCCGAGCCTCGCCACGGCGTCGTGGTCGCGCAGACATCCGCGCAGTCTTCGCGCTACGGCCTGAAGCAGTTCGTCACCGACCGTGTGGCCGAGGCTTTCGTTGATCAGTTTGAACCCGTCGAGGTCGAGCATCATTACGCAGAGCGTCGTGTGCGTCGCGTCGGCCTGCTCGAGATCGAAGCTCACGCGATTCTTGAAGAACATGCGGTTCGGCAAACCCGTCAGGGCGTCGTGGTAAGCCTGGTATTCGATCTGTTCGGCGCGCTTTCTGTCGCTGATGTCGAGCGCGACATAGACGAGGCCCGCGGGTGTACCCTGATCGTCCCTCAGCATCGAGCCCGACACCGCGACTTCCGCGCGTTCGCCCGATTTTCTTCGCCAGATCATTGCGCGATCGCGAATGATGCCTCCACGCATCAGCGTATCGGAGGCCCTGCCGATATTCAGCGGCGACTCGATGATGTGGCCCATGCCTGTGCCGATGAGCTCGGCCTCCTCGTACCCCAGCATCTCGCACGCGGCCCGATTGACCACACGAATTTTCCCTTCGAGATCGAGCACCAGAACCGAGCCCTGCATGGTCTCGAGAATCTGGGCCGCTGCGAATTCGGGCGAGAAATCCACGAGACGATAACGCCAGACGGCACGTGCTGACAGAGCAATGAAGCCGGCAATTGCGAGATAACCGAACGGGTAGAGCGGAATCCCGAACGATGGAACGAAGTCGACTACGCCGAGGTATCCGATAGAAAACGCGATCAGAAAAAGCTCGATGCGGCGTCTGTGCCGGTCCCGATGCGGCTTTTTGTACTCGACGACGTAGTGGTGCAGCGTGAGGGCGAGCACGAACGAGAGATAGACCAGATAAGCGAGCGCGAGCCAGCCGAGGATCGGGTAGTAGCCCCAGAAGTAATGATGAACACTCTTGACGATCGCGGTTCCGGAGAATGCTGCCGTCGCGATGACTGCCGAGATCCCCCAGAACAGGGACGATAGCCGCCGTTCATTCGTGCCGAGCCGCAGAAGACTTGCTGTGAAGTGGTACGCAGCGGCCGGAATGAAGGGGATGCCGAGGTACGCCGCGCGCGCCCACCAGATGGCGACCTCCGGAGTTTGCGCGCAATACATCCAGGAGAAACAGAACAGCCAGACGCTGACGCTGATAGTCAGAAGCGCGAATGGAACACCCGCCTGCCGTTCAGACGTCTTCCGCACCACCATCAGCCCGAGAACGAGCATCGCAATGGCCGTGATGAATCCCGGCACCGCGTACGGGCTGAACGTGTAGTTCGCGATGTTCAGAACCTGGGTCAACGGACGCTCCGACAGTCATGAAATCCCCGGAGTCCGCACATGCCGGTCTCAGCCCGGCTCCGTCTGCCCTGTGCGACGAAACCTGCTGATTCTGCAAAGGTTGCTCGCGGGATCAATGTGACCCCTTGCCGCAAGATCCGTTCCATCCGACCGAACCCTTCACGCCACTCCGCTTCCTCTTGCTCGGCTGTAGAAAATCAATCGCAAGGTGTGTCATCCCGAGCGGCGAGCGAGGGATCTGGGAGGGGGCCTTTCAGAGGAGCCACCGCCCAGATCCCTCGCTCGCCGCTCGGGATGACACTCGCGCGATCAATTCACAGCCTCTGATCGAGGACTCCGAGACTTCGCCGTTGTTTCTAGTGTACCGTCTATAGCTCGGAACCTCCACCGCCCCTCATAGTTGTGGGTTAGCTGAAATGACGAACGAACCGAACGACGTCACAGGCAGATTCTGCTATGACTATCCCCGTCCCGCGGTCACCGTCGACATCGCCCTGCTCCATCCTTCGTCTTCGGATGTCCACGTTCTGCTGATCCGCAGATCGCTCGATCCGTGGAAAGGTGCATGGGCGCTACCCGGCGGTTATGTCGAACAGTTCGAGCCTCTCGAAGATGCGGCCGCCCGCGAACTGAAGGAAGAAACGGGAATCGACGGAATCGAACTGCGGCAGATCGGCGCCTTCGGCGATCCCGGACGCGATCCCAGAGGCCGTACGATCAGCGTTGCGTACGGCGCGGTGGTCGACTCGCTGATCACTGCAACGGCCGGGGACGATGCGGACGCAGCTCAGTGGGTGAGATTTGAAAACACAATGGAGCTCGCGTTCGACCATTCGCTGATCATCCGTCGTGCCTGCGAGTTGCTGATCAATGCTCGGTCGGAGACTTCGGCTTCGTGAGGTCGCTGGTGACCATCGCAAGGATCATCCGAAGAAGAGATGCGCGCGAGGTACCGAGCGGCTCGACGAATTGCAGGCCGGAGGTGTACCCCTGAGGCTGGACGACGCCGCTGCCTTTCGGGCTGACGCAGCGGGTCACGTCGCAGTGGATTGTGATCGTCTCGTCCTCGAAGGGGAAATCGAGCCGTAGTCGTCTTCCGCGGGCAAGAGGAAAGGTGTGCTCGACACGCGCTCCAATGGTGCTCAGGTCCAGGATCGTGACCCTCATCCCCGAGAGCCGGCCGCTGAGGGGCTGGTCAAGGCTGATTCGCTGGATACGTCGGCGCTCTGCGTCTGGCATCTGCCCGCAAGCTTAGAGAAAATCCGCTCACTATTCAACCGGCGTTTTCTCGCGGCCCCGGGTAGACATCGCCACGGTTGGAATTCGGAATTAACCCGAAAAACGGTGCGTTTTCTGAAGAACACTGTCGAACTGGTTCAGAGCTAGCAGCGCAGGAATGGATCCGGCCGCGAAATCTCCAGCGAAGCAGGAAACTACAAGGAGATCTGGAGCATGAGTAGAGAAGTAGGAAGAGTCAAGTGGTTCAACGATGCCAAGGGTTTTGGATTCATTACCGGTGCAAGTGGAGAGGATCTTTTCGTTCACTACACGGCCATTCAGTCGCAGGGGTTTCGCAGCCTGGCTGAAGGCGCCGAAGTCGAGTACGACGTGGTCAACGGCCCAAAGGGTCTTCAGGCTTCGAACGTCACCATCGTTTGACATAAACAGAACCACAATTCAAGAAAAGCAGGCGAGCGATCGCCTGCTTTTTTCATGCGCCCTCTACGACCTGTCGCGTGGAACGATCGGAGGGTCGTCCGGTTTCTCGGGAGCGACCGATGACGAGAGGACCGGGGCAGTCCGTTCGCCGGTGATCGGAAGCCGAGGGCGCTGTGTCGCCTCGCCGGCGGCCTCGTCGCTCTCCACAACGCATGAATTAACGCATGCGGTGACCAGATCGGCCAGTTCCATGATGTCGAACGGCTTCCGGATGATCGCGGAGACGCTTCCGCGCGCGAGTTTCCGGAAATCGGATTCGTCGCTGGCGCTGATGACCAGAACGATGGGACGGGGATCGAGTTCGAGCTCCGCAAGTCTCTGCAGGAAGAGATGTCCGTCGACGAGAGGCATCATGAGATCGAGCAGAATGACGGCGTACGGACGCGCGGCGAGCATCGCGAGCCCTTCTGCGCCATTTCCAGCCGGATCGACCTCGAGGCCTCTACGCCGGAGCACGGCACAGAGAAGATTGCGAATCGCCTGATCGTCGTCGACTACGAGGATGCGTAAATCAGTGGAGGAAGTCACGGTAACGTCATTCACCAGCCAGGAACATTGAATACAGTTCGGCCGTGAATGTCCAGCTGAGCCGTGAATGACGTCACGCACTCGCTCCCGGACCGGGCTGTTGCAAGTCCGATCCGGGAGGGCGGGCTCCTGTCTACTGACTCCTGACTACTGGCTACTGTTTCACGCCACCCTTACGTACTCGTAATCTACCGGCAGGTTATTGATTCCGCGATCCGGCGGTGCGATCCAGCTCGCGATCTTCCCGACTTCGAGCACAGGCTTCATCAGCGAGCTGACGAATTCCTGGTCGGCAGGCATCGGGATCCAGTTCTGCATGCTGGCTGCAAAGGCCTCCGCGGTGATCCGGTTTCCGGCCGGATCGGTCGGCACGTTCGCCCAGCTTCCGACCGAGCGGCGAAAGCGGGGGCTCGGAAGGCGCAGCTCGAACTTCCAGCCGCCCTTCTCAATGATCTTGTTCCAGCGCCTCACACCGTTCTCGCAGTCGCGGACGTACGAGGTGCGCATGACTTCGTTCATGGCGTTCCGCATCGAGATCGTTTCGGTAGTAATACCTGATGCGCTGTCCGGCACTTCGAGCTCGTAATCGCCGGCGGCGACGTGATCGTCATAGAGCGATTCGTCGGGGCGGCCCTTGAGGCCCGATGCGAAGTAGCTCGCGGCGTTCGACGAAACATCGGCGCCGAACAGATCGAGCGCGGAACTGCACCAGAAGTTCATGTACTTTTGAATCGTGTTCAGGTCGATTGCGCCTGCCGCTCGGACGCGCTCGGGATCATCGGATTTGATCTCGTTCATCACCTCGACCGTCCTCCGTACGACGCGCCCGATTCCCGTGTCGCCAACGAACATGTGATGCGCTTCTTCCGTCAGCATGAACTGGCAGGTGCGCGCAAGAGGATCAAAGCCGCTTTCGGCGAGAGCTTTGAGCTGAAACTTGCCGTCACGATCGGTGAAGTAGGCGAACATGAAGAACGAGAGCCAGTCGCGGATCGGCTCGTTGAACGTCGAGAGGATGCGTGGCTTGTCGACGTCTCCGGAATGGCGCTCGAGCAATCCCTCTGCTTCTTCGCGGCCGTCGCGTCCGAAGTACGCGTGGAGCAGATACACCATCGCCCATAGGTGGCGGCCTTCTTCAACGTTGATCTGAAACAGATTGCGCAGGTCGTAGAGGGAAGGCGCGCTGCGGCCGAGGGCGCGCTGCTGCTCCACGGAAGCAGGCTCGGTGTCGCCCTGCGTGACAATGAGACGGCGTAGGGTCGAGCGGTGCTCGCCCGGTACGACCTGCCATGCCGGCGCGCCGATGCTGTCGCCGAATCCGATCGTGCGGTCTTCAGTCTGGTCGGCGAGGAAGATGCCCCAGCGATACTCCGGCATCTTGACCATTCCGAACGTCGCCCATCCTGCCCGGTCGACCGAGGTCGCCGTGCGGAGGTAGACGTCGTTGTGTTTGAAGACCTCGGGGCCGAGCTCTTTCCACCAGTCGAGAAACCGCGGCTGCCAGTGCTCGAGCGCGCGCTGGAGTGTCTTGTTCGTCGAGAGCTCGACGTTGTTCGGTATGCGGTCGTCGTAAGTGATCGATGTCATCGTCAGATCCTTTCCCATGAAAAGCGGGGCTTGGTACCGCTGCCGAAGAGTTTCAGCGCACCTTCGTCGCCGACTGCATTCGGACGGATGAATATCCAGTTCTGCCAGGCCGAGAGCCGGCCGAATATCTTCGTGGCTGCCGTTTCTCTGCCGCCGAAACGAAGGCTCGCTTCCATTCCGGTGAGGGCGTCGGGCGAGAGGCTGATCCGTTCTTCGACGGCCATTCGGATCTCGTCTTCCCAGTCGAGATCATCGGGCGCGAACGTGATCAGCCCGGCATCGAGCGCTGCCTCGGCGTCCATCTTCTCGCCGATGAGTGTCTTAAGCTCCGAGACCTTGTCTGCTGCATCTTCGCCGAACCGCGCCTCGAGACGCGTCATGCGATTCGGCATCCGGTAGGGGCCGAAGTTCATGGAGCTGAGAGCGATGCGGGAGCCGTTGTCGGCCGAGAGCATGAAGGAGCGGTCTGCCGCGAGAGCGAGCTCGAACAGAGTTCCAGCGAAGCATGCGTCTTCACCGATGACTGCATACATGCTGCGCGACGAAACCTCGAGGCGCGCAAGCGTGCGACGGATGAGATTCGTCGTCTCGCGCACCAGCCAGTGGTCCGCCTGACGCGCGAGTGCTTCGTCCATGCGGAGCATCGCATCCATGTCGCCCCGTGTCTCGAAGAGCCACATGCCGCCTTCGCGAACGTTCGTGCGGAGGTGGAGGATCGCGTCGTCGAGTTGCCTTGCCATCGCGAGGGGCCACCACTGCGCGCCCTTCGCAACGATGTCATCGATCTCGACCGGCTCTTCAGCGGAAGGCGCGGTGACCGTGATGGTGATCGTCCTTCCGTTTTCTCCAATCGCGACATCGACGTGTTCGTAATGAACGCCCGCCTCATCGATCTTCCGCTCGAGCGGTGTCAGCTCGATGCCCTTCGCATTGGTGGGGCGGTCACTTTTCTCAGCGAGAGCCAGAGCATGTTCGCGAACCGTCTCCTCGAAGTTGCGAGGGGCGATCACTTCATCGACCAGGCCCCACGCTTTTGCCTTTGCCCCGCCGAGTCCTTCGGCCATCGTGCAGAAGACGTCCGCCAGATCGCTGCGGACCTTGCGCTTATCTGTGAGGCGCGTCAGCCCCCCGGTTCCCGGAAGAACCGCGAGTAACGGCACCTCGGGGAAACTCACGGTGCTCGACCGATCGTCGACCAGCAGGATCTCATCGCACGCGAGGGCCAGCTCGTAGCCGCCGCCCGCCGCGGTGCCGTTCACGGCCGCGATGAACTTGAGTCCCGAGGTCTCGCTCGAGTCTTCGATCGAGTTGCGTGTCTCGTTCGTGAACTTGCAGAAATTCACCTTCCACGCATGGCTCGACTTGCCGAGCATGTAGATGTTTGCTCCCGCGCAGAACATTCGATCCTTTGCGCTGCCGATGACGACTGTCCGGACTTCGGGATGTTCGAATCGAATGCGCTCGAGTGCATCGCGCAGCTCGATGTCGACTCCGAGATCATAGGAGTTGAGCTTCAGCTTGTATCCGGGCTCGATGCCGCCATCCTCGTCAACGTCCAGGGCAAGAGTGGCGAGGGGGCCGTCGAACGTGAGCTGCCAGTGTTTATACGTGGCGGGATCGCGATCGAATGTGATCATGAGTACCTCCAAAGGGTCGGCATTATAGTGCCTAATGCGAATGGCATACCGCATTATTTCGCCGTATGTATATGTGGCAGGGCCTTCCCAGGCCCTGCCTCTTCAGGTAGTAACGACGTACGACACCTGGAGCATTCATCCAGAGTCGTGGCTCCAGGTGTCTTACATCTTCACGATTCAGAATAGGCAGGGCCTGGGAAGGCCCTGCCACATGGTGGATCATTTCGCTGGAAGGCCTCTGATCAGCTCCTTCAGCGTTGCCTTTTCGGTCTTGCGTGACGTATCGATCTCGAGATCGGCTCTCGCGTAGAGTGGTGACCGCTCGTCGAGAATGCGCCGGAGATCATCCATTGCACGCTCCGATCCCGCCATCGGCCGGCGATCTCCCTGTGCGATGACGCGGCTCATATGCTCCTCGGGGCTTGCCCGGATCCAAACTGTAAAGCAGTGGCGAAGCAGCGACTCCCAGGTAGCTGCCTCGGAGACGATGCTGCCCCCGGTCGCGACGACGAAGCGCGGTTGCGTCTCGATGAGCTCGTTCAGAGCCTGCGCTTCGTACCGGCGGTACGCCTGCTGGCCGTAGAGCTCGATGATGACTCCGAGAGATGTTGCAGAGAGACGCTCGATCTCGCGGTCGAGCTCGAAGAAGGGGAGGTTTCGGGCGCGGGCCAGCGCTCTTCCGAGCGTCGACTTTCCGGCGCCGCGCAGACCGACGAGGGCGATCCGGTTCGAACGGGCCTCGGTGCCCGCGGTCGCAAACCTGGAGCCGAGCAGCTGGTGAGCCTCTTCGAGCTGCGGAGGAGAGAGTCGCGAGAGGAACTGCTGTGCGAGCCTCATCGCGGCCGTTGGAGATTCGTCGTCGACGAGCTGCGCCAGCGGAAGGCCGAGCGCGGTTGCAATGTGGCGCAGCAGGACGAGCGAGATGTTTCCCCTGCCTGACTCGATCTGCGAGATGTAGCGTTCGGACATGCCGGCGTGCTCTGCGAGGAGCTTGCGGCTCATCCCGCGCCGGGCGCGCTCGGCGCGGATGCGCTCGCCAAAGGCCTGGAGGAACGCCTCGTCGGTGATTCTGTTTGCGCCGTTCGCGATCTTCTTTTCGCCCATGAGTGGTCAGAATTATAGTTCACATGCCTGCCGATCGCCGGAACTGACGTTCCGGCGCGTTTTCGTAGCGGCGCATTCCGATGCGCCGTATCTCGTGATGTGAAAGGCTCGCGGGTTTTGGCGCGATCGCCAGCCTCCCATAACGCGCGAGACTTCACGATTACGGGAGCGGGAGATCGGAATCTCCCGCTACTACGTGGCATCATCGATCCGTGCGGCAGAAGATGGTCACGATCGAGGGAAAATCGTTCGATATGGGATCGGAAGACGGCGCCGACAACGAACGTCCGATTCACCGTGTCTACGTCGATTCGTTCGAGCTGAGCCCGTGTCCGGTGACGAACGCCGAGTACGCGCGTTTCGTTGACGACACCGGACATCCGCCGCTGCCCCGCAGAAACGACTCCGAGTTGAGCGATCCGAATCAGCCGGTCGTCGCCGTTTCGTGGTTCGACGCGGTGAGTTACTGCGAGTGGTTGAGCGGGGCCACGGGGCGAAGGTTCAGGTTGCCGACCGAAGCGGAGTGGGAGCTCGCTGCACGCGGTGGAAGCGAGGGATTTCGGTATCCGTGGGGAGACGACTCTCCGCAACGGCAAATCTACGAAGGCGCGCGCCCAGCCACCGGCCCTGAGCTGGTGGGTCAGTGGCAGCCGAACGGATACGGGCTCTACGACATGTGCGAGAACGTTCACGAATGGTGCAGCGACTGGTTCGGCGCAGGCTACTACGCGACTTCACCCGACAGGAATCCGCTCGGACCGGACACAGGCGTGCGCCGTGTCTCGCGAGGTGGATCCTGGCGCCACCAGGTCAGGTTCACCCGCTGCGCGGCGCGCTCGAGCATTCCTCCCGAGTTCCGCTACACGGACTACGGCTTCCGGATCGCGCGCAGTGTGGTAAGGAAATGAGGCCCTTGTCATTCGGAGAGACAGCTGCCGGAACGGTCATCGTTGCGCGAAGTGAGCCACCTGTCATCCTGAGCGAAGCGAAGGATCATCTTGCGACGCTCGATCCCTGCAAGAAGATCCTTCGCTTCGCTCAGGATGACAAAGCCCTCAAGTTGTCACTCGGGATGACAGGTTGATCCGCCTCAATCGCTTACCCACGTCTGCAGAATCCGCATGTAGTTCGCGCGGGAGAAGACATTCGGGTCCGGAGCCCTGAGGATGTTCATCGAGCCGCGCATCGATTCGACGGACTTGTACTCGTGCTCAGTCATCCAGGCCTGCATCCCGACGCGCAACTCGCGCAGCCGGCTCGGTCCGGAACGCAGAACTCCCGCCACGACCTGCACGGCCGAAGCTCCGCACATGACGGCCTTGATCGCATCGGTCGACGTGTGGACGCCGCCGGTCACCGAGAACTGTACCTTCGTCATCAGGCCGGAAAGGATCGCGAGCCATCGCAACCGGAGCAGCAGCTCGCGCGAATCCGAAAGGCGCATCTCGCTAATCACTTCGAGGTTCTCGATGTCGATGTCGGGCTCGAAGAACCGGTTGAAGAGAACCAGCCCGTCAACGCCGGCATCCTGTAGTGCTGCCGCGAAGTGAGGCAACGAGGTGTGGAAAGGCGAGAGCTTCACCGCGATCGGAATCGAGAGCAGCTGGCGAAGCTCGCGAACCATCTCCACGATTTCCTTCTCGAGCTCCCCACCGCTCACCCGCTCGTTCATCGGAACATCGAAGATGTTGAGCTCGAGCGCATCGGCGCCGACTTCTTCGATCGCGCGGCCGTAGCCGAGCCAGCCTCCCAGCGAGGTGCCGTTCAACGATCCGATGACCGGAATGCTGACAGCAGCCTTCGCGCGGCGGATGCCTTCGAGATACTGCTCCGGACCCAGCTTGAACTCGGAAGGCTCGGCCATGAAATGCGTGGCTTCGGCATTCATCTCAGCGTGCAACTCCATCGCGGAGAACGTCGCCATCGCCTCAGTGTCGAGCTGCTCTTCGAACAGTGAGCGAAATACGATCGCCGCTGCTCCGCCATCTTCGGCACGGCGCACCCCATCGAGCGAATCCGCCTGAGGGCACGCTCCGACGATGAACGGATGTTCCAGCTCCAGGCCCAGGTACTTTACTTTCATGTCGAGCATCGGACTACTCCTCGGGCGTTGCCGCGGTTGTGGTTTTGGTGGCTGCTGTCTCGACGGCGGCTGCGAAGGGCTTCGGCAGCCGTAGCGTGGCGAGATGCTGATAGGTGGCGATTCTCCGTTCGGCGGCCAGCTGCGAGCGGCGGGCGAAGTCGCGGAACCGTTCGGGATCCATCCGCTCGACCATCCGGAAGCGCGCCTCGTTCCGCATGTAGTCCTGCACCGGAATCTTGCCGCCCGGCATGTCGACGACGAGCGGCGGCTCACCTTCATCAATCCGGCGCGGATCGAAGCGGTAGACGGGCCACACGCCGCTGTCGACGGCCCGCTTCTGCTGATCGAGACCGAACGCCATGTCGTAACCGTGCGCGATGCAGTGGCTGTATGCGATGACGAGCGAAGGCCCGTTGTACGCATCCGCTTCCGTCAGGGCGCGAACCGTCTGCGCATCGCGTGCGCCGAATGCGATCGACGCGACGTAGACATGTCCGTAGTTCATCGCCATGAGGCCCAGGTCCTTCTTGTCTGCAACTTTTCCGCGCGAGGCGAATTTCGCAGCGGCGCCGAGCGGTGTCGCCTTCGACGCCTGCCCCCCCGTGTTCGAATACACCTCGGTGTCGAGCACCAGGATGTTGATGTCGTAATTGAGTGAAAGAACATGATCGAGGCCGCCGTATCCGATGTCGAAGGCCCAGCCGTCGCCTCCGAGGAGCCAGACGCTCTTGCGAACGAGATAATCGGCGATTGGCTCGAGACGTCGCGCTGCGATCGAGTCGACGGACCGCAGCAGGTTACGGAGCAGGACCACGCGTGCCCGCTGCTCGGCGATTCCCTTCTCGCTCATCTGATCCGCAGTCAGCAACTCCTGTACGAGCGAGTCTCCGATCTCAGGTGCGATCGACTTGAGGAGCGACTGCGCCTGCGCGATGTGCGAATCGATTGCGAGACGGAAGCCGAGTCCGAACTCCGCGTTGTCTTCGAACAGCGAGTTGGACCAGGCCGGCCCGCGTCCCTCGTCGTCCTGCGAGTAGGGTGTCGTCGGCAGGTTGCCGCCATAAATCGACGTGCAACCTGTCGCGTTCGCGATCAGGAGCCGGTCGCCGTAGAGCTGCGTGAGAAGTTTGATGTACGGCGTCTCTCCGCAACCGGCGCACGCACCGGAGAACTCGAAGAGCGGCTTGAGGAACTGCGTGCCCTTGACGTCGAGTCGGGACAGTGACGTGCGGTCGAGCTCCGGCAGGTCGAGGAAGAATGCGAAGTTGGGCTGTTCGATTGGGCCGTGCTCGGACTCCGGCATCATGTTGATCGCCTTGTGCTTCGGATTCGTCTTGTCCTTGCCCGGGCATACGTTGACGCAGAGGTTGCAGCCCGTGCAGTCTTCCGGCGCCACCTGGATCGTGTACGCCATGCCTTTGTAGTCGGTGCCTTTGTAGTCGACAGCGAGGAACGTGTCGGGAGCGCCGGTGAGAGCGTCTTTGTCGTAGACCTTGGCGCGGATCGCGGCGTGAGGGCAGACAAACGCGCACTTGTTGCACTGGATGCAGAACTCCGGATCCCAGATCGGGATCTCGAGCGCGATGTTGCGACGCTCCCACTGCGTCGTTCCGGTTGGCCACGTTCCATCCGGCGCGAAGGCGCTGACCGGAAGCAGATCGCCTTTCCCGGCCATCATCACTGATGTGATCCGCTGGACGAAGTCGGGA
>JBGSYJ010000138.1:0-3824 GCA_041750915.1 Thermoanaerobaculia bacterium | reverse complement strand
ACATCGGAGGAGATCCCGAAGACGGCGATTGCGACGGCGATCGCGAGCTCGAAGTTGTTACCCGAGGCGGTGAAGGCGAGGGTCGTCGACCGGCTGTAGTCGGCGCCGAGCTTCCAGGCCATGAAGAAGCTGATGAGGAACATCAGCACGAAGTAGATCGTCAGCGGCATTGCGACCAGCAGAACCTTCGCCGGGAACTCGACGATGTTGGCCCCTTTGAAGCTGAACATCACGACGATCGTGAACAGTAGCGCGATCAGCGTGACGGGAGAGATGCGCGGGATGAACTTCTTCTCGTACCAGTCACGTCCCTTGAGGGGAAGGAGGATCGCGCGTGTGGCGATGCCGGCCGCGAAGGGAATGCCGAGGTAGATCATGACGCTCGTGAAGATCTCGCCGATCGTGATCTGGTCGAGCGCCCGTCCGCCGGCGCCCTGAACGGAGGACAGATCGATTCCGAACCATCCCGGCACGAGGGTGACGAAGATCCAGGCGTAAAGGCCGTAGGTCAGCACCTGGAAGACGCTGTTGAGGGCGACGAGGCCGGCGGCGTACTCCGAGTTGCCGCGTGCGAGCTGGTTCCAGACGAGGACCATCGCAATGCAGCGCGCGATGCCGACGAGGATCAAACCCACCATCAGCTCCGGGTGGTTCCGGAGGAAGAGCGCCGCGAGGACGAACATGAGGATCGGCCCGATGACCCAGTTCTGCGCGAGCGAGATCCCGAGAATTTTGAAATCGCGGAAGACCTTGCCCAGCTCCTCGTACTTCACCCGCGCGAGCGGGGGGTACATCATCAGGATCAAGCCGATCGCGATCGGGATGTTGGTGGTTCCGACGTCAAACCGGCTGATGAACTCGTGCGCGGCGGGATAGAGCCAGCCGATGACGATTCCGGCGGCCATGGCGGTGAAGATCCAGAGTGTGAGCCCGCGGTCGAGCCAGGATAGCCTGCGGGTGACGTCTTCAGACATGAGCAAATCGTTTCCTATGAATGGCGCAACGTTTCGCCGTTTCGGAAATTCCCGAAGTATATACGCTTCGAGGATGCGCGCCGAGCGGCGCGAAGAAGGCTCAGCTGTTCCCGGCCGCGACTTCCGTTAAGATCTCTTCGATCTTCGCGCGGATCTCGTCGCGGACACGGCGGAAGACGGCAAGGCGCTGGGCCTCCGTTCCCGTCGCTCCGCTCGGATCGTCGAAACTCCAGTGGAGCCGGCGCGTCCCTCCTGGGAAGATCGGACACGCCTCGTTCGCGCTGTCGCACACCGTGATCGCCCAGTCGAAGCGTCTTTCGCCGAGTGATGCGATCGTCTTGGAACGCTGGCCGCTGATGTCGATCCCGATCTCCTTCATCGCCTCGATCGCGAGCGGTCGAACGTGCGTCTCTTCGGTCCCGGCGCTTTTGACTTCGAAGCGGTCCTCCGCGAGATGACGCAGCAGCCCCTCGGCCATCTGACTCCGCGCGGAGTTGTGCGTGCAGATGAAGAGAACGCTCTGCCGGCTCACTTCAGCTGCCCTGCCTCCCGAATCCGTTCCGAGCGGTCGAGAGCGGTGTTCACCGCGGCACGCTCGAGCCGCCCCAGATCGAGGTTCACGCTGCACAACTCCTCGAGGGGAACCCGCCGGAGCGCGCGCACGAGCACCTGGTCCGCTCGCACCTCGGAGTCGCCATCCATCTGGGCGAACACCGCCGCGAGCGCGACTTCCGCATGCCCCGAAGCGGCCAGACGGTACTCCACCCAGCGTCCGTCCTTTTTCTCGGCGACCAGCCCCGCCTTCTTCAGCTCCGACAGATGCTCAGACACGGTCGAGGCGGCGAGTTTCACGACCGCGGAGACCTGACAGCCACAGAGGGGACCGTCCCGAAGCATTGCGAGAATTCGCAGGCGGACCGGATGGGCCATGGCCTTCTGGATCTGAACGGTGTTGGCGAGTTTCATGAGGCTATTGTCAACGGATCGGTCATTTCGTCAATTCCCGATATGACATGTCCTTTCAATTGGCGTCAACTCAAGGTCCGCGCATGCGCAGGTGTCATCCTGAGCGCAGCGAAGGATCCCCTTAGTACTGGCTGTATCGCAAGGCTCTGGGGGATCCTTCGCTGCGCTCAGGATGACACCTCGTTTCACAGGCTCACACCCTTGTGCCTCATACGCATCGTAAAGAGTACGACTCCGGAGCAATTGTCGGGACTGGTGCGCGCTCCATGTGACGTACATCGTTACTGCTCTAAAAGGCAGGGCCTCGGAGGGCCCTGCCACATGGGCCCTATTCGTTCACGTCATGCTGGTCGCTGTACTTGCACGGCAGAATCACGCGAAAGGTCGAGCCCTGTCCGGGACTGGTCGCCAACTCCAGGCTCGCATCCAGAAGCTCGCAGAGGCGTTTCACGATCGAGAGTCCCACACCCTCTCCGTGATGTGCACCCTCCGTTGACGTGTCAGAAGCAGAATCGACAGTCGTCGCGGCGGCCATTTCGCCGCGCCTGTCGGTGCTCGCGTCCCGCGCATCGTCGGCAACGTCGGTTGCTTCCAGAAGCTCCTGCGCGATCGTTGAGCCGCTCGATTCATCGATCCCGGGACCTGTGTCCTGAACAGAGAAGGTCCACCGGTCGGTGTCTTGCGTCGTGTCGACACCCCAGCTCACAGAGATGCCGCCGCGCTCGGTATACCTCGTGGCATTGAGAAACAGATTCTGCAGAATTCGGAGGATCTTCGCCTTATCACCTTCGACCGGGAGCGTGCCTGGACCGTCCATCCTGAGATAAAGGCCGCGGTCGGTCGCGGCTGCTTGAGATGCGGCGCAGAAATCGCGTAGAAGCACGGCCGCGTCGAACTGTGTCACCGCGCGCTGTTCATGTCCCGCCTCGAGCCGGGCCAGACTGAGCAGATCGTTGAGCATGACGTGGAGCGACGACACACCCTTGTTGAGCATGTCCGCCACCTCTGCACGATCCACCTCCGGAAGATCCGAGCCACTCGCATTGAGCGTGGCCGCGCCTTTCACCAACGTAACGCTACCGCGCAGATCGTGAGCCGCCGTACGCCACGCCTCGGCGCGCGCGCTCTCCATCGTTTGCAGCTCCCTCAGAGCACGCTCGAGCGCGTTGACGTGTCCGGCCGACGCTGTCTGATGGAGGCGGGCATACTGCGTTGCACTCTCGGTGACCCCGTCCGAGCAAATCTGCGCCCAGATGCGCCGTGCGGCCGGCATCACGGCGGACTCGAGCGTCGACTGTTCGACTGCATAGCGTTCGAGTTCCGAGGCAACGCACAACTGCAGGTATCCCCACTCGCGGAGGACTTCGCTCAATGAGTAGCCCTGTTGCCAGCGCTGCAGCCCGTGGCCCGACATCTCCTCGGTCTCGGCCCCACTGGTGATCGGTGTCGCGTCTTCGGGCCACGCTTCCAGGTTTGCCGACAGCGACTCGAGGACGACGGGGATGTGATCGTTGAACTGAACGCGCGAGAGTGACGCTGCGATGTTCCGGCCCGGCACGGCGTCGCCGTACGCGCGCCACGCGTCAAGCAGCGGATCGCGCTGATCCCGGATCCAGACAGCGAGCTCACGCAACTGATTGCGCGCCGGACTGGCAGGGAACACGACATGAACCTCTTCTGCCTGCTTCGGAGTCTTCATTCGGTCTGCTGGCATGCTGCTTCTCCCTTCACAGGACTGACGCATGGTGCGGTGCGCCTCCTGCAGCTGTGCGATGAATCGATCCCCGATCCGCCATTCCGGTGGAACGATACTCGACTAAAGCAAGTTCAGAGCAAGCCGCCGCTGCATTCTATTCAAAAGGCATGACAACTCGGCCGGCGGGC
>JBGSYJ010000137.1:0-15137 GCA_041750915.1 Thermoanaerobaculia bacterium | reverse complement strand
GATGCTCACGACACCATTCACGGCGTTGGCTCCCCACAAAGTCCCACCCGGACCGCGAATCACCTCGATCCGCTCGATGTCCTCGAGCATCAGACCCTGCTCATCCCAGTGGACGCCGGAGAAGACATTCGAATAGATGCTGCGTCCATCGATCAGAACCAGAAGCTTGTTGGCGTAACGACCGTTGAATCCGCGAGCGGACACGGCCCAGACATTTCCATTCACACGTGCGACTTCGAACCCGGGCACCATTCGCAGGAGATCGGGAATGGTCGTTGCCCCGGAACGACGAATCTCGTCGCTCGTGATGACAAATACGGCAGCAGGCGTCTCCGCCAGCTTTTGTCCGCGCCGCGCCACGGACGTTACTTCTACATTGAGAAGGTCTTCCAGATTGAGCTCCGTGAGATCTTCGGTTGGGTCATCTGCGCTTGCTGCTACTGCCGTGAAAAGGGTCAGAGCGATGACAAAACTCGCCTGAATCAGAGCGCGGATCATGGTCGAACGAGTCGAGACGCGGCTGAGTGCTGAAGCTTTCATGATCTGAACTCCCCTTTGGTGTTGGTACGACTAGTGTGTCATTCGCCCATACCGAATAAATACAAAACGGACGTTCTGTATTTTTCGAGGACACCGCTGGACTGACAATTCGACGACGAAGAGCGCGACATCGAGCGTACGGGGAGACCTCAATGTGAGGCTGCCGAGGGACGTTTCTCGCAAGAAACTTGACACTCTCGGCCGAGTCACCAGTGATGGGAGGAGAGCCGACCATGGGTTCCAACCCGGTCTCGACCGTGGGATACCTGACGAGACTAAATATGAACGAGATCGGTGATTCCATGAGCGTCCTGCACCACTCAGAAGATCGATGGCCCTATCGGTGTGACTCCCCCCTGGGAATGCTCGCGGATGCAGCATTCGACGGAATCTTCATTGCAGAGCACGGCATTGTCTCGGCCGCCAATCAAGGCCTCGCTCGAATCTTTGGATACGAGCTCGAGGATATTTCGGGACTACCCCTGGAGACGATTTTCGGTCAGTCAAGCCAGATGATCCCGCTCCTGCAACCATCGCGAACGTCGGAATTCCACGCGCGACGGAAGGACGGCAGCGCTCTCTTCATCGAGGTCTGCAACGCAGAGCTGGGAGAGGGAACATTCATCTTTGGTATCCGCGACATCACCCGCCGCCGGAGTGAGGAGGAGCGGCTCATGGAGAGCGAGGCTCGCTACCACGATCTGATCGCGATTGGACACGATCTCGTCTGCACGCATCTGCTCGACGGCCGGGTGCTCACCGCCAACGCCGCGGTAACACGCGTCCTGGGAATCCCCGGCGACGAGTTCCAGACGCTAACGATCCAGGAGATCATGGCACCAGCCGATCGGCCTCAATACGCGGAATACGTCGAGAGCCTTCTTCAACGCGGAACCGCCCGGGGACTGATGAGAGTGATGACCCGGGATGGGCGGACACGTGTCTGGGAGTTTCAGAACACTCTGATGACCACAGGTGTTGACGGTCCCTTCGTGCGTGGTCTCGCCCGTGACGTCACTGAAAGAAAACTTCTGGAAGCACAACTCGGGCAGGCGAACCGGCTCACCGGGCTCGGACGTCTTGCGGCGACTGTCGCGCATGAGTTCAACAACGTCCTGATGGGCATGCAGCCGTTCGCCGAGCTTCTGCGGCAGCCGAATCCTTCTCCGAAAGTGCTGGAGACCTGCGCGCATCACCTCAGCAACTCTATCCAGCGGGGGAAGAGAGTTGCTCAGGATATTCTGCGCTACACTCAGCCCGCCGCGCCGGTGATCAGCCCCCTCAATCTTGCCGCGTGGTGGAAACTTCTGTCTCCCGAACTGCATGCTCAGCTCGGCAGCCAAATCACCTTCAACAGCTGGATTCCGGACGATCTGGTGGTGATTGCGGACGCGCTGCAACTTTCGCAGGTCTTCTCGAATCTCGTCAACAATGCTCAGGATGCGATGCACGAAGGTGGAACGTTGACAATCCGTGCGGAAGCGACGTCGACGGAAGAACGATATCCTTTCGGTGTGGTTTCCGATTCGCCGTCATTCGTACACCTGTCCGTGTCCGATACCGGCTCCGGCATTTCTCAAGAGATCCGCGGGCAGCTGTTCGACCCGTTGTTCACAACAAAGGCCCACGGAGGAACAGGCCTCGGGCTCGCCGTCGCCCACCAGGTGATCACCCGTCATGCTGGCCACATCTTCGTGGAGAGCGAAGTTGGAGTTGGAACTACGTTCCATATTTTCCTGCCCAGAGGCACGGTGGATCAGCCGGTCGCGACGCTCGAAGCACCTGTCGAAAGAATCCCCATTCGCGCGAGACGTCTGTTGATCGTGGACGACGAATTGTCGATTACGGAAGGACTGCGTGAGATTCTGGTGTTCGAAGGATTCCAGGTCGGTGTTGCTCGCACGGGTCTCGAAGCGCTAACCGCCGTGGAGCGGTTTCTCCCGGACCTGGTAGTGCTCGATATCGGTCTTCCCGACATCGACGGTCGCGACGTGGCAAAGCGCCTGCGCCTGGCCCATCCCGACCTACCCATCATCTTTTCGACCGGGCACGCCGACGCCGCCGAGCTCATTCATTACTCCCCCGCTCGTTTTCTTCGGAAACCATTCGATGTGGACCTTCTTCTGGATACCATCGCAGATCTGGAGAGCGACCTGTTGGAGGCTCACTGATGCTTCCCGAGAAGCTTCGCATCCTGGTGATCGACGACGATCCCGACACCCGTGAGACGGTTCGGGCCATTCTCGAGGCCCACGGGTTCGTGGTGGAGACAATGGAGGACGGCATTTACGCGTTGAGCCTGAAGGAGGGCTACGATGCGATCCTCCTCGACGTGCAGATGCCTGTATTCGACGGCGAGCGCCTGATCGACTACTGGAGCGTCACTCAACCCGAGCTACTCGATCGAGTCATCATGATGACGGCATATTCGCGCCGTCCACGTCGCGAACGGTCTGCTGCCTTCGCGAGCGTTGAGAAGCCTTTTCGCTACGATCACATCGTGCAGCTCGTGACGGAATGTGTGAACCGCCCACGTCCCGCAGCATCGACGGACGATCCGGAGTCTCCGAGCGGCTGAGCAGGCTCGATGTGTCATCCTGAGCGCAGCGAAGGATCCCCTCAAGCCTTTCGATTACGGCCAGCAACGAGGGGATCCTTCGCTTCGCTCAGGATGACACTTGCCCGTACGCGGGCCTTGAGTGACACCATTAGGGCGAAGCCCGGGGTTACGCGGCAGCGATTCTGTTTCTTCCCGCCTCTTTCGCCGCGTACAGTGCCTGATCGGCTTCGCGCAGCCAGGCCATCGGGCTCTCCTGGCTACCGAGCATCGCCATGCCTGCGCTGAACGTCGAGTGGAGGGACCGGCCGTCACATGCAGTCTGCTCCAGCGAGCTGAATTGCTCGAGAAGCCGCCCAATGATCCGGAGAGCTACCTCTTCACTCATCCCCTCCAGCAGCAGCGCAAACTCCTCGCCCCCGTACCGGGCAACGCAATCAGTCTGTCGGAGACTGGCGGTCATCAGGGATGCCAGCGCTCTGATGACGCGGTCGCCGGTTACGTGCCCGTAAGTGTCGTTGACCCCCTTGAAGTGATCGAGATCCAGAATCACGAGGATGCAGGAATGATCGCCGTTGCGGTTCCGCGTCCACTGCTCCTGGAGACGCCGCTCGAAGGCGCGTCGATTCAGCAGTCCGGTAAGACCATCCCTTTCGATGAGCCTCTGCATGAGCCGGGCGCGCTCCAGCCGCGATGCCACCGCCGTGAGCAGGCGTTGGGGGGCCACCGGTTTGACGAGATGATCGTCTCCTCCGGCTTGCAGGGATTCAATCCGTTTCATCATCTGTCCTTCGGTGGACAGAAAGAGAATCGGCAGAGTGGCGTTTGCAGGATCAAGTCGTACGTAGCGCGCGAGATCAAGGCCGCTGATCTCGGGCAGAAGGATGTCCATGAGGATCAGTTCGGGACGGAATGCGTGGAGTACTTCTTCGAAACGGGCGGGAGACTCGCAGACCAGGACTTCGTATCCAGCGTTCTCCAGTACGCCGGTGACGATCGCGGCCTGATCGGAATCGTCTTCTACATAGAGGATGCGTCGAGGCGTCGATTCGCCTTTCCATACATTCTCGAGGAGTTGCACCACAGCATGCCGATCGAGTGGCTTATCCAGACACGCATCGGCGCCCGCCTTGACAGCTCTGACCTTGTCGAGAAACTCGAAGTTCTCGCCCATTATGATCGCCAACACGGCATCTCCTCCGCTGCGGGCGCGCAGATTTTCGAGAAGCGCTGTTCCCGGACCGTCTCCGAGATCTGCTCCCGTGAGCAGGGCCTCCGGCAGTGCATGATCCAGCAGAGACAACGCCTCTGCGAGAGACTGCGCGGTGCGGACCTGCACTCCTTCGCGCTCAATTGCAGAAGCGAGCTCCAGCAGGATGCTTTCGTCGCGATCGGCGAGAAGTACATACTTCTGCACTGTCTGTGCGGCCAATGCCACGCCCGCCGTTTCGAGCTTCCACCTGGCCTCGAGATCGGCCACCATTGTTTCCAGCTGTTCGCAATCGGATTGGGAAGCGCCCGTCGGACTGTTCAGAATGTCGAGGCAAAGATGCTCGGCGGAGCGCGCCAGATCAGTCAGCTCATGAAAGCCCACCATTCCAGCGCTGCCGGCGATTCCGTGAAGCCCGCGCATGAGTGTGTCGACCCGGATCAGTTCGGAAGGAGCCTCCGAAAGCCTGGTCAAGCCATCCCGTACCCCTTCGAGCCGGTCCGGGAACGTCGCCATGTAGCGGCGCCGAAGATGATCCATCAATGATGTGGGATTCACGATTGCTCTTTATCCTTCCCGCCGAGATTTGTCGTCGCCTGAATGGATGTCCATAGCGCCTGCTGAAAAATACGGGCTCATCTTTCAGACTGGAAGGGACTCCGATCCCGCTGCCTTCTCGACACCAGGCCTCGCGCCGGAGGCGCGTCAGAGGGTAGCCGGTGGCAAGCGCAGCGCAGCCACCGGCAGCGGTTCACGAAACGTCCTCCGCCCCGGCGGGGCGGCAGAAATAAGTGCGGATCTGGCACCCCTGCCGGGGTGCGTGTACGAAAAGGACTCGCTGCCCGGTGGCTGCGCTTCGCTTGCCACCGGCTATCCTCTCAGCGCACCTCCGGTGCGCGCGTGATTCATCGTTGCTTCAATGACGCGCCGTCACTTGCAGCCCCCCGGATGAATGCCCCAGGTGTCGTACATCTGCACATCACGGAAGAGGCAGGGCCTGGGAAGGCCCAGCCACATGGCTCATGCTTTCGCTGTGCTCTCTACCGGCGCCGTTCGTCGCGTGAGAAACAGGTAGATCCCTGCCGTGAAGAGCGCGACGGCGATCAACTGCGCGATCGTGAAGGGTCCGAGGAACCGGTCGTCCTTCGCCCGCAGAATTTCGACGAGAAAGCGCTCGATGCTCGCGAGAATGAGAAACAGCGCGAACACCCGACCGCGGGGATGGGGACGCTTCGAATACCACATCAGGAAGAAGAAAATCAGCAGTGCGGCGCCCGCTTCGTACAACTGTGTCGGGTGAACGCGGAGCACCGTATCGAACGGAATCGATGGATCGACCGCGACGCCGAAGTTCCGGAGCTCGCCTGCCGTCGTCGGCGGAACGCCCTGAGGAAAGGCGATTCCCAGTGGACCGTCAGTCGGGCGTCCATAGTCATCGCCGACGAGGAAACAGCCGATTCTTCCGAGACAGTATCCGATGGCGATTGCGGGGGAAGCAGCGTCGGCGACCGTGAAGTACGGAGCCTTGCTGCGGCGAATGACCCACGATGAGGCGAGCCACGCACCGAAGAACCCGCCGTAGAAGACGAGTCCGCCGCGGCTGTAGAGAGCCGACCAGTCCTGATAGAGCGCGGCGTAATAGATCTTGCCGCCCAGAATGCCGCCGATCGCGCTGGCCAGAACAATCGACGACGCGAGCTCTTCCGGGAGTTTGTACTTGCGAAACTGCAGTGTCAGAACGTAGCCACCGACGATGAACCCGAGAAACATCATCAGGCCGAAGGTGGTGACCTCGAAATTGCCGATTTTGAAGAGCGTTGGCCACATGGGGCGACAGGGTACGGGAAGGGCGCGGTGGAGTCCAGTGTGAGGGGATCCAGACTGGTAGGCGGAGGAAGTAGAGAGTACACAGTAGACAGGAGACAGTAGGCCCCCGCCCCGCGGAAGAGCGCCTGCACGAAAGTTCGGGAGGGCGGCTACTGTCTTCTGTCTTCTGTCTACTGTGTACTGTCTACTCTTCTTATTCCAGCGACGCCCTCTGCTCCGATATATACCGGAACACCTCCACTTTCGTCGCTGCGTCGAGGTGCTGTGAGATTTCAAACAGCTCGATCGACAGCAGTGTATTCAATCCCTCATCGAGTGCGGTCCTTCTTCGATCGACCGAGAGCTCCGATACGTTCGCGATCAGCATGTTTTCGTCGAAACGGCCGTAATCGTCAAAGAAAACACCATTCCAAAGCTCATCGGTATCCGAGCTCTGAAGCAGGCCTCCGAGAATCTCGCGCGCCTGCTGCTGGCCCACTTTTCCCGCGAGCACCTCGTAGAGCCGCGCGAACATCAGGTTGTAGGTGGACACCACGCGGAGGAGCTCCGGCGAATCTTCAACGTCCATGAATATTGAAGAAGGCCCGGAGTGCTGATGGACGACCTCGATCACACGTGCCGACAGCAGCTGGAAGAGAATCCTCGTGACTTCGAATTCGGTCATTCCTGACAGGCCGATCAGTTCGCGAATCGTTCTGACTCCGTCGATCTCGCCGATGAGCCGCGACTCCTGCTCGCTGAGGTCGAGCTCGTCCATGTCGGGCTCGATTCCCGGAACGCGGGCGAAGACCATCTCGGGACCGGTGATCTTTTCCCTGATCCTCGCCACCTCGTCCATCCTCCGGATTCCCTCCATGATCACGGACGAGGTGTTGATCGAAAGTGTGATGCGCTCCTGACTCGACTGCTCGGAGAGCTCACAGAAGAAGAACCGTCCCTCTTTCCACGCGAAGAGCGAATAGATGATCTCGAGCACCTGCTGCTTGACGCCCCACCACAGGTCCTTCGGCGAGAGCGCTCCCATCATCACGAGGACTTTGCCATGGCGAAGTGCGGGAGTGACTCGGCGCTTCGATTCGGCGAACTGCGCCGGCGTGATCTTGCCGTTGGCGAGAAGGAACTCACCGAGCGAATGCTCCTTGGAGTTCGAAGTCGCAAACGCAATCTCTCCATCTTTCCAGAGGATCGACCGCTCGAGCTCGCGAAGCCGGAGCACCAGCCGGCCCGAGTGCCGGATCATGGAGATGAAGCTGAGCACGTCCGGCAGCTGGATTGCCGCGAGATCACCTTCGAGAAACACTTTCCCCAGCGGCGAAGCCTTGCGCGTAAGGCTCACATCGCCGGCCGCGATGGGCGTGCTGTCGGATTCCATCTTTCGGGAGCTCACGAAACTGAATCCCTCGGAGTCGTCATTCTCATCGTCGTCGGCACCATCTCTTCGAGCAGTTCGGCAACTCTCTCGATCTCTTCACTCGTCGTGAAGCGGCTGAGAGAAATACGGATCGAGCTCTTTGCATCTTGCTCTGACAGCCCCATCTCGAGCAAGACATGACTCGGCTCGGTTCGTCCTGACGAGCAGGCCGACCCCGTCGAGACGGCAACGCCTGCAAGGTCGAGGGCGATGACCAGGCTTTCGCCGTCTGCTCCAGGGAATCGCAGGTTGCTCGTGTTTGGGATCCGCAGGCCGGATCCATTGATGAGCGCGTGACGGAGTTTCCGCCGCACGAGTTCCTCGAGCCGGTCACGCAGAGCTTCCACCGGGCGCATCTGAGCCGAAGCTCCGGCCGCCAGCTCAGCGGCAGCGGCAAACCCGGCAGCGAGCGGCACGTTCTCGGTTCCGGCGCGCCGCCTGCGCTCCTGGGCGCCCCCGCCCATGTGGCGCTCGAGGCTGATTCCAGTACGCACGAAGAGTGCGCCGATCCCCTTCGGCCCGTGCAGCTTGTGCGCCGAGATCGCAAGCGTGTCGACTCCGAGGTCTTCGGCCGTGAATTCGAGCTTGCCGGCCGCCTGTACCGCATCGCAATGCATGTGAATACCCCTGATACGGCAGAGCTCCGCGACGGCCCTCACAGGCTGGATCATGCCGGTCTCGTTGTTTGCGAGCATCACACAGACGAGCTTCGTATCGTCACGGATCGCTTCGATGATCCGCTCTTGGGAAACTCTCCCATCCGGATCGGGAGGTACGAGCGAGATCTCATGCCCGCGCAGCGCGAGCTCCCGGATCGGCTCGAGCACCGAAGGATGTTCGATCGAAGTCGTAACAATGTGACAGGATGAGCGGGTTGATAATACGACTCCATGGATGGCCGCATTGTTCGATTCCGTTCCTCCGCTGGTGAAAACGATCTCCCGGGGAGACGCGCCGATCAGGGTCGCCACCCTTTCCCTGGCCTCTTCGAGGATTCTGCGGGCATGCTGGCCTTCGCTGTGAACACTCGACGCGTTTCCGTAAACATTCAGAGACACCTCACCCATTCGGGCGAGAACATCTGGATGGATTTGCGTAGTAGCGTTGTTGTCGAGGTAGATTCGCATATATCTTCCAACTGCATCAGTGAGAACGTGAGGCCATGTCCAATCTCTTTCGTGAAGCTCTGATCAGCATTCCAGCAGCCACCCTTCTGGTTCTCGTGGCCGTCTCCCCAGCCGAATCTCTCACTGCTCAGACCGCGCCGCCTCCAGCGAACGATGCGATCGCCCGACCCGATCCCACGGCCGACCAGGGCGTCAGAAAACTTTCACGTCGCGAACAGAAGGATCGTATCGCGAACCTCGATCAGAAGTATCGCGACTTCCTCCGCGACGTCGAGCCGATCATGCTCCCGACGGAGCTCAACACCTTCCTCCTGATGGAATCCGACGCGCAGCGCGACGTCTACATCGAGGATTTCTGGGCCCGGCGCGATCCCGATCCCAGGACCGCCTACAACGAGTTTCGAGAAAAATACGCCGAGAACCTCGCGCAGGCCAGGTCCGAATTCAAGAACATGGTGAGCGACCGCTCGCGCATTCTTCTTTCCCGCGGCGCTCCCGACAACCGGATCAAAGCCACCTGCGACCTTCTGGTTCCCCTCGAGATCTGGTACTACTCGAACCTGGCTGACTACGGCCGCAACGCCCACATTCTTTTCTACCAGCCGCGGGGTGTGGGCGATTTTCGCCTGTGGCAACCGCGCGGGCAGGGCAATGAAGACCTTGCGGAACTGATCTCGAATGACGAGATGGCGCAGGCCAACTTCAACAACGCCGCAGCGGTCGCCGCCGTCTTTCAGAGCCAGGCCGGCGGCGGGACTCAGGGTACGGGACTCACCCGCAGCCGAGGCATGTCCCGCATCGAGTTCGAGTGCCCAAGGGATGGTGAGACAATTCTCGACGCCGTCTATGGAACCCAGATGAACCGGATGCAGGTTCACCGGTTGTTCAATCCGCCCGAGGTGGACACCGAGGATGTGAACCGGATCCTGCGCACAGCGGTGCTCGTCAATCCCAACGCTCCGGTACTCGAAGCCGAGCTGACGGCCGCCTATCCAGGTAAGCGGGGCGCCCGCACATCGGTCGAGCTCACATTGCTCGTCGGCTCAGCGGCGCTCACGCCGATCGACATCAACGGCACGCGCTTCTACAACATCGACGTCACGGGCGAGGTTCTCAAAGACGACAAGCTCTTCGAGAGCTACCGCTATCGCTACAATTTCCCCGCGGACGATGCATCGCCTCAGCTTCCGATCACCATCGAGCGCTTCCTCCGTCCCGCGGACTACAAGTCGCGCATCAAAGTCACTGATGTGAATTCCGGCGCCGAAGGCATCGTGGAAACGGAGCTCGTCGTTCCACAGATCCAGGACAGCGTCGAGCGCGCAGCGCTCAAAGCGGAGGGCAACCGGACGATCCGCATGCTTCAGGAAGACGTTGAACGGGGTGACACCAGGCTCCGTATCGTCCCCCTGTCGACCGATCTGCTCACCGGGCTTCAGCACATCGAGACGATCCTCACCGGCGACGTTCAGGCAGTCGAGTTTTATCTCGACGGCAAACGCGTGATGATCAAGCGCACGCCACCCTACTCACTCGACCTCGACCTCGGCAGAGTCCCGCAGCCCCGAACCATCAAAGCAGTCGGCCTCGATGGGGACGGCGAGGTCATCACCGGCGACGAGATCATCGTCAATCAGGGTGCCGATCCTTTCCGCGTCCGGATCGTCTCGCCGCGCATCGCTCCGAAAATCTCCGGACGCGTGCGCGTAGAGCTCGATGCGCAGGTGCCCGACGGAAAACAGATCGAAAGTCTGGACCTCTATCTGAACGAGACAAAACTCGCTTCTCTGTTCGAACCGCCCTGGGTTCAGACCATCAATGTTCCAGCAGACCTGGGCATCGCTTACATCCGCGCGGTCGCGACAATGAAAGACTCCGACGTGCCGGCGGCCGAGGATGTGGTCTTCATCAACTCCCCGGAGTTCCTCCAGGAGGTGGATGTTCACCTGATCGAGCTGCCCACCACCGTCCTGAGTGGAAACAAGCTCGTGCATGACCTCGGTCAGGACGCCTTCAAGGTCTTCGACCAGGGCCAGCCCGTAAAGATCGCCAAGTTCGACCACGTCGACAACATGAGTCTCTCGCTCGGCGTCGCTGTCGACAGCTCCGGATCGATGAGGCCGAAGATGCTCGAAGCGCAGAAGGCCGGCGCACAGTTCTTCAAAGACATCCTCAAGCCGGGCGACAAAGCATTCGTCACCGCATTCGACAGTGAGCCGGTTCTGGTTCAGAAGTGGACGCCTAGCCTGGCCGACCTGAGTGCGGGCCTGGGATCGCTGCGCGCCGAGGATTTCACTGCGCTCTATGACGCGATCGTCTATTCGCTTTACAACTTTCAGGGCGTCAAGGGGCAGAAGGCCCTCATCGTGATCAGCGATGGACGGGATACGTCGTCCCGATTCACGCTCGACCAGGCGCTCGAGTATTCTCGCCGCACTGCCGTGCCGATCTACGGCATCGGCATCGGCATCCGAACGACCGACGTCGAGGCCCGCTTCAAGTTCGGCAGATTCGCCGCCGAAACCGGCGGCAACACCTACTACATCGAAAACGCCTCGGATCTGGTCAAGATCTACCAGGAGATCCAGCGCGAACTGCGCAGCCAGTATGTGCTCGGCTTCTACCCGCCACCGGACGCGAAGACGACGCAGTGGCGAGAAGTGAGGGTCGAGGTGGCAGGCGGCAAGGCGAAGACGATCAAGGGATACTACCCGTAGCCGCCCGCCCGGTTGTGAGTTCTGAGTTCTGAGTTCTGAGTGGGTCTTACCCCTCTCCCCGCCCGCACCTGCGTCTTGTGCGATGAGCGAACTTCGGGGAGAGGGTGGCGCGCGGGTCGGCGCAACGGAAGCAACTGAAGGACTCAAAGCGCGCCGGGTGAGGGGCAACCACGTAACACTTCGCGAGAATCCCGCACCGCAACCCCTCACCCGGCGCGCTGAATCGTCGCAAACCGACAGGCATCGTGAATTGCGCGCCACCCTCTCCCCGAACTTCCCTCAGAGCATTCAACGCAGGCAAGGGCGGGGAGAGGGAAAAGCGCTCGTCACACCGAACCCGCTTCGGCTTTCCTCTGTTCGGCGAGCCTCTCACGCTCTTCGGCTTTGAGGCGCTTCTTCTCCTCGGCTTCATCCTTCAGGCGCTCGCCGATCGAACAGCCAGTTGCCGTCGTGGCGAGGCCACCCTCAGCCGTCTCGCGAAGTCCGCGGGGGAGCGCGCGGCCGATTCGCACCATCGCCTCGACGACTTCGTCCATGGGGATGACTGAGTCGACTCCGGCAAGCGCAAGCTGCGCCCCTGTCAGCGCATGCACCGCATAAAACGAGTTTCGCTTCACGCAGGGAACTTCGACCAGCCCGCCGACCGGATCGCAGACGAGGCCCAGCGTGTTCTTCAGCGCGAGAGCTGCGGCGTGGATCGACTGGTGGGTGTTACCCCCCATCATGTAGGTGGCGCCTGCGCCTGCCATGGCAGCGGCGACCCCGACTTCGTTCTGACATCCGCCGGCCGCTCCGGAGATGCTCGCCGTAAGAGCGACGATCGTCCCGATGCCTCCTGCGACAACGAGTCCACGAACGGTTTTCTCCGGATCGATGTTCCGTTCTTCTTCGAGGGCGAGCAGGGTTCCGGGAACGACTCCGCCGGCGCCAGCCGTCGGTGCTGCGACGATCACTCCCATGCGGGAGTTCTCACCCATGACAGCGAGCGAATAGGTCATCGCTTTCGTGATGAGAGGATCGAGGAAGACCGCACCGGAAGCCGCAGCCTCATTGAGCGACTTCGCCTCGTTGCCGACGAGCTTGCCCATCGAGGTTCCGCCGCCGACACCTCGCCGGATGCATTCGACCATCACTTCGCGGCGTTTCGCGAGCGCCCCGACAATGCTTTCTTTCGTTATGCCGTACTCCTCGGCATCTGCTTCGAGAAATACGTCCGCAAGATCGCGGCCTTCGCCCAGGGTTTCGAGATGTTTGAATGATTCGATCATGGTTTGTTTGTCAGGGGATCCTGTCCAGATATCTTGCTTCGGTCACATCAACGAGTGCGCGGATTCTATCGAGCGCACGGTCCGAGATCGGGGAGTCGACATCGATCTGCATGAATGCCTCTTTCCCTCGCTGCCGTCGTGAACAGGCGAGCGAGGCGATGTTGATCCCTTCATCCGCAATAATCTCAGTTGTCTGATGAATCATTCCGGGCCGGTCGCGATAGAACATCAGCAGCGTCGGGGAATCGCCCTTGAAACGCGCGCTGAATCCGTCGATGTTGAACACCTCGATCACGCCGCCACCGATGGAAGAACCGGCGATCTCGACACTCCTCGATGCTCCTCTCGCAGTGATTCGGACGGTATTCGGATGAACATCGCCCAGATCCTCTTCCGAAAATTCGATTTTGACGCCCATCTGCTCGGCGATTCGAATCGCTTCCGGAATGCGGGGATCGTCCACATTCAGACCGATGGAACCGGCCACGAGGGCAAAGTCGGACCCATGCCCGCGATAGGTCGCAGCAAGCGGTGGATGCAGGTAGAAGTGAACGTCGATCGGATCCTCGTCCAGGATCTCGCGCGCAACGCGTCCCAGCCGGGCCGTGCCCGCCGTATGCGAGCTCGATGGCCCGACCATGACGGGCCCCATGACGTCGAGGATCGACACGCGGCGGTTGCTCCGGATGGCCATGGGGGGATTCTATCGCGGTCTGCTACACTCCGCCGCCGGATCTGATTCATGACTGAGCACCGACCCCGAATCCTCGTCGTGGACGACGACCTGCCGATTCTTCTCCTCATGAAGAACATTCTGACGGAATTCCGGTTCGAGGCGAAGACCGCCAGCTCGGGTCTTGAAGCGATGCAGTCGCTCCGCTTCGAGAAGCCGGACCTGATCCTCCTCGACCTGAACATGCCGGGGATGAAGGGGGACCAGGTGCTTCGTGAGATTCGTCTCGAGGAGGGGATGGAGACTGTTCCCGTGCTGATCCTCAGCGGCGAGCCAGTGAGCCGCGAAACGCTCGAGGAGCTGGGGGCCACCGGAGCAGTCATCAAGCCGTTCGATCTTCAGGAGCTCCTCGGCACGATCCGAAGCCTGGTCGGCGACGGATCCGCCGTCTGAAGTGACTCCGAGCACGTGGCATCCTGAGCAAGAGACTGTGTGAAAACTTCCGAAGTGTCATCCCGAGCGTCGAGCGAGGGATCTGGGTGGGGGCCTTCTATCCAAAAATGATCGAGCTACGTGCATTTTAGTCCCATGGACCACCACCCAGATCCCTCGCTCGACGCTCGGGATGACACGGTCGCGGGTTATGACACAGACTCGCGCTCAGGATGACACGATCCGTACGACGCACCGGCCGGGACTTTTGATAGAGTGCAGAAAAGTTTGGAGGCAAATCCATGATTCATACATCAGTCGAGTCCCTTGATCGCGCTCTCGAAGCAACGGGCGTCGCCGGCGACGGTCCGATCAATGATCCGTCCGCGCTTCAGGCGGGCTTTATCGACGAACTGATCCGCACAGCGGTGTTCGCAGACGACACTGCTGTGAAAGATCGTGCCCGCGACATGATTCATGAGCTCGCGCGTCGGTGCGGCGCGGTGCCCGCTTCGATACAGACTCTCTACGACGCCATGGGACGTGGCGAAGTCAACGGCTTCACGGTCCCGGCCCACAACATCCGCGCGCTGACCTACGACACTTGTCGCGCGCTTTTCAGGGCCGCAATGAAAAACGACGTGGGACCATTCATCTTCGAGATCGCCCGTTCGGAGATCGGCTATACCGAGCAGCGCCCGGCCGAATACGCCGCCTGCGTCCTGGCGGCAGCGATCAAAGAGGGCTACCGCGGCCCGGTCTTCATTCAGGGTGACCACTTCCAGGCCAGCGCGAAGCGCTTTGCTGCAGGCGAGAAAGAGAAGGAGCTTCGGGCAATCGAATCTCTCATCGACGAAGCCATCGCCGCGGAGTTCTACAACATCGATATCGATACCTCGACTCTGGTTGACCTGAGCTTTCCAACCGTCGACGAGCAGCAGCGTCCCAACTACGAAAACGCCGCGCACTTCACGCGATACATCCGCGAGCGCCAGCCGGAAGGAATCGAGATCTCCGTCGGCGGCGAGATCGGCGAAGTCGGCAAAGACAACACCACTCCGGAAGAGTTCCGCGCCTATATGGGAGGCTTCCTCCGGACTCTGGGAGACGGACACAAAGGCATCAGCAAAGTCTCGATTCAGACGGGAACGTCACACGGCGGAGTTCCCCTTCCCGATGGAACGATCGCCGAGGCGAGCATCGACTTCGATACGCTGAGGAACATCTCCCGCATCGCGCGTGATGAGTACGGACTTTCAGGAGCCGTGCAGCACGGCGCGTCAACCCTGCCGGAAACCGTTTTCGACGAGTTCCCGAAATCGAATACGGCGGAGATTCATCTCGCGACCGGATTTCAGAACATGGTCTACGACCA
>JBGSYJ010000136.1:0-8311 GCA_041750915.1 Thermoanaerobaculia bacterium | reverse complement strand
TGAGGGGCCGCGAAGGCAATTCAAATGCAGCCGACCGGCAGGAGTCGCTGCAAGCCCCGAACGCCCCTCTCCCGGCGCGCGACGAACTGGCAAGTCCTCAAGGTCTGCACGAATTCCGCGCGCCACCCTCTCCCCGACTTCGCGGGGAGAGGGAGAGCACGTCGCTGGCTCGTATTCCACCCTCTCCGTCGCTTAAGTTGACGCCATTGGGGCTCTGCCCGGGGTCAGGCAAGTCGACAGAAACAACCGCGGCCGCGAAGGCGGCCGCCACAGAGCCTTCCGCTTCTGTAGCGACTGCGGGGCAGGATGAGACGTCTGGGTTAGGGGCGTGTTCAACTTTTCGGCAACGGCAACGGCAACGGCAACGGCAACGGCGACGTGTGACGGCGACGGCGACGGCGACGGTCACGGCAACAGAGGGCGCGGCTGGCCACTGACAGCACTCCTATGTTAGAAGTGGCCCCCGCCTGAAGGAGGAACTTGTCAGATGATTGGACTCCTGGAGCTCATGCTCATCGGTGGGGTGCTGCTGATTGCCGGACTCTGCTATGTCTGGATGAAGAGCACTCGCGCCTCGCAGGCCAGGGTGGATGAATACAATCGGGAGATCATCCGTTTGATGCGGGAACAGACGGAACTGCTGCGCCGGATCTCCGAGCGCAACTGAAGCTCACAATCCCTGCTCGAGAGGACAACCCAATGCGCTATCTGGTCACAGGAGGCGCCGGCTTCATCGGCGCGAATTTCATCAAGTATCTCTTCGCCAAATATGGTGAAGACGCGCGCGTGGTCAATCTCGACAAGCTCACATACGCCGGAATCCGGGAGAACCTCGCCGAGTTCGAAGGAAACTCGAACTATCGCTTTCTGCAGGGTGACATCGCCGACCCTGAGGCGGTTGCAGAAGCTTACAAGGGCGTCGACGGCACCGGCGTCGATGTCGTCGTGAATTTCGCCGCCGAGACCCACGTGGACCGTTCGCTGATGGAAGCTGGAACGTTCATCCAGACCGATGTCCACGGTGTGCTCGTCCTGCTCGAAGAAGCGCGGAAGCATGCCCCTTCGCTTCGCCGTTTCGTCCAGATCTCGACGGATGAAGTCTATGGTTCGATTCCAGAGGGCTCGTCCGTGGAGACCGACGCGCTCAATCCTCGCAATCCCTACTCGGCCTCTAAATCCGGCGGCGACCGCATGGCCTACGCGTACGGTGAAACGTACGGACTTCCGGTGATCGTCACCCGCGCCTCGAACAACTTCGGGCCATGGCAGTATCCCGAGAAGCTCATCCCACTGTTCGCCACCAATGCCATCGACGACATCCCGCTCCCCCTCTATGGCGACGGCAAGAACGTGCGCGACTGGCTCTACGTCGAAGATCACTGCGCGGCAATCGACTTTCTGATCGAGCATGGAACCAACAGCGAGACCTACAACGTCGGAGGCGGAAACGAGCGGGAGAACTGGGAGATCACCCACAAAGTGCTCGAGCTTCTCGGGAAACCGCAGTCGCTCATCCGGCACGTTGCCGACCGCACCGGCCACGACCGCCGCTACTCGCTCGATTCAGGCAAGCTCGAAAAGCTCGGCTTCCGCGCGAGCACAAACTTCGACGAAGCCCTCGAGCGCACCATCCGCTGGTACGTAGAGAACCAGGCCTGGTGGCGCAAGATCAAAGAAAAGAGCGCGGAGTTTCGGGAGTATTACGCGAAGCAGTACGGGGAGAAGAAAGTAGACAGTACACAGTAGACAGAAGACAGTAGCCCGCCCGGCCCTGTGTGTTGGTTACGAGTGTTGCCAGAGTCGCGTTTTGCGAAGCGTCGGCTTTTCCCGTTGGATCAGTGATGCGAGCAGGTAGGGAACGAGTACACAGGGTAGGGCGGGCTACTGTCTCCTGTCTACTGTGTACTGTCTACTTTCTTCTCACAGCGTCCCCGCAAAGCGAACGAGCCCTACGACGAGCAGGATGATGATTCCCAAACAGAGGAAGACGAGAAACAGCAGCAGCAATGAGAACGCGAACCCGATCGAGCCATAGCTCCTTGGCGGCAGGGTGCGGTTCCGCATGCGGATGACGAGCTCGACGTTCTTCTTGTTCTGCTTGAAGAAGAGGTCGAACAGGTCGCCGCCGATTGGAATCAGCCCGATGACGATGTCCATGACGATGTTGCCCATCATCCGTAGAATCGTCAGAGGCGGCACTCGGTAGCGGAGCGCGCCGACGAGGATCCAGGATGAGAGGAGAGCGGTGATCACGTCGCCGACGCCCGGAATCAGGCCGACCGTCGCATCCAGCCCGACCCGTTTCGTCGTACCCGGTATCTGGAATGCATCATCCATCAGACGGCCGAATTGTCTGAGGGCTACCAGATCCCGCGGCAGGGCCTCGTCGGGCTCGTAGATCTCGGCAGGAATCGGCCTGGACATTGCGAGGGCCATTATAGGCAACCGGCTTGCGGACTCCCTGCCATCGTCAACTCCTGTATTCTTTGAAATGCCATGACTCCCGAAGAAAAACCGGCTGAACCTCGCCGGAAGTCGATCTACGAACGCCAGAAGAGCGCCCGGAGATGGATCTGGTCCAATCTCACGGACGAAGCCGTCCTGGTCTACAAGAGGTCGGCACACGGAAAAGACCGCGCCCGGGTCTTCTATGTGGAGGTTTTCCTCTTCATTCGCGAAGTGGGACGCGAGTTCTTCACCATGGGCCTCAGTTCCCGGGCGGCTGCGCTGGCCTATACAACCCTTCTCTCGCTGATTCCCCTCCTGGTCGCCTTCTCCGGACTTCTCAACCGGGTCCTTGGATCCGTCTTTCCCGACTTCGGTACGCAGCTCGACACGATCCTCAATGTCATGCTGCCGTACCGTTCCGCCCAGATTTCCTCGCATATGAACACCTTCATCGGGAACGCCAAGACGGCATCCTGGCTCGGCATGATCGTCTTCGTGATCATCTCCTTCCGGCTCTTCATGGCCGTGGAAGCGACGATCAATGAGATGTGGAAGGTCGAGACGGTCCGTAATTACAGGCAGAGAATCCGCGCCTACACCATGCTCCTGTTCTGGGGCCCGATTCTCATCGGCCTGTCGTTCACAACGGGGAATTCGATCGAGCGCACGTTCGGCACCTTTATCTTCGACGAGCTTTTCCAGTCCATTCTCGTCTTCCTGGTTCTCTGCCTGGCCTTCACCATGCTTTTCTGGCTCGTTCCGTCAACGAAGGTAAACATCCGTGCGGCCCTGATCGGCGGAACGGTGACCGCCCTGCTGTTCCAGGCCGTCCGATATGGTTTCGGCATCTATGCGAAATCTCTCGTCGACGGAAACCTCAATGTCATCTACGGTACGGTCGGCCTGATCCTGATCTTCCTGATCTCGCTGGAGATCATGTGGATCGTGATCCTGATCGGTGTGGAGATCAGTTACGTCAATCAGAACTTCCAGGGCCTGCTTCGTGCCTCTGAGCAACAGCTGGCTGATGACCCGAAACTCGACCTCTACTTCGCCCTCCGCGCGATGATCGAGATTGCCCGCCGATTCGAGACGCGGGAGGAAGCGCCATCCTCCTACAGGCTCGCGGAAGAATTCGGTGCGACGGATCATCAGATGATGGGCGTCCTCCGCCGGCTCGAGGACCAGCAACTCGTGAAAGAGATCGGGGGAGACTGGACCGGCTTCGTGCCGGGAGGAGATCCGAACCGGATCACGGTCGAGGAGATCGTTCGATGCATCGAGGGTGCTGACCGCGAGATTCCCTGTCCCGAAGAAACCGACTCCGCGAAGCAGCTTGTCGCGAATCTCTTCTCAACTCTCGATGCCTGCACCGAGGGCGCACTCGAGAATCAGACGGTGGCGACCCTGGTGGGCGACCTCTACGGCCTCAAACCGAACCGTCCCGCGTAGCGGCGCTCAAGTAGCGGCGCATTCCGATGCGCCGTTCCTCCGCGGTGTGAAAGTCTCGGGAGTATCGGAGCGAGCGCCCCATAACGCGCGAGACGATCCTTCCCTGGAGCGGGAGATCGGAATCTCCCGCTACTTGTCCCCAATCTACAACGCGTAGAAGCCTCGGCGAAATCGATTCGCCGAGGTACGCTCAGACGATGAGCAGCCAGGGATTCTTCGATCCATCCCAATCTCTCTACATTCGTGGTGGCGGTAGCCTTCCGCACTGGCGTCAGGAAGGCGTCACTTACTTCGTCACCTTTCGTCTTGCTGATTCAATCCCGAGCAAGAAGATCCGCGATTGGGAAGCGATGCTTGCGTACGTTCGACAGCTCCGTGCCGCGGGCGATCCACGATGGGAAGACCTCGAGCTCCGCCTCACTCGACAGATCGAGAGGTGGCTCGATCGGGGCTGGGGATCGTCCGTCCTTCGATTTCCAGAGGCAAACGCACTCGTCGACGCGAGCCTTCGCCACTTCGACGGAGAACGCTACGACCTGTATGAATCGAAGGTCGCCGCTAATCATGTGCATGCGATTCTGAAGGTGGCGAGTGGTGAGGATCTCTCGCGGATCACGTACTCATGGAAACGCTACACGGCAGGACAGCTCTGGAAACTGCCCGAGGTCCGCAGGGCCACGAACCGATCGTCGGGAAACCTATGGCAGCACGAATCCTTCGATCACATCGTCCGAAACCAGAATCAACTGGAACGATTCGCTCAGTACATCCGGAATCATCCGGATCCTCAAGTAGCGGCGCATTCCGATGCGCCGTTCCTCGGGGTGTGAAAGGCTCGGGAGTTTTGGAGCGAGCGCCCCATAACGCGCGAGAGATTCTTCCCCTCGTAGCGGCGCATTCCGATGCGCCGTACTTCGCGGTGCGAAAGGCTCGGGAGTTTTGGAGCGAGCGCCCCAGAACGCGCGAGAGGTTCGATCCCGAGAGCGGGAGATCGGAATCTCCCGCTACTTGCGGTTCGGAATCTCGCTCCGGCGAATTCTTCTCGCTCTACGGAAGACCTCGTAACCGCCCGTCGTCGCCAGCACCCAGGTTGTTCCCGCCGCGATGCCTGCGAGGATGTCCGAGGACCAGTGGACCCCGAGGTAGATCCTCGAGAAGCTGATCGCGATGATCATGCTGAGGCAGAGGGCCACGACAAATGCTCTCGTGTTTTTCGTTCGGAAGTACCGCACCGCGACGTACATGAGCGCGCCGAACACCAGCGTCGAGCCCATCGCATGTCCGCTGGGAAAAGAGTAGCCGCTGGTCTCACGCAGCATGTCGGTCAGCTCCGGCCTCGCCCGCGCGAAAAACACTTTCAGCAGCCGGTTGATGATTCCCCCCACGGCTGACGTCACCACGAGATAGAGGATCCACATGTAGCGTTTCTTCAACGCGAGCGGGATGGCGACGATCGCGAGAATGACTCCCAGGCCGACGGGTGTGCCGATGATCGTGAGCACCGTGAAGAAGGGCGTGACATGTCTGGCGCGGAGGTCGCGTGACCACGAGTAGACCCTCTCATCGAACTGCTGAAGATCTCCGTCGCCGTCGGTCAGTTCCTCAGCGAGCTCGAGGAAGACCGCGACCGTCCCGAATGCGAAGAGGAGGCCGATAACGAGAACGACGATCACCGGGAAGTAGACTCGCCATCGCGGAATCGGATGCGAATCAGCCAGCCGCCGCTCCAGACCGGTCACATGAACGATCCACCGGGTCAGCTTCCTCGCCGCCCCGCGTGCAGGCTCAACGAGCGCAGGGATCAGATGCGCGAGGATCAGCCAAAGCCCCGCGGTCAGTGCGAAAAAGAGGATGAAGGGTATCGAAGCGAGCAGAGTGTCCGGCATCAGGCGATGCAACTATCCATTAGCATGCCATCGGATCAGAATCCGCCGGACATGCACTTCCAGTGCACGATCTTGTCGTCGATCTCCCGCAGTTTCCGGCTGATCATCCGGCACAGCAGGTTCAGAAACTGCAGCGCTGCGCGAGGATCGAGCGAGAGCACCTCGTGCAGAGTGTTCCGGTCGATGGCGAGCACCGTCGTATCTTCCATGTGCGCTATCGCGTCGGCGGAGCGCAGCTGACGGTCGACGAGGGCCATCTCGCCGAAGAAATCTCCCCGTCCTAAGATCGCGAGCGCCTCCTCGCCGATGCCCGGAATCGTCTTCGAGATCCGCACCTTTCCGTCGAGCACGATGTAGAGCGACTCGCCGGGTTCTCCCTCGCGGAAGATCGCCCCTCCCGCGTGGAACTTCTCGTCTGCGGAGAATGTCGCGAGCAGCCGCATCTCGGCCGCGGAGAGTCCACGCTCCTGGAGCAGATGCAACTTCTTCAAACGTCCGACTCCCGCTGGCGCGGCCGTCTCGACGTTTCGTGACTCCTGCGACAACTGCACATCCGTGTGCGGAAAGAATGTTCGGAGCTGGTCATTCGCGGTCCGGATTTTCTCGGCGAGCGAACGCCAGAATGCCCAGTGAAGGGCAACCGCAGTCTCTCGATCGTTCTCGGATACCTGATCGACAGCGCTGAATGCGAACGTGTAGCAGCTCGACGGCTCCGTTGCGACGACATCGGTCGACCGGATCGTCCGGTCGAGAAAATTCATCTCGCCGAGAATCTGGCCTGTGCCTGCCGTTGCAAAAAGCTGAGGCCCGACGGGAGTCTCTCTCCGCACTTCGAACGATCCGCTCCTGACCACGCAGAAGCTCATCGATCGGTCGCCTTCATGGCAGAGATATCCTCCGGCATCCACGTTCTCGATCTTCGTGAAGCGTGCGAGCCTGAGGAGCTGCTCATCACGAAGATGATGGAACGCGGAAAGGTCGCGCAGCTCTGCCGAGAGCGCGATCAGGTTGCCGCGCTTTTCGGCCTCGCGATGCACTTTGTGGAAGATCTCGTCGAGAACGGCCCGGCTCTCGAGGCGGAAGAGGCTTTCCTTCCTGATCTCGAGACGCTCTGCCGCGAGCGCGAGATCATCGAGCTGTCTGCGGATCATCGCCAGCAGCGCGTGATGTTCGATGCCGATGACGCGCTCGAGCGTCCGGATCATCCGGCGCGTTGGCTCGGCCCCTTCGCCGCGCTTGTCGGGAGTCAGGAGGAACGCGTCGACGAAATGGCGAAGCGCCGCGTCGTTGCTCTCCAGCTCGAACTCCACCCTGCCTGCGATCTCCGCGAGCGACCGTGAGAAGGGATTGATCCTTCGCGCCGCTTCCAGCTCCGTCCGGGCGAGCTCCCACTCGCCGTCGGCGAAGTGGATCGCCGCGATCCGCGCGTACGGTTCGTGGTTGTTCGGAGATCGCAGCTTTGCAATCTCGAGCATCTCGATCGCCCGCGTCGTCTGATCGGTCGCAATGTAGTATGCGGCCAGACCGATGTATTGCGAACAGTCGAGCTCCTCGGCCGACCGCTGCTCGCGGATCCGTGACTCCAGCGGCGCAAAACGCTTGCTTTCGGCGATCTCGAGCAGCGAGTGCGTGTCGTCGAGCTTCTGCCGGATCGATTCGCTGTCCGGCTTGAGCCGCAAGGCCATCTCGTAGAGATGAATCGCCTCGTCGAACATCTCTTCCGATGCGTAGCGGCCCCCGAGGGTCACCAGGTCATCCGCGTCGAGAGGCCGGTCGCGGGAAGGAGGAGGCATGAGAGGCCTCGTTGCCATGTAGGTATTATGGTGGGAGGGACCGAAAGGACAAAAGGCGAATGTTGAATGTTGAATGTTGAATAGTGAATGTTGAATGTTGAATGGCCGCCGCCCGGGCCCTCAACCATCGTGAGGGTGGGGGCAATTCAACATTCAACATTCACTATTCAACATTCAACATTCCGTCTCCCCCCAATGAGAATCCTCATCCTGACAATCCTCGCGATCGCGGCCCTTGCCCCGCAGCCTCCCTCGCGATTCCGCCCTGCGCTCTCTGGTTACAGCTTCGAGTTTCCCCGCGACCACGGCACGCACGACGACTTCCGCACCGAGTGGTGGTACTACACGGGACATCTCCGAGCTGAATCAGGGAAGGAGTACGGTTTCGAAGTGACGTTCTTTCGAGTGGGAGTCGACGGTGCCCCGCCTTCGGGGTCCGCAACGGCGTGGGACCTGCGGAACATCGGGCTTGCACACTTCGCGATCACCGACATCGGTCGGCAGCGCTTCCGCTATTACGAAAAGGTCAATCGCTTCAGTCCGTTCACCGCCGGCGCCAGGCGTGGATTCAAGCGCGTATTCAACGAGGGATGGAGCGTCGTGACGCTCTCCGACGGGAGCTTCCGGTTGAGGGCGAGCGCGGGCGGCGACGCGATCGATCTCGTGCTGCGCTCCGAGAAGCCTCCCGCGATCCACGGCGAAAACGGCATCAGTGTCAAGGCTGAAGGTGCC
>JBGSYJ010000135.1:0-4785 GCA_041750915.1 Thermoanaerobaculia bacterium | reverse complement strand
CCGGCGAGAAAGAGAAGAAAGCCGATGCGGCGGCGCTGAGGTTTCTGAGAGGCGATCATCCAGGCTGCTGCGATCGTTACGGCCATCGCGGGCCACTGAAGCAGGTCGATCCATTCCATGCGTCCGGTTCAGGCAGACTTTGTGCCTGATGCGCGGCCTACGGTTTCGGACGCGCCGCGCGGAGTACAGCGGTCGCCAGCTCTTCCGGGTCGACCGGCTTTTTCAGGTAGGCGTCGAACCCGGCCGCCAGAACCCTGAGTCTGTCTTCGGGGCGGCCGAATGCGGTGAGGGCGACCACGGGCGTCGCGCGTGCTTCCGAAGGGAGTGCGCGCAGCGCGGCGATGAATGCGTAGCCATCTTCCACCGGCATGGCAAGGTCGCAGACGACCACGTCGATCCTCCGCTTGCGGAGCTCATCGAGACCTTCCTGCGCCGAGCTCGACGGATGGACATCCGCGCCTGCTCTCCGGAACACCGCAAGGATGAGATTGCGTGTCGATTCGTGATCGTCGATGACGAGAATGCTGAGTCCGGCCAGATCCGGCAGCGACACGGTCCGGGAAGTCGAAGGGTTTGATCGCGCGTGCAGCGAGTTGACGGCCGGCGAAGATTCGATGATCGGGAGCTCGACCGTGAACGCCGCTCCTTTGCCGGGCCCTTCGCTGGCAACGCGAATCCGTCCGCCGTGGAGATCGACGAGCGACCGCACGATGGAGAGTCCCAGCCCGATTCCCTCATGCGCGCGCGTCATCGAGGGATCCTGCTGGCTGAATGTCTCGAAAATGTGCGGCAGATATTCGGGCTCGATGCCTCTGCCGGTGTCCTCGACGGTGATGCTCAGGATCGAGCCGATGTGCTCGGCACGCACTTCGATCCGCCCTCCCCTCGCTGTGAATTTGACCGCGTTCGACAGTAGGTTCCAGACGATCTGCTGCAACCGCCCTTCATCGCCCAGGATCGCCGGAAGGGCATCCGGGACACTCGCGGCGATCGTGATGTCTTTCGCGGCGGCGGCTGGATGGACGGTAGTCATTGCCGCGTGGATTACCGGAGCGGCATTGATGGGAACGGGAGTAAACGTCAATTTCCCGGCAACGATAAGGGAAACGTCGAGCACGTCGTCGATGAGATGCGCCTGGATGACTGCGCTCCTTTCGATCGCGTCGATCGCTTCGCGCGCTTCATCTTCCGGAAGCCCCAGTTTCAGCATGCCCGCCCAGCCGAGGACTGCGGTCATCGGAGTACGCAGCTCGTGCGAGAGCGTGGCGAGGAATTGATCTTTCCTCCGGTTGGCGTCTTCGAGTGCTTTCCTCGCGGCGAGCTCTCTCGTGATGTCCCGGAAATCGAGTACAGCGCCTGAGGCGCGCCCCTGCTGCTCGAGCGGAGAGAGGGAGCAGAGGACCGGAAACGTTGATCCATCTTTTCTCAGAAAACTGTCCCGGTAGTCTTTCAACGGCACCAGGCTCTCGCGCGCCCGGCGGAACGGGCAATCTTCGAATGAATGCCCGTCGCGCTCGATAGGTGGATGGAGCAGATCGTGGAGCGGCGCGGCCATGAATTCCTCGGGTGTGTAGCCGGTCTGTTCAATCGTTGAAGGGTTCATGTAGGTAGGCACGCCGCGCTCGTCCACCATGACGAGGCAGGAGGTGGCGTTCTCGGTGATCGTACGGATCAGCGAGTTGGCGCTCTCGAGCTCCGCGGTCCGTCGCTCCAGAGCTTCTTTCGCAGCGACAAGCTCCTCGTCGGCGCGCTGACGCGCGAGCAGGATGCTTCGTGCATTCTGGATTGCGACCGAGCGGAGAAGTTCTTCTTCTTCGTCGTCGAGAGGGATATCGATGTCAGTCATGACCGAGCCGCTCGGCTGCCATCGCCGTCCCGAGCACGCGCGCGCGGATTTTGGCGAAGGCCGTCTCCCGCGTTGTCGACGTGTCGTCACTGAACGGCGAAAAGCCGCAATCATCCGTTGTTCCGAGCTGCGCCACCGGAATGTACTCGGCCGCTTCGAGCACCCGGTCTCGCACTTCCTCGGGCGATTCGATGCGCGGATCGATCGGCGCCACGACCCCCACAAAGATGCGATGCTCCGGCTTCATGTATTGGGCGATGATTTCAAGAACGTGGGCGCGGTCCTTCTCTCCAGCAAGGGCGATATAGAAATTGCCCGCCTTCAACTGGAACAGACTGGGAAGAAGGTCGGCATAGTCGATTTCTGCGCTGTGGGTCGAGTCGCGATCTCCGCCGGGGCAGGTGTGGAACCCGATCAGCGCCCGCTCGTCTGCCGTGAAACGCGACAGCGCGAGATTGTTCAGGTCGATGAAACTGTGCAGCAGCCCGCCCGTCGGATCGATCTTGACAGCCAGACGCCCTTCGGTGAAATCGATCTGGACCTTGTACGCTCCCTTGTCGAGGCATCGGCGGATCTCGGTTTCATGCTGGCTCAGCAGGTCGTCGATGAACTCCTCGCGCGAATAGCCCTCGATCCCTGCAGCGGGGTACATCAGGCTGAGCGCGGAAGGGGAGATGACGGCCTGTTTCACCGGAACCCGGGCGTAGCGCAGTGCGACCTCGAGGTAGGAGTCTGCAAGGCGCTTGTAGCGAAACGGACCGCTGGTCAGCCGCGGCATCCGTCGCGTATGTCCTGCGGAAAAAGGGATCTGAAAGCCCTCCGGGGCGGTGTTCGGGAGGCCGTGAACGGAATAGGTCCAGAAGTTGTGGTACTTCCGCTGCTCCCCATCGGTAATGACCGGAGAGCCTGTAGCTTCGAACTGCGCAATCGTGTCGCGGATCGCGGCGTCGTAAAGGGGGTCGAGAGCGGGATCCTCGGCATGGCTGTTTGCGACGGCCTCGATCAGGTCGAGCGGCCTGGGAATGCTCCCGATCGGTTCGGTCGGTATGGTGACCATTGCGTGGGGTACTGCAAGAGAGGGACCCTGTTTTCCGGGGCGAAGCTCGGCGCCTCAGCGCCGGGATGCGTGGGCGGCAGGAACGAGTGCGATTCGCCTTGGATTGCGGCCTCGGTCTGTTTCGGGCTGGACAGTCCGGAAGCAGTCGCGTCCCGCCGCCTTCGCTTCGTAGAGTGCCCGGTCCGCCCGGGCGATCAATTCGTGAGGCTGCTCATCCCAAGGCCCGATCGTCGTGATTCCCAGGCTGACGGTGGTCCTGATGCCCACTTCTTTTTCGACTCCCGCAGCCACAGTTCTGCGGATCCGTTCCGCAATGATCTCGGCCTCTTCGCCCGTTTTCAGTAATTCACGGGATTCCTCATGAAGCGCCACAGAATCTTGCAGGCAACTGTCCAGCTGCGCGCCTGACTCTGCACGTGCTCCGAGATTCGGTCCAGATCCGCTCGATCGTACAAAGTTCCGGCAAACACCACCCCCTCGAGTCGCATTGTGTGGCGTATGTCTTCGAGCGGATTGCCGTTCAGAAGAATCAGATCGGCAACTTTTCCCTCTGAGACGCTGCCGTACTCCGATTCGAGCCCGAAATAGTCTGCCGGCGACTGCGTGGCGGCGTCGAGAGCCTCCGCCGGCGTCAGGCCGGCCAGAACCAGCTGTTCGAGCTCGCGATGCACATCGGCCCCGGCGACGATGTAGTCGGTTCCGACGAGGATTCTCACGCCCGCGCGATGGGCCGCTCCGGTCAGCTGCAGCCCCTTGCGATAGAACTCCCGGTAGGTCTCGCGTGCCTCGGGAGAAGGATCGTCTGTCACGGTTGCATTGACATCCTCGAGCCATTGCCACTCGAACAGCGGATGCAGGTAGCGGAGCAGCGGATCACGGCGAACCGCATCATCTTCAGCATGCGCATCGACCCATCGTGTCAGATGTGTCGGGACGTACCACGTACCCTCTTTTTTCATTGCCGCGAAGATTGCCTCGGCCATTTGAGGGTCGTGCTCGTCGAGCATCCGACGTCTGTCTTCGCGCCACCCGGACGTCCCTGCCTCGGCCCGGAGCTGTGCGCTGCCGGCGAACGATTCATGAAGCAGAAATCGCGCGTGTTCCAGGCTCTTCTGATGCGCTGCGGCCTCGACTGCGCTGACTGCATGCGGACGGTGTCCGACGACGTCCATTCCGAGACGACGGGCTTCGTCCACGAGCGCAAGATAGGCGGCGCGGGGAATGCGGTCGTAGACCTTGATGGCTTCGACCCGGCCCGCGAAATGGCGGACGAACGCCCGTGCCTGTTCGGGTGTCGCCGTTTCGTAGAATTCGGGGATTCCTTTCACGCGGTCGAGCATTCCGGGTCCGTTTGCCATGAAGCTGGTGCTGGCGACGACGCGTGGCCCGACGCGGGTCCCCGCGACGGCTTCTTCCGTCCATTGACGTTTGTCTTCCGGGCAGGCGATGAACGGATCGTCCGGCGTCGGACAACCCTGCATGTCGCGGACGTTCGTTACCCCGTATGCGATGTAGAGCGGCAGATCAAGCAGTGGCGATACTGCGTAAACGTGCGCATGCATGTCCCACAGCGCGGGTGACAGATACCTGTTTCGGCCGTCGATCACTTGTGCATCGGGCGGCACGATCGCTGAAGCCGTATCGCCGACGAATACGATGCGGCCCTTTTCAATCAGGACCGTCTGCGCTGGAACGACGAGATTCCGGCGAGGATGAACGACTGCGACATCGACAATGGCGAGGGACGATGCGCTACGCACGGGAGTGACCGAGCGGGTCGGCCAGTACACTCCAGTGAAAAAAAGTGCGACCGAAGCCAGGATGACTATCGCGGCCAGAGCGAAGGAGTTCCGGATCCATTGTCGTTTTGTCATCGGAGATG
>JBGSYJ010000134.1:0-7858 GCA_041750915.1 Thermoanaerobaculia bacterium | reverse complement strand
CCAGCGCGTCATACGTTCCGCGAATCTCCTCGGGAATGTCCGGATGTCGCGCTGTGAAGCCTTTGACGTGCGATTCGTAAATGATGGTCTTGTGCCACGGCGTTCGGGGAGACTGATCGCCCCGCCAGTCGAAATAGGGATTCGTGACGATCGACTTCGGCACATACACCGCGCTGTCCAGTTCGTTCTTCGAGTCCTCGGGATTCGCGAAGTGGTAAGGAAACACCGCCTCGTGCCACCTCACTTCGCCCTCGATCGCCTTCGCGTACGGATCGAGCAGGAGCTTGAAAGGGTTGAACCAATGGCCGTTCGCGGGATCCCACGGCCCGTGCACCCGGAATCCGTACCGCTGGCCAGGTTCGACCCCGGGCAGGTACCCGTGCCAGCAGAGGGCGATCACTTCCGGCAGGTCGACCCGCGTCTCGTTGCCGCTCTCGTCAAAGAGACAGAGCTCAACCCTCTCGGCGTTCTCGGAGAAGATCGAGAAATTCGTTCCGGCGCCGTCATAGGTCGCACCGAGCGGATAAGGCGCACCAGGCCAGATCGTGATCATGCAATCTCCACTATCAATTGAGTTCTGATTTTGAGCCAGCGATTCCGAGGATGCATATCCGGGGCCGCGTTGCGACGGAGAAGTCATGCCTCGACAGCGTTCTTTACCTTTTGCCCGGGAAGCAATATCATCTTCCAGGACATCCACAAAGTTCAGGCCCGGGCGCATGGCGACGATGGTCCGGTTGAAGTGAGACTAGTGACGGCGGGGGGCGAGGCGGGAGTGGCCGGCTTCGGTTTCACGCCGTGAGCCACAACCCATGAGGAGTACGCTCCGTGACGCAGCGCAAAGGGCCTGAAGCACCCTGGCCGAATGAGAAGGACTTTTATCGTCTGACCGCGCGCATTGCCGACGCTCTCGAGCGGATCGCGGACGAGATGGAAGCACAGCGCGCGAGCCGGGAGGAAGCACCCCTCGCGCAGACCGCGGAGCCCGCCCAGGCCGCCGCCGTTCCGGAAGAGTCCCACGCGGACGTTCACGTGGAGCTCGGGCCTCCGAACACACAGGAGCCACTTCGCACATCGTATCCACCGGGAAGCGCAGCGGAAGCGCTCGAAGGTCTCAAGCGCCTTCGGACTCTTCAGGCCCGCGCGACCGGAAGCGAGGAATCCGAGGACGTCTTCACTGACAACCCATTCGCCCCCCGCTTCGGTCGCGTGCCGCGCGAGATCTCTTAGCGCGTATTAACCGATCGCAAGCGCCGGAGCGATGACGGGCAGCTCCAGCGAGACAGCCGCCGCGTTCACGGTGGCGGCGATACGGACGGCGTCATGCACCTGCTCTTCCGTCATCCCGCCGTCGACAACGATCTTTTCGTGCGAACGAATGCACATCTCGCAACCATTGATCGCACTGACGGCGAGACAGAAAAGTTCGAAGTCGACCTTGCTTCCCAGAGGCTGGCGATGCGGTTCATGCGCAGTCGCGCGGGAAGCTCCGAGTAGATCGCCTTTCCGCTCATGTGACGAAACCGATAGTAGACGTTGTTCATCGCCATGAGAGCCGCCGCAGCGCAGGCGTCATCGACGAGGGCTTCGTCGACTTCGGCGCGGGCGTCGGCGCAGATGGCATCGCGCAGCTCAGAGTTGCGAGCGGCGATCGCCGAAGCGATCGCCACTCCCCACCGCTGCGCCGCCGAGAGCGAGCCCGGTTGCAGAACCGTCTGCAGGTTGAGCCGGATGTCGCGTGCTGAGTCGGGTATCTGGCTCCTGAGAGTCTCGATGGCGCTCATTGTCACGCCGCTCCGAGCGTTTCCTGGCCCGGCTTCCAGTTGCATGGACAGAGCTCGTCACTCTGAAGCGCGTCGAGCATCCGGATCACCTCATCGACATTGCGGCCCACCGATAGGTCGGTCGCCGTCACCGCACGAATGATGCTATGCGGATCAACGATAAATGTCACACGCACCGCCGCGCCAGCTTCCTTATGCAGAATTCCGAGCTCCTGAGCGAACTGTGGAGTGATGAACACCAGCGGCGTGTTGATCGTCCGCAGATCGTCATGACTGTTACGCCACGCCAGATGTGAGTACTCGTTGTCGGTGCTGCCTCCGAGAACCACCGCATCCCGATCTTCGAAATCAGCGCGATGCTTGTCGAACTGGACGATCTCGGTCGGGCAGATGAACGTGAAGTCTTTCGGGTAGGCGTAGAAAATCAGCCACTTGCCCTGATTCGTGTCGGTCGAGATCTCGGAGAACTCTTTGCCCCTCTCGATACTCACACACGCCTGAAGCTTGAACTCGGGAAACTTATCGCCAATGGACAACATGAAAGTGATGCCTCCTTGAAAAGATGAAAGATGAAAAATGAAAGATGAAAAATGAAAAATGAGAGATGAAGAACTTCCTGCGGCTTATTGCACCGGCGTCTTACGACCCCGCATGACCACCATGTAGTCGCGTATCTCGTACCCGCGAAGGCTCTCGAGATTGCTAACTTGCACCTGGTCCCACGGAATGTCGTGGATGCCGCCGGTCGCTTCGTCGATGAAATGGTGATGCGTGGAAAGCTTCGAGTCGAAAACGACCCGCTCAGGATCGAGGTGAAGCTCGCGCAAGAGACCCTTCTCGACGAAGAGATGGAGCGTGTTGTAGACGGTCGCCCGTGAGATGAAAGGAAATCCGGCGCTGACCCGCTTCCAGACGGTATCGGCCGAGGGGTGCTCATCCGTGAGGAGCACGTAATCCGCGACCGCAACCCTCTGGGCGGAAGGCTGAATCCCTTTTCCCCGGAGAATCGCTACGACATTCACTGATTTAGAATAAGTCTAAAGTTGGAGGAAGTCAAGAACTGGGAGACATCTCATTGCCGCAGAAATGAACGTTTGTTATCCCGAACTCCTGAATGACTCGACTGGTCATAGGTGGCTGGAAATGAACCAAGATGTCATCCGAGCTTGGTCGGGTGGGCGCGAGGGGCGAGGGATGTTTGGCGGTAGTACGTTTTTAGTTCTGAACGGCAATGTGAAACGCAATCTGTTCCATAGGCAACTATGTACCCTCGCCGGAGATCCCTCGCCCCTCCCTTCACACCCACGCATGCTCGGGATGACAAGGCCCCGGAGATCGCCGCGCGATTGTTCAGGTTCATTAGAAGCTCCTGGTGGGCGGGAGGGGCGATGGGATCTCCCACACATGCTGCTAATGAACCTCTCGAATTCGAGCGATCGGTTTCGTAGGGCCAAATGCTGCGGACCAACGTCGTTCAGCGGCTTCCGGCAGCGCGCTTCTTCGAGTGGAAGACGTCCAGGAACCTGTCCTCGGCCCCCAGGGTTCCGACGAGCAACATGCGCCCCTCGCGCGGCATCACGAAATCGAGCCCCGGATTCAACTCCCTCGTCCCATTCTCCTCGACCGAAATGACGGTGCAACCGGTCCGCGTCCGGATCTTCGACTCGCCCAGACTGCGCCCACCGATTGCGGGAGGTATCGCGACCGCGAACGCGCGCAGGCCCTCCGCCAGCAGCACATACTCGCCTCCTCGAATGAGGTTGAACACGGCGTTCGTCCCCATCGAAGCGTAGGAGAGAACCAGGTCCGCGCCCGCGCGTGAGAGCGTCTTGACGTTGCGGTCGAAGTTGCTGCGGGCGAGGATCTGCCAGTTCTCACGCAACCTCCGGAAAAAGATGGTGAGCGCGACGTTCGTGTCGTCTTCGTGGGTCGTGATGATGACCGTCGTGGCCTCACGAACGCCCGCCTTCTTGAGTACATCCATCTGCGTGGCATCGCCGATGACGGCCTCGGGATAGCCTTCGACTCGCTCGGCTAGCTTCTCGATGATCGTGGTCCTGATGTCGAGGTTTTTCAGCGCATCGCTTGCGGCACGGCCGACGCGCCCACCTCCGATGACAAGTACGCGCGGCGACAGCGCATCGGGATTCGAGAAGGCGGCGTTGTAGCTGTCGAGCTGTTCGCGCGTGCCCGCAAGGACGAAGACCGTCTCCGGAGTGATAACGGTGTCACGGTCCACAATGGCCAGGCTGCCATGATCCCAGACTCCGATCACGCCGACTCCCGCCTGGTCGCGCAGACCGCTCTCCCCCAGGGTCTGTCCCGGGAGCCTCGTACCGTAGGCCGAAGCCTCGGCGATGAGCAGCTCCCCGACCTGTCCGATCACGTGTGCGTCTGAATCGCGGATGCTGACCCGTCGCGCGAGGGCAGCGCCCATCATCTCCTCCTGACGCAACACCATGGTGGCGCCAGCCAGCTCCAGCACATCGCGGGCGGCATCCGAGGTCGCCGTGGCGACGATCGGCATGCTCGGGGAGAGCTCACGCGCCGTAAAGACAGCGTTCGTGTTGATCACATCCGTGCGCGTGGTCACAAACATCGCGGCCTGTTCCAGCCGCATTCGCCGGTAGGTATCAGGATCGTCGAGGTCGCCAACGCTCACGCGCACGCCGCGCTCATCGAGCTCGAGCGCCTCCTGGAGCGTCGGGCAGAGGACGACACACTCGTGGCCGTACTTTTCCAGCATCGGAATGAGAGTCGTGGCGAGCGGTCCATACCTGGTCAGGATTACATGATCGCGCGTCGACTCCGGCAGCTCGCGCGGGGCCTTCGCCTCCTTTTGTGCGCGCATCCAGGGCGCATAGAAGAACTCGATGAACGTGAACGGGAGCAGGACGAGCATGAAGGTGACGCCCGTGAAGAGCACGACGACGGAGAAGATCCTCCCCACATCGCCGTGGAATGTGATGTCCCCAAACCCGAGGGTCGTCATCACCGTGACCGTCCAGTAGAGCCCGGTGAGCCATGAATGGGACTGCCCTTCCCTCTCCATCAGAACGTGAAAGAGGACGCTGAAGAGCACGATGAGCGCCCCGAGCACGAGGAGAAGGTTTCCCAGCTTGCGCAGGTTCGAACGGCTGGTCCGGTTCTCCATCACCGTGCTCAGAACTGCGATCATCGTTTTCATCGGGGTGGATTCTCTCCTGTTTGGGCCGAATGGGGAAGCGGCAGCGCGTTCGGTGACGGAAGCGAGCCCTCATCAAGGCCTTCTGTGACATCACCATGAGTTCGTGATAACATAATGATGCATGCCAAAACGCACGACTGTGACACTGGATGATGACGTCATGGAGAAGCTTCAGGAGGAAGCCGCCGGCACCGGCGAGCCTTTTCGCACAACCCTGAATCGAATGCTCCGCCGCGGGCTCAACCCTCCACGCAGGCCGGCGGGAACGAAGCCGTTCAAAGTCGCCGACAGCCGGCTCCTCGAGGCCCGCGCCGGGATCTCGTTCGACAGCATTGAAGACGTTCTCGACCAGGTCGAAGGGCCAGGGCGCAAATGATCGTCGTCGACGCGAACCTGCTGATCTACGCGTACACCACATCGAGTCCCGAACATGTGAAAGCGCGCCGGTGGGTCGAGACCGCATTCTCCGGCAAGGATCCTGTCCGAATCCCATGGAGCACGATTCACGCTTTTCTTAGAATCACCACACAGAGTGCGCTGTTCGAAAGACCGTACACGATTGCAGATGCAACTGCGATCGTCGAGTCCTGGCTGGAGCAGCCTTCCGTGGCCGTGCTCGAACAAGGCAGCCGCTACTGGGCGATCTTCCGCAGATTACTTCGCGACAGCCAGGTCCGTGGCAATCTCGTGATGGATGCGCATCTGGCTGCTCTCTCGATCGAGCATGGCGGAACACTCTTCACGACAGATAGAGATTTCGCAAGGTTCGACGAACTGCGTGTGATCAACCCGCTGCTGGCGAAATGAGGCACTCCTGTCCGCGGCAACTCAGAGGCTGGGGACCAGAGGCCTCACCCGGTCGCTCGGGCCTCATATGCATCACCTTTAGATCGTAGTGTCTTAGAAAGACGAATGTTGAATGTCGAATTGTGAATGCTGAATGCTGAATGTTGAATGGGGCACCGGTCTTCATTCACAATTCACAATTTCAACATTCAACATTCGGTCTCTTGTCCCGGTTCGACTGTCAAAGTAAGTGCATATGCGCCCTAGCCCCACCTCCAGCCTCTAAAACAGCTCGGGGTCGCGCACGAAGTTCCGCATCGCGGCGACGGTTCGCGGCGAGATGTCGTCGAGGAAGTACGTCAGCGTCTCGATAGTCTCGTCCGGAATCGCGTAGCGCGTGTAGAACTGCACCTCGGCCTCCGAGGTCGGTGGGTTGCCGGGAATCGTGCCAAACAGATCACCAACGGCGAGCTCATTCGGATTGAGCACAGTCGCTTCGATCCCTTCCTCGGCGAGCGCGGAGGCGAAGAGCTCCCGCCGGTAGCCGTAATGCGTGCATGCCAGATATGCGAGCGCCGGAGCGCTCCGGTCTTCCATCTTCTCGATCGCCGCGCGCACGCATCGACGGATCTCGCCGGCGGTCCGTGATCCTGCGCGATCTCCGGAGATCGTGCTCGCCAGCCCTGGACACTCCTGGCTGACGATCCTCGACGGCTCCACTCCCCCCTCCTCGAGCAGCCGCGGATAGGTGCCGGCCTCGATCGTCGTTTCCGTCCCGAAGATCATCGCGACACTCTTCGGATCGGATCGGAGCTCGCGCAGGAGAAGCTCGACGCCTGTTTCAACAATGCCTTTCACCGCAACCCGCCCGCTCGAGAAGAAGGGTGTCTCTCCCAGCAGCACGGAAAGCGTGTTGCATGCGACGTAGATCAGATCCGGCGTGAAGCGTTCATTCACGGCCTTCAGGAAACGGTCGAACGTCTCAACCTTCTCCCCGGTCGTCTTCATCGAGTTGTAACCGTAATCGTTCGCAGGAGCGGCGTTCGCGAACGTCAGCCGGACCGCATCGCTGAATCCATGAACGCGGACAAACCGCTCTGCATGCGCGCATACCGAAAGACCGCCCACTCCCGAATCTGTGATGAGGATGTGCATGGTCAGTCGAGCTCGAACCTGCCTGTCATCAGGTCGATCATGATCGGCACGTGACGATCTTTCAGGTCGTACGGGGATGCCGGCTCGACCTCGTACGTGACGAGCGTAATGTTCTGCTCGCCGGCCCACGTGCCCATCGAGCCTGGCGTCGGGTAGCCGATCTCCAGCAGCATCGGAAGACCGCTGCGCTCGGCGAGCTGCCTTCCCAGATGCGAGCTTCCGGCATCATCGATACATGCGAGCGCGGAATGCAGACTGACGATCGCCCGAGGGCTGATTTCATCGATCAGTTGAATGAGCGCAATCGTCTCCGGTTCCGATGCGCCACTGGATCCGGGACTCAATGCGATGTCGCGCGCGTCGCTCTCGCGGCTCTTGTAGCAGACCGGATCCGCGCTCCAGTTCGAGGTCGGGAAGTTCCGATTCAGGTCGACGCCTCGGGCATTGCAGCGCGTTCCGCGCACGATCCCATCCGGATTCGCGCAGAGGATCACCGCGGCTTTCAGCTCACCCTCAGGGATGCATCGCAGTGCCTCGGAGACGATGACCGTCGTTTCCGATTCGTCGCCATGGATCGAAGCGAGGATGAGAAGCTCCTCGCTTCCGTCGCCGGGCAGGTAAACATCAAGCGAGCTCCCGTCGATTGACGCTCCATAGCTCGTGCCGACGTGACGAATGACGCCGCGATCGCTGCGTTTGACGAGATGCTGTTGTACGGGAGAGTTCAGCCAGTTCATGAGGCGCACATGATAACGGTTCGCGGGCCTCCTGACGCGATTCAGTCCAGGGTGTAAGAGTTTCACGTCTTCTGGCACTCACTCTTCAAAACCGTCCGGATATCCCGGACTCGAAGAATGGAGCCAGAAATGAAACAACGATTCGGATTTGCACTCGCTAGTGTCCTGTTGCTGACAGCTACCTTCACACTTCCCGTCACTGCCGCGGA
>JBGSYJ010000133.1:0-20379 GCA_041750915.1 Thermoanaerobaculia bacterium | reverse complement strand
CAAAGTGACACACCAGCTCATTGTTCACGAGGGATGAACCAAATGTCATCCCGAGCAAGCGTGGGTGTGTGGGAGGGGCGAGGGACCTCACGCGATGGTTCATAGTGGCCTCGAGGAAGCTCCGCACTTCGACCCTTCCCGTGACGGACTGTCTATGTACTATCGCCGGAGTTCCCTCGCCCCTCCCACCCACACGACCAAGCTCGGGATGACAAGCCCTGAAGATCGCCGCTCCCCTACTTACCTGCCAGCACCAGCGCTTCGAGACTCACCTCGGTTGGAACGCCGCCGCACTTTCTGTTGAAATCGAGCTCCGCCAGTTCGCTGAGCGCGCGCATGAGCGACTCTTCTGAATGGTGCCGCGCGATCTGGAACTTCTTGTGAAGGGGAAACGGGTGCGGCTTCTGCCGGACCAGAGCGTTCATCTTCATGTAGTCGCCCAGCGGGTCAGCGATCAGATCCCTGAACATGTTGTACTGCATGGGACTGTTCAGGTTGATCTTGCGCATCCGCGCGAAGGCTCGAATCGCAAGGAGCTGACGGACTTCGTCGGCGAGAGGAAAGATGAATCGCCCGTACTGCATCTCGACAGGGATCGCCGGATCCTCGCGCCTGGCCTGCGCGATCAGATCGCGAAGCTTCGCGATCGCTTCGATCGGCTTCTTCTCCGAGTAGAGCGTCGCGAACTCATAACGGATTCCACCGGCGACCTTCTGGATCTGCTGCTCGACCATCTGCGGAGTCACGGTTCCCCGTGCCCCGGCGAACGTCGCCAGGCGCTCCGCTTCTGAAATGACGACGCGAATCTCCGGAATATCCTTTTCGTACTTGTCGGCGAGCATTCGTTCGATTCCGAGCAGCCTCTTCAGAGTTGCGACCGCTGCAGGCTGGAACGTCACTTCGAAGTCGCGCGCGACACCGCGGATTGCTTCGTCGATCGCCGCAGGAACCTGCTCGCGCGTCAGATCGCAGATGACGACTGCGCCCTTCGCGTCGATCAACCGGACTGTTGCAGAATCGCGCGGAAGATCCCCGGACCGGAGCAGCAGGACAGACCCCGGCGCTCCACCCTGATTCACTGCTTCCGCGAGCAGCGACGCATCCGCTTCGCCCCTCGTCACCTTCTTTCCCGACGTGCGCGCAAAGTCGAGCATCGCGGAGAGCGCGCGACCCGGCTTCTTCTCTCCAAGCGCTTCAGCGATCTGCTGATCGCTCTCCGCGAGGTCGAAAGCGAGAAGCCCGAGAATGTGGAGCAGCTTTGCCACCGAGGAAGATCGTTTCTTGTCCGTCTTCGCAGAGGTCCAGTCGGACGCTGCCTTTTCGTATAACGACGAAACTTCCTTCTTCGTGACGAAGGCGTTGACTTCAGGCACCGCAAGCAGGCGCCTTCCTCCAAAGAGAGACATCGTCCGGAAGGAATCGAGGATGGCACCAAGATCTGCGGTCTCGTTGTACGGCTCGAGCTGGAAGCCCCCCGACGCGATCATCCGATCACGAATCGCCGTGAACGCTTCCTCGACGAGATACTCGTTATTGCCTCCAACAAGAATGACCGGAGGCACGTCACCGGAGTCGATTCGCTGGACGAGCTGAGGAAGAGTGAGCATCGGAGGATTGTAGAACTGAAGAATTGAGAATTGAGAATTAAGAATTCAGAAACTGCGGGTCCTCTTTTCTGAATTCTCAATTCTCAATTCTCAATTCAAAAAAAGGCGGCCCCGAAAGGCCGCCTAAAATTGGTTGCACTGAAAGTCCCTCAAAGAAGGCCCTGCTCCTGAAGCTCCTGGCAGTCGATGCAGTGCCTGGTCCAGGGAACAGCCTTGAGACGCTTGTCGCCGATGGTGGCGCCGCAGTTCGCGCACTGGGCGTAGGTGCCGTCTTCGATACGTCCGAGTGCTTCCTCGACGAGAACGAGGGTCTCTCGCTCGGCGTCGGAGAGCGAGAAATTCAGTTCCTTCGAGTAGGCGCTTGCCGCCTTGTCCGCGAGGTCCTGGATCCCGTCACTAGGCTGTTCGTTTCCGGCAGCCACATCGCGCCGGTAAGAGGCCACGAGCTCCCGCTGCTTGACGACCAGCGCCTCACGAAATTCTTCGAACTGGTTGGGTTTCAGTTTGGTCTTGGCCATTTTCGATCCGCGTCTCCTTACTTGTGATAACGGATGTTCCGAATCAACGTGCACGCCCGGTAAATCTGTTCGAGCAATACCAGCCGGGCTACCTGGTGCGGCAGGGTCATCGCCGAGAGCGACAACGTCACTGCCGCGCGGCTGCGAACCTGATCATTCAACCCGAGGTCGCCACCCAGAACGAACGTGACACCGTGCGGGTTGTGGATCGTGGAAGCCTCGAGCCATTGGGCAAATTTCAAAGAATCCATTTGCTTGCCTCGCTCATCGAGCACCACGACGGTGCCTTGCGAAGGAAGCGCTTCGATCAGCCTTGCCGACTCGGCCTGCCTGATCTCGGCATCACTCTTTTTCTGTCGACCTCTTTCGGGCGCAACCTCTGTGATTTCAATCGGAAAGAAGTGTCGAACTCGATCTCGATATCTCTCGATTGCGTCCCGGAATTCGGTGTCAGCATTGGAACCGATCCACAGGATTCTAAATTTCATGACTGGACCGATTTCGAAGACGAGTATTGAGAGTCGCGAATACCGGGCCCGGGCGCTGGCGTCGACGGAAACCAGGTGTCATCCTGAGCGCGAGCCTTTGTCAAAACGCGGGATTGTGTCATCCCGAGCGTCGAGCGAGGGATCTGGGCGGGGGCCTCTTGCTCAAGAATCATCGAGCTACGTGCATTTCTCAATCGATAGACCACCACCCAGATCCCTCGCTCGACGCTCGGGATGACACTTCCGGACTTTTGACACAATCTCGGGCAGCTCAGGATGACACTTGGTCCTGCGCTCGCCTCAGGTTGACGCCGTTGGGGCCCGGCCACGGGTTCAAAGGCCATAACGCTTCCGTTTCTCGAGAAGCGTCTTTCGATTGATCCCGAGGATCTCGGCAGTCCTCGAGTAGTTCTGTCCCGTCTTCCTGAGAACTTCCCGGATGTATCTCTTCTCGAGCTCTTCGAGTGGCCATGAACCATCCGACGCTGCCTCCACCAGATCGCTCCCCGTCACAAAGCGCTCCACCGGCAGCGATTCCGGGGTGATGACCGAGCTCTCCTCGACGAGCACCGCGCGCTCGATGACGTTCCGCAGTTCCCTGACGTTGCCCGGCCACGAGTGATCTTTCAGCATCGACATTGCCGCGTCGCCGATCGTCTTTCTCCCCCGTCCGGATGTCCGAATCGCATTGCGAAGAAACTGTCCAGCGAGCAGCGGTATGTCCTCCCGACGCTTCCGGAGCGGTGGAACTTCGATCGATACGACGTTGAGACGGTAATAGAGGTCCTTCCGGAAGCCGGATTCGACGAGCATGTCCTCCTTCGTACCACCCGCGGAGGAGATCACGCGCGCGTCGAGGTCCAGGATCCGGTTGCTTCCCAGCCTCGAGAACTTCCGGTCCTGAATCAGCCGGAGGAGTTTCGCCTGGAGGGCGGAAGGAAGTGACGCGACACGATCGAAATAGATCGTCCCTCCCTTCGCCATCTCGATTCGCCCGATCTTCTGAGCCTGAGCATCGGTGAACGCTCCCCGCTCGTGACCGAAAAGCTCGCTCTCGAAGATCTCCGGTGGCAGACTCGAGCAGTCGATGCTGATGAATGGAGCCGCGGCCCGCGGGCCCGCGGCGTGGATCGCTTCGGCGAGGTAGTCCTTGCCGGTACCGTGCTCTCCGAGAATCAGGACATTGACATCATGGTCGAGGACCTTCTCGACGGTTCCCAGCAACTCCAGGAACGCCTTGTTCCGGGTCGGAAGGAGCTTCCGGAGCCTGGGGTGGTTCGCTCCTTCAGCAGGCATTCCTAACGCGCCTGTTCATTCCGCTGTGCCTGTTCGGGCGCGAATTCAGACGCCAGGTTCGGAGCATCTCCCCAGAGTCGCTCCAGGCCGTAAAACCGCCTGCATTCCTCGGTGAAGATGTGACAGATGAAATCGCCGTAATCCACCAGGATCCAGCGCCCGGGATTGGTCCCTTCGACGAGTGAAGGCTTGACCTTTTCTTCCCGCAGCCGCGACTCGATGCTGTCGGCGATTGCCTGCGTCTGACGCTCACTCGACGCCGAACAGATGATGAAGTAGTCGGCGATGGACGTGAGCTTCTCGACATGAAGAACATCGAGATCGAGCGCCTTCTTGTCGAGTGCTGCCTCGACTGCGAGCCGCACACGCTCCCGCACCACATCCTTCATGTCATTGCCGGGAGCCACCTGGGCGCTGCTGGTCTTCTTGTCTCTGGTCATTCAGTTCACTCGTCTTCCGTCATTGTGTACAACCTGCTTCGATTTACGTACTCCGCCACAACCGGTTGAAGAAGGTCGCCGGCGGACCCGGTCGTTCTCAGCAGCTCCCGAATACGCGTAGAAGATACTGCCAACGCTTCGTTCTCGGCAAAGACGATCGATCCCGCCCTTGCCCTCTCGTGCACGGCACAGACTCTTCCCCGCAGCTCGGGAGCGACCCGTGCGGGAGGACCAAGCCTCGAAAGGACGACGAAATTCGCCAGCTCGAGAATCTCATCGAGAGCCTTCCACTCGGTGAGTCTGTCCACGTTGTCGTCACCGATGATCCAGTCGAGGGTGCTCTCAGGATAGAGATTCCTGAAATACCGCACGGTATCCACCGTGTAGGAAACTGAACCACGCTCGAGCTCGACGAGCGAGACCTCGAGCCTCGGATCCTCGATCGTTCCGAGCACGGTCATCGCATGTCTATGGAATGGAGAGCTCGTTTGCAGCCCGGCCTTGAAGGGCTGGACGGCTGCCGGTATGTAGATGACGGTCGTCCACTCCAGCTGGTCGAAGACTGTGCGCACCGGTTCGACATGTCCGCGATGAAACGGATCGAACGTACCGCCGCAGAGGCCGATTCGAACCCCGAGTGCTGCCTCAGTCATAGATGACAGCGTCCTCGGGAGTGCGCTCCGGTCTCCGCTCTCTTACGATCGGAACCAGTCTACGGAGCAGCGTGTCCACGCCTGTGCCGACAACGGCTGAGATCTCGACATACTCGAAGCCACGCCGATCTGCATAGCCCCTCAGACTCTCGGACGCCCCCTCGAATGCGGAGTCGACCTTCGATCCGCAGATGATTCGCGGCTTGGAGGCGAGGGTCACCGAGTAGAGAGCCAGCTCGCGCTCGATCACTTCGGCATCCGCCGCGGCATCCTCACCAAGCGAAAGATCGACGAGGTGAACCAGGACCGAGCATCGTTCGACGTGCCTGAGGAAGCGATCTCCCAGGCCGTGCCCTTCGTGGGCGCCTTCGATCAGTCCGGGGATATCGGCGACAACAAGCGTGTCGTCATCGATGGAGACGACTCCGAGGTTCGGCACGAGGGTCGTGAAGGGATAGTCGGCGATCTTAGGACGCGCGGCGCTGATGACGGAGATGAGCGTCGACTTGCCTGCGTTCGGGAGCCCGACCAGACCGACGTCGGCGATCAGCTTCAGCTCGATCGAGAGCGCCCGTTCCTCACCTTCTTCGCCCGGCTGTGCGAAACGAGGCGCCTGCCGGGTTGCCGTGGCAAAGTGCTGATTGCCCTGCCCGCCGCGTCCGCCCTTCGCGATGAGAATACGCATGCCGTCTTCCGTCAGGTCGGCGAGAAGCTCTTCAGTATCCGAGTCGCGCACGACGGTCCCGACGGGAAGCTCGATGACCACATCCTCACCAGCATGTCCAGAGCAGTTCGATCCCATCCCGTGCTGGCCGCGGCCAGCCTTCCATTCACGTCGGAACTGGAGGTGATAGAGGGTGTTGAGACGATTGCTCGCAACGACATAGATGGAACCGCCCGCTCCGCCGTCGCCGCCGGAGGGTCCGCCTTTCGGGACGAACTTCTCACGCCGGAACGCAACGCAGCCGTTCCCGCCATCGCCGGCTTTGACCCGGATATTCGAGTGGTCTATGAACATGTCTGGACTCTATCAAGTATTGCGCCGAGTGGGATTTTTGTCAGCCAAGGGGCTGCGCAGGCAAGTGTCATCCTGAGCGCAGCGAAGGATCCCCTTATTGCATGCGGAAGAGCCCGTCCTGAGGGGATCCTTCGCTGCGCTCAGGATGACACTTCAGGCCTGACACCCGTTGGCTCAGCCGCTGGGTATCCGGCCCTCAAACGAAAAAGACCCCGCTGCGCGGGGCCCCTGAAAAAAATCGAAAGGATTGCCGCTATTCGCTTGAAGGCTGCTCAGCCGTGACGCTGATGAATCGGCCCTTCTGGCCGCGATCGTGGAACTGAACCGTGCCTGCGATCTTCGCAAACAGCGTGTGATCCCGACCCATCCCGACGTTCTCGCCGGGGTAGAACTTCGTGCCGCGCTGGCGCACGAGGATCGATCCGCCAGAAACGAACTGTCCTGCGAAGCGCTTGACTCCGAGCATTTTCGGCTGCGAGTCGCGGCCGTTCCGGGACGATCCCTGTCCTTTTTTATGTGCCATTTGAGACCCCCTACAGCTTGATGCTGTCGATGCGGAGCTGAACCAGATCCTGGCGGTGCCCCTGCTTCCGTTTGATGTGGTGCTGGCGGCGCTTCTTGCGGAAGACGATGATCTTGTCGCCGCGCGATTCGCCGAGAATCGTAGCAGTCACGGCCGCACCCGAAACGAATGGCGCGCCAACCTGCGGCTTGTCACCACCCACCATGAGCACGTCACCGAACTTCACGCTTTCGCCTTCGGCGCCCGCGAGTACGTCGCGCTCGACGAAGAGCGTATCGCCTTCAGCCACCCGATACTGCTTTCCGCCGGTCTTGATGATTGCAAACACGATAAAAACCTCCAGAAAAAACGAACCCCGCCTTTTAGCACACCAATCCTGACGAGTCAAAGAGTTAGGGGCAAGGCAGGGGGGAGAACCCGTGAGGATGGATCGGTATTCCTGTGTGGGGAGAGTAGACAGTACACAGGAGACAGTAGACAGTAGCCCGCCTCCCGGGCGGCGGCTACCCACGGACTGCCAGTGTACGAAAGAAAAGGGACAGTAGGACGCTGGGGGAGTAGACAGTAGTCGGTAGAACGACAGTAGAGCTTCGACAGGTAGGGAGGGCTACTGTCTACTGTCTACTGTCTACTGTCTACTCACAACGGTATGTTCCCATGCTTCTTCGCCGGGTTCCGCGATCTCTTGTTCCGCAGCATGGCGTAGGCGGTGATCAGTTTCCGGCGCGTGAATCTGGGCTCGATGATCTCGTCGACATAGCCCCGCTCGGCGGCAATGTAGGGATTCGCGAACTTCTCGCGGTACTCGGCAATCTTCTGCTCCCGCACGGCTGCAGGATCCTCGGCCGCTTCGACTTCGCGCCGGTAAAGGATGTTCACCGCGCCCTCTGCTCCCATCACGGCGATCTCGGCAGTCGGCCATGCGTAGTTCATGTCCGCCCGGATGTGCTTCGAGTTCATCACGCAATAGGCGCCTCCATACGCTTTTCGGGTGATGACGGTGATCTTCGGTACCGTCGCCTCCGCCAGAGCGTAGAGAAGTTTCGCTCCATGAATGATGATGCCGCCGTACTCCTGAGCCGTGCCCGGGAGGAATCCGGGAACATCCTCGAGCACAAGCAGGGGGATGTTGAACGCATCACAAAAGCGGACGAAGCGCGCGCCTTTGCGCGAAGCGTCGATGTCGAGGACGCCTGCAAGATACGCCGGCTGGTTCGCGACGACTCCGATCGACTGTCCGTTCAGCCTGATGAATCCGACGACGATGTTCCGCGCGAAGTGCTGATGAATCTCCAGGAAGTGTCCGTCGTCAGCGAGGAGCTTGATGACGTCCCGAATCTCGTATGGCTGATTCGAGTTTTCCGGCACGATACCGTCCATCTCCGCATCGACGCGGTTGATGTCGTCCGAGGTGGTCTGTTCCGGAGGTGAATCGAGGTTGTTCGAGGGAAGAAACGAAAGCAGCTCGCGGATGGTCGCAATGCAATCCTCGTCTGACTCCGCTGCAAAGTGAGCGACGCCGCTGACCTGGTTGTGCGTGTCGGCGCCACCAAGCTTTTCCTTGGTGACCTCTTCATGCGTCACTGTTCGGATCACGTCGGGACCTGTGACGAACATGTAGCTCGTCTTCTTCACCATCAGGATGAAGTCGGTGATCGCGGGAGAATAGACGGCGCCGCCGGCGCACGGTCCCATGATCGCGGAGATCTGCGGGACGACTCCCGACGCGAGTGTGTTGCGAAGAAAGATGTCCGCGTAGCCGCCAAGCGAGACGACCCCTTCCTGGATTCGGGCGCCTCCTGAGTCGTTGAGCCCGATGATCGGCGCGCCGTTCTCCAGCGCGAGATCGATGATCTTCACAATCTTCGCCGCATGCGTCTCACTGAGAGAACCGCCGAACACCGTGAAGTCCTGCGCGAACGCATACACCAGACGCCCCGAGACTGTCCCGTAGCCGGTAACCACGCCGTCGCCAGCGATTCGCTGGTCTTCCATGCCGAAGTCGCTCGAGCGATGCACCACGAGTTGATCCAGCTCCTGGAACGAACCGGCATCGAAGAGCAGCGCGATGCGCTCCCGGGCTGTCAACTTCCCTTCATTATGCTGGCGCTCGATCCGCGCCTCTCCCCCGCCCTGCTCACTCTCTCGCTTCCGACGTTCCAGCTCTTGTTCACGTGACATAGGGGGAAGGATACCGTGGGATTAAGTAGACAGTACACAGTAGACAGTAGACAGGAGCCCGCCCAACCCCTTCTGTGTACTGTCTACTCCCTCATGTACAGCAGTCAGCAGTCAGGCGTCAGGGGTCACGAGGGGTCGGGGGGCTACTGTTTACTGTCTACTGTGTACTGCCTACTCCCTCATGTCGTCTAACTCTCAGGTACAGTAGTCAGGAGTTACGAGGGGTGGGGGGCTACTGTCTTCTGTCTACTGTGTACTGTCTACTGTCTCAGACCTCCCATGAACGAAATCCCCGAACACTTCTACGCCAGCGTCGTGCGCGAGGAGCTCTGGTCGGTCGATACCGAGAATCGCCGGCTGCTCGAAGAGCGGCGGGAGACAGGATTCGCAATCTGCCGCAACGTCGCCGGGTATCCGCGGATCACAGCGGGGGACCACCTCTCGATTCTCGACGCTGATTCTCACCGGCTGATCGGTGTCGATCCCGAGGGACTGGAGCAGATGCTCGAAGGCTCTCTCGAGCTGGATCAGACTCCTCTCATCGCGGCCGTCAGCAGGTTCGCCATCGCCACACCGCTACGTGTGCGTGTAACGAGGCGTGCGCGCTATGTCTCGAACGGCAGCGTCCACGACGCTCAATCGACGACGTTCCTCGTCGTCACCGCATCCGCGCCAGGTCTCCGACGCTCGGTCATCTGCACAGAGGACGAGCTCGAGTCCCATCTTCCCCTGTTCATGAATGGCGGCCACAGTACGCATCCGACAACGCTGGAGCAGCGGGATCTTCCCATTCTCTGGGCCGGCGGGTCTGCGAGCGTTCTGCTTCACGAGGCACTGGGACACCCGGCGGAACGCGGCATGTCCCCAGACGCACATCCTGCGTGGCTCTCAGTACTGGACCGCCCGTCGGGAGCTTCACTTGGATCAATGGCGTTCGACGACTGCGCGGTCGCCACCGAAGAACGGCTTCTGAGCGGAGGGGAATCTCCGGGCTGCCTGAGACGGGAGTCGTTCCGCTCGGATCCGATCCGTCGGATGTCAAACCTCCATGTCGAGGTGACTCCCAACGCACCATCGATCGAGCTGCCGGAGCGTTTTATGACAGTTCGGTTCCTGGGCGCTGGCGGCTTCGACCCGCTCACCGACCGGATCCGACTGACCGTCACACACGCAGAGCTCAACGAAGGCGAGACGAGCCGGCACATGGCGCCGTTCGAGCTCGAATACCCCCGTGAGCGAATTCTCCGATCGATCATTGCAGGCGAAGGACCGCCGATCACTTATCCCGGCGTGATGTGCGGCGAGGACGGGCAGCGTGTGCCGGTCGGCTCCGCAGCGCCTCTGCTTCTGTCGCAGTCGTGGCGGGTCTCATGAACGAAACGTATCGCAAGCGGGGCGTCACGACGCGGCTGGAAATCCGGGCCGGCGGTGCGGTGATCGTGCAGACGTCAGAACATGGCGAATCGACGATTGCCGACGGAGTTTTTCGGGCGCGAACCCTTTCGTCACCCTCGGTCGGGGAAGGAGCCGGGGACAGCAACGCCGTCGAGTCGATGGGCCTTTCGCTCGAAGAGATGATCCCCGCAACTGTCAGTCTCGAAAGAGCGACGATTCTCGAAGGCTCTGCGGATCACTGGTGGACTGAAGGCGACACCGAGCGGTCATGGCGCGAGAACAATGCACGACTGCACGCGACTCTGCTCAACGCAGACCGAAAAACTCGGATCTCGACGAACCTCGGAGCAGCACATCTCAACCAGATCGACCTTACGCTTCTGACGCCCGCAATTGCAGCGCTCGCCGACATGCGAAGCGCGTCCATCCCGGCGTCGCCGATGAATCTCACGCTCGAGAATGCCGTGACCGCGGAGTTGTGGGCCGCACTGCTCGAAGCAATTCTTCGGCAACCGGATTCGAAGTATGCAACTCTGGAGATGCGACAACAGCTGTGTCCCCAGTCAACACGCGACGGCAGGGGCGAAGAGATTCGCTGCGTTCCGCTCACCAACGCGAACGGTCCGCTGGGCATCCCCAATTTCTTCAGGCCCAGCTATCGAGTGCCACCCATGCGGGCAGCGTTTCACCTCGATGCCGTCGGGATTCCCACGGCCTCGGCCCCTTCAGAATGCTCAGCAGTGGCGACTCTGTTTCCCTTCGCGAATGACGGTAGAAGGTTGAGTGTCACGCTGCTGTGCAGCAATCCTTCGGGAACGTTTCGCGGCGTCGTCTCGATGACTCCGGCGGAGTGGGCAGAACGACTGCGCGCGGCCGGTGAGGACTCGTTCTGGTTTCCAGTCGACGCCGGGAGTTACGGGCGGCGGCTGATGCTCGAGGGCGTGGAGATTCAGGGCGTGAGCTGATAGCTGATACGACGCGTCTCCGAGTTGAGCGTCAAGGTCAGCGTCGCCTCGGAACCCGGACTCACGGTGGCGGGCAGACTCCGCGTTTCATTCGTGAACCCGAGCCGCTGGATGACAACGGCCGTCTCCACATTGACCTGGCCTGACGGAATCTCGCGCGTGACGTTGAGCGGACGGGGATTTCTCCGGTTGAAACGTCCGGTTCCGCCCGTATACAGGTTTTCGTGAAGAACCGTTTCGCCATTCACCTTCACCAGAACGTACCCGACATCGCTCGTAGCTCCGTTGAAGATGATTCGAAGGGTGGCGTTTCCGGCGACCGGCTGAGCGCCGGGCTGGGCAGCCGGCTGAGCACTCTCGACTCTCTGGGGTGAGGCAGGCTGACGCCCCAGCCGGCGAAGATCGAGCGCCGTCTTGATGAACCCGAGGTAGGTCTGCGCTTCGGTGAGGTTGGGATCGAGGAGAAAGGCTTCCTCGAATGCAGGAACCGCTTCCTCATATTCTTTCTTTTCGAAGAGGTCCTTTCCTTCCTGAAGCCGCACCTGCGCCTGATCCTGCTTCTCCCGTTGCGACATCTGCTGGAGCTTGATCTCTTCGAGTCTGGTCAGTCGTTCCCGGGCCCATCTCGAGTTGGGTGCCACGGCGAGCAGTTCGCGATATTTCTCGTAGGCCCCTTCGACGTTGCGACGGGCGATGAGCGCCTCGGCCTCCTGCCGGAGCCTCTTCTTGTTCTGAACTTCCTTTTCCCGTTTCACATCGATCGGAGGGACGTCGACCTTTCCCTGCCACATCGAGAATGCAATGGCACTGAGCGGGATCAGAAGAGCTGCGATGACCCCGAAGAAGACCAGCGCACTGATGCGGCGCTTCGCCCAGCCGGCACGCCGTGGCTTCGACGCGGTCGACATCTCTGCGACGGATGTCCCCGTCGCGGTGCCGGCACCGCCCGTTCCTTCGCCGAGGCCACCGACGATCGTCGAATCGCGGTCCGCCACTCCGAAGACCGCTGTGGAGTCGGCATCCAGTCGAGCGGCAGGCACGACTCCTCGCTGCACACGGCGAAGATCCTCCGCGAGCTCCCGCCCGCGCTGGTAGCGAACCGCCGGATCCTTACTGAGACATTTCGCAACGATGGCCTCGAAACCGTCCGGTATTTTCGGATCGACCTCAGTCAGTCGCTGGAAGGGCTCGTGCACGATCCGATAGGAAATGGTCGTGAGGGAATCGCCCCCGAACGGCTTTTTCCGGGAGAGCGCTTCGTAAAGCACAATGCCGAGGGAGAAGATATCGGTCCGGCCATCGACGCGGGTTCCCTTGACCTGCTCGGGCGCCATGTAATTCGGTGTTCCCAGAAACTGTCCGGTCGAGGTCAGATTCGAAACGGCCGAAGCAATCTTCGCGATCCCGAAATCCGTGATCTTCGCCCGCGAATCGCACAGGATGATGTTGGCAGGCTTGACGTCGCGATGAACGATTCCCCGCGAATGGGCGTAGTCGAGCGCTTCAGCCACCTGAGCCACAATCTCGGCTGCCTCGTCAAAGGCAAGGGACTCGGCGGAAGAGAGAACCTCCTTGAGGTTCCGGCCCTCGACATACTCCATCGCAATGTAGGAGTAGTTGCTCTCCGGGTCCTGGCCGATGTCGTGGACCGTCACGATCGACGGATGGCTGAGACTGCCTGCAGCCTGGGCCTCGCGAAGAAACCTCTCCTGGAACTCCTTCGCTTCTTCATCGTCGGCGGTATCTGCCAGCCGGATGGTCTTGAGGGCGACGAGTCTGCCGATCAGGGGGTCTTTGGCAAGATAGACGATCCCCATCGCCCCCTTACCGAGCTCTCGAACGACCTCGTAGCGGCCCATCTTCAACACTTCAGCGTTTCCTCCGAATTCTTACCAGCATTATCCGTCATCCAACGGATTTTCTACTGTCAACTGTGGAAGGTGTCTCTGCAAAGATCCCGAATCGCACCCTGTGACCCGAATCGCATTTTAAATTATGATCTGCCTTCTCACTCTTCGAAGTGTTCTAAGGGGGTTCCGGCATGAAGGTCTACTCGGGAGCTGATATCAGAAACGTCGCCGTGGTCGGTCACAATGACACAGGGAAGACGACGCTCGTTTCTCAGCTGTTGTTCAACTGCGGTGCCGTCACCAGACTTGGCAGTGTAGACGATGGAACGACTGTAACCGACTTTGATTCCGACGAGATCGAACGAAAGCATTCCATTTCCGCGGCCGTCGCGTTCGCCGAGTGGAAGAACACAAAAATCAACCTGATCGACACCCCGGGATTCGGCATCTTCCTGATGGAGGCCAAGGGTTCCATGCGCGTGGCCGATTCGGCCGCCGTCGTGGTCAGTGGAGTGACCGGCGTGGAGGTCACGACAGAAAAGGTCTGGAAGTTCGCGGACGAGTTCGAGCTTCCCCGGATCGTCATCGCGAACAAGATGGATCGCGAGCGGGCTTCGGCCAACCGCGTCCTCGAATCGCTTCAGGGCAGATTCGGAAAAAACGTCGTACCCATCCAGGTCCCCATCGGAGAGGAAAAGAACTTCAGCGGCGTGATCGATCTGATTTCGATGAAGGCCTGGAGGTACGAGAGCGATGGTTCGGGCAACTACACCGTGGGAGAGATTCCGGACGATCAGAAGCAGACTGCAGACGAATGGCGTGAACAGCTGATCGAGAAAATCGCCGAAGGCGACGACACCCTGATGGAGCACTTTTTCGAACAGGGCGGGCTGACGCAGGAGGAGATGATCGACGGGCTGAGGCGGGAGATCCTGTCGCGCGAGATCTATCCCCTTCTCTTCACCTCGTCCTCCCACAACATCGCGGGACATGCGTTGCTCGACGTCATGGTGGATCTGCTTCCTTCCGCAGTCGCGCAACCTACGCTCGCAGGGCGAACGCCGGCCGGCGAAGAGACGACCGTCGACCGCCGTCCGGAAGCCTTCTCGACGGCGCTCATCTTCAAGACCATCTCCGATCCATTTTCAGGCCGCGTGTCTCTGTTCCGCGTCTTTTCAGGCACACTCAAGTCCGACACGAGCTACTGGAACTCCGCGAGGGAACACGATGAGCGCGTCGGAAAGCTCCAGGTGCTCCAGGGAAAACAGCAGACGGCAGTCTCTGAGCTCCAGGCAGGAGACATCGGCGCTGTCGCCAAGCTGAAGGACTCTCACACGGGCGACACCCTCTCGCAGAAAGACCATCCCGTCGTCATCCAGCACATCGAGCATCCCGAAGCGGCCATCTCGTTCGCGATCGAACCGAAGGCGAAGGGTGACGAAGACAAGATCTCCACGGCTCTCGCGCGGATCATGGAAGAAGATCCGACGATCAAGTTCGGAAGAGACGAACAGACCAAGGAGATGCTTATCTCCGGGCAGGGACAGCTCCACGTCGAAGTGATCATCGGGAAGCTGAGAAAGAAATACGGCGTGGACGTCATCCTTCATCCACCGAAGGTTCCCTATCGCGAAACGATCACCCGCGCGGCAGATGCGCACGGGCGCCACAAGAAACAGTCGGGCGGTCATGGCCAGTTCGCCGACTGCAAGATCAAGATGGAACCGCTCGAGCGGGGAGCCGACTTCGAGTTCGTCGACGAGATTTTCGGCGGATCGATTCCTCGTCAGTTCATCCCGGCGGTCGAGAAGGGGATTCAGGAAGCGAGGATGCACGGCTTCCTCGCAGGCTTTCCCGTGGTCGACTTTCGTGTCCGTCTTCTCGACGGACAGTTCCATGCCGTCGACTCGTCGGAGCTCGCGTTCAAGATCGCGGGAAGCCTCGCTTTCCGCGAGGGAATGGCGAGCGGACGGCCGACGATCCTCGAGCCCGTCATGCACGTCGAGGTCTTCGCGCCTTCGGACTACATCGGAGATCTGATGGGCGACCTCACCTCACGCCGCGGAAGAATGGACGGCATCGATACGGAAGGTGACTCGCAGGTGATCAAGGCGAGAGTTCCGATGTCCGAGATGCTCACCTACGGCTCGACTCTCCGCTCCATCACTCAGGGACGCGGATCGTTCCACATGGAATACTCCCACTACGAGGAAGTGCCGAGAAATCTTCAGGAGAAGATCATCGCCGAGTCGAAGAAGACGCACGAGACGGAACATCATGCGTAGTGACGAATGACGAACTACGAGAGACGAATAGGGGCCCCCGCCCAGCCAATCATGCGTGAGTGACGAGTAGGGCGAAGGTGTCATCGTCATTCGTCACTCGTCATCGGTCATTCGTTCTGGTCATTTTTCTCGTGACAGTTGCGATTTCGGTCAACGATTGCGGGTCGGCCGTGAGAATCACGGTTTCATCCCGATGGCCGGGCGCGGAGATCCGGACCCTGTATTTGCCGGGGCCAGGAAACTCGTAGACTTCATCGGGGCCGCTGAACTGATTTGCAAGGCCGATCTGCTCGCCATTGACGTAGATCGAGGCGTCGGCCGGTTCCACCACAAAGGCAGCGCCGCGGCTTGCTATGTATCTCACGGTGGATACGACTCCGCCGGGACCGCCGGTGATCTCCACACGAGGTTGTCTGCCCTGATCAGCGGGCTGGGCATCGGGAACGTGCTCACCAGCTTCACCCATTCGAGCACCACCCGCCTGAGGTGCCCCGGGCGGTCCAGCCTGAAGCGGTCCACTACCGGTCTGCCGCGTCACTGCCGATCGTTCCGCCGCGGGTGACCGGTATCGGAGGCCGGTGTATGCGGCAAGCGCCGCGAGACTCACGAGCACGACTCCTATGAGCAGGCCGATCCAGCGAGGCATCTGCTGGACCTGCTCCACTTCCGGTTCAGACTCGGGAAGCTCGCGCGGCTCGTCCATCGGAGTTACTCTTTCTTTTCAGGAATCGTCTGCGACATCTCGTCGATGTTCGCTGGACCTTCATCGGTCAGGATGGCTTCGTCCGTCTGATGGTCCTGATACTCGACTTCGCGCTCACTCAGAAGGCGTTGTGCCGCATCTTCCTGCTCAGCGGGAACGTAAACGCGGATCTCGCCCAGCTTGCCAAAGTTCACCGGCGCCATGTCGACCCGGAGCGATTCGAGCTGACACGGAATCCCTTCGGCCACGAGAAAGCCCTGCAACAGATTCGCCTCTTCTTCCGTCGTAGCGGTGGCGATTTCTACCCAAGTGCTGTTCGGACCTTCGACAGTCTGCACGTCTTCCGATCGAACTTCGTCATCGTCTGCCATCTCATTGCTCCTTGAAAGTCTCGTTCCGATTACGGCAGGATCTCAACGGGCTCACCACTGCCGCTCATCGAACCGATCTTTGCATAGAACAGGCCGCTTTCATCGAGGAGGCTCTTCAACCGCGGTTCCTGCGTGGCGGAGACGGACATGAGAAGCCCGCCACTTGTCTGCGCATCGCACAGCAGTGTCAGATCGTTCCGGCTCACCTCGGAGTGAACCCGAGACTCGAAGCCCGCAAGATTCCGTAAAGTGCCAGCCGGGACGGCGCCCGCCTCGAGATATTCGCGGGCTCCCCCGAGGAGCGGAACCGACGACATCGAGATACGCGCGCCGAGACCGGAAGAACCCGTCATTTCGAGGAGGTGTCCGAGAAGCCCGTAGCCGGTGACGTCCGTGGCTGCGTTCACGCCGGCTTCGACCATCGCGCGGGCGACGTCGCGATTGAGCGTCGTCATCCACCGGATCGCCTCGGCGAGATCCGGACCATCTTTGGATCCCAGCATGCGGCGCAGCCGTCCTTTTGTCGTCGCGGCGCGATGGGCGGAGACGAGAATCCCGTTTCCGATCGGCTTGGAGAGGTAAAGCGCGTCGCCCTCTTTCGCCGTCGAGTTCCGCACGAGGCGGTCGATGTCGACGATCCCTGTGACGGCGAGACCGTATTTGGGAACGTCGTCGATGATCGTGTGGCCGCCGGCAACGGGGAAGCCGGCCTCCGCCGCCTTGGCTGCTCCGCCCGCCAGGATCTCCTCGAGAACGTGCAGCGGCAGCTTGTCGGTGGGAAAAGCGGCGATCGCGATGCCGAGAATCGGCGTAGCGCCCATCGCATAGACGTCAGAGATTGAGTTGGCAGCTGCGATGGCACCGAAGAGCGTCGGGTCGTCGACGATCGGCGTGAAAAAGTCGACGGTCTGAACGAGCGCACGAGTCCCATCGATCTTCAGAACCGCCGCATCATCATTGGTTGCATGACCGACCAGAAGATCCGCTCCACCAAACGTGGGGAGTTTCGATAGGACTGTTCTCAGGTCATCCTGACCCAGCTTGCACGCTCAACCACCGGTGGTGGCGAACGAAGACAGCGGGGGATACGACCGCAGTTTCGCTTTCATGGCCGCGATTCTAACAGGGGGTGTCGTTCGTCGTTCGTAGGCGTTGCCGAAGTAGCGGCGCATTCCGATGCGCCGCTCCCAGGGTGTGAAAGACTCGCGACCTTTGGCGCCCGGGCCGGTTTCCCCAAAACGCGCGGATTGAAGCTTCACGAGAGCGGGAGATCGGAATCTCCCGCTACGTCGAAATTCCTGCCCCATCTTCCTGCGTTCCCCATCGCCGTGGAGATCGATTACGACACTCTCGCCGACGAGATTCTCAACGGCACGCTTCGTCAGCGGCTCGAGGAGGAGCTTCTTTCCGGCTTCCGTCAGCTGAAGAGCCAGGAAGAACCGCTGCCGCCCCCGTCGTACTTTGCGACGAAAGTCGCGGAGATCATCGTAAACGGCGCACCTGCACCGCTGGATGGATCGACGAAGTACGCGCTCTACCAGGAAGTGCTGACGGCGTGCGAGCAGGCCCGCGCGGCCGTCCTCGAAGAGCCTCCCGTCATTCAGTAACGACACTCCGGGCGATTACGAGCCGCAGCCGTTCGTAACGTCACTTCTCGCCCGTTACCTGTTCGATTTCCTTCTTGATGACGCGCGCCTCGCTCTCGATCTTCGTCAGCTTGCCCGCGAACTTTTCGATCTTCTCAGACTCGGTTGCGAAGAATCGCTCGTAGGGCGTGTGAAGAGCGGTGGGGTCAGACCCCTACGCACCGCGGCGCGCCTTTTTGGGATAGGATGCCTCACGACCTCGGATGATCGGCCAGACCATCGAGCACTACCTCATCAAGTCGCAGCTCGGGAGCGGCGGCATGGGAGTCGTGTACGAGGCTGAAGATTCACGCCTCGGCCGCCGTGTGGCCCTCAAGTTTCTCCCTGAGTCGATGGCAAGAAATGATTCCGCTCTCCAGCGGTTTCAACGCGAAGCACGCGCCGCTTCTGCGCTGAATCACCCGGGTATCTGCACGATTCACGGGATCGAGCAGCACGAGGGAAATCACTTCATTGTGATGGAGCTTCTCGAAGGCGAGACGCTTGCGGATCTGATCCGGCGCGGCTCGATCGAGCTCGGCGAGCTGATCCGCATGGCGATCCAGATCGCCGATGCTCTCGAATCCGCCCACGCGAAAGGGATTGTTCACCGCGACCTCAAGCCAGCGAACATCTTCATCAATCAACGGGCGCAGGTGAAGATTCTCGACTTCGGTCTCGCGAAGATCGACGTCGCTGCTGACTCGGGACCAGAGGCCGCAACTATGGAGCTGGGCCGGCGGAAAGAGGAGTTGACGCAGGAAGGATCGACGATCGGAACCATCTCGTACATGTCGCCGGAACAGGCGCGGGGACAGCTCACGGATGCACGCACCGACCTGTTCTCGTTCGGCACGGTTCTCTATCAGATGGCCACCGGAGTGCTGCCGTTCGAGGGAGACACCTCCGCGGTGATTTTCGACGCGATTCTCAACCGGGAGCCAATCGAGATCACCGAGGTGAATCCGAAGCTTCCGGCGGCAATGAGTGGAATCATCGCCAAGGCTCTCGAGAAAGACCGGACGCTTCGATACCAGACAGCGACGGACCTCAAGACCGACCTGTTGCGACTTCAGAGGAAGAATGAATCGGCACCGCGTGGTGCTGCGTCTTCCGGGCCCCGGAAGGCCGCATCCGAGGGCGAAGGCGTTGCTCGTTCGATCGCGGTGCTCTACTTCGAGAACCTCAGCGGCGTGAACGACGACGAGTATCTGCGCGACGGGGTCACGGAAGACATCATCATGGAGCTCTCGAAGATCAAAGGGCTCAAGACCTATTCTCGAACGGCAGTACTCGGATTCCGCGACAAGGAAGTCTCGACCGAGCAGATTGGACGCCAGCTCGGCGCTGCATACGTGCTGACGGGAAGCATCCGCAGGTCCGGAGCCCGGCTTCGAATTAATACGCAGCTCGTCGACACGCAGACCGATTTTCCGCTCTGGTCCGAGCGTTACGACCGTGAGATGAAGGATGTGTTCGAGCTTCAGGACGAGATCGCGCACAAGATTGCGGATGCTCTCCGCATCACGCTCTCACCGCAGGAGCAGATTGCGATCGCACAGAAGCCGACCGAAAACGTGCAGGCGTACGACATCTATCTTCGCGCAAAGAGCTACGAACGACGCCGCACGCGGCAGGACCTCGAGTTCGCGCTGCAGGTGTACGAGAACGCGATCGCGCTCGATCCTGATTTCGCTCTTGCCCATGCCGGCGTTGCCAACGTGTGCACGATGTATTACTTCGATTACGACCGCGCTAACAAGTGGATGGATCGCGCGGTGTCGGCCTCGGAGCGTGCCAGACAGCTGGGACATGGTCAGCCGGAAGTCCTGATGGCGGAGGCATGGATCCGCTACAAGGAGGGACGGCATGATGACGCGCAGGATCTGGTGCGGCGCGGTCTCGCCGAGAAGCCCGACCTCGAGGGCGCTTACTATCTGCTCGGCCGAAGCCTGTTCGCGTCCGGCAGATATCAGGAACTGGCCGACATTGCCGACCGTGCCATCGACTCGTCGGGTGACGACTACAACGTTTTTGTGCCGGTTCTCAATGCGCTCACAGCTCTCGGGAAGGCCGACCAGAACCGCAACGTCAGGCAGAGAGCGATCGCATGCCTCGAGAATCACGTCCTGAAGACCCCGGAGGATGCGCGAGCGCGATCTCTTCTGGCCGCTTACTACGCTGAGATCCCGCGGGTGGAGGATGCGAAGCGCGAGATGCAATTCGCGGTCACGCTCCGTCCGAACGATCCGATTCTTCATTACAACTGCGCCTGTACCTACGCGAAGCTCGGAATCGAGAAAGAGGCAGTCGATCTGCTGAAGCGAGCATGGGAAGCAGGATATCGCGACACCGACTGGGTGCGTCGCGATCCAGATCTCGAGTCGCTCCACGGCAACGCCGAGTTCGAACGGCTATATCCGCAGAAGGCCTGAAGACGTGGTGCAGTGGGGTCAGACCT
>JBGSYJ010000132.1:0-10413 GCA_041750915.1 Thermoanaerobaculia bacterium | reverse complement strand
GGTGTAGCCTGCGCCAAGAGTCAGCTTGAAGCTGGCTCCGGAGGGAAAGTCGATCGTCGTCATCTCGACGACTCCGCTCCCGAAGTCACCCGCTTTGTCCGGGGTGTAGGTCTTGGCGACATTCACCGTCTCGAGAAGCTTTGCGGGAAAGAGGTCGAGAGGGACGACACGCTTTTCTGTCTCCGTTGTCGGCATCGTCGCGCCGTTGATGGTCGTTCCGCTGTAGCGCTCACCGAGGCCGCGAACGAACACGTATTTGTTTCCGAGAAGCGTGACACCGGTGAGACGCTCAACGACGCTCGCGGCGTCGGAGTCCGGCGTTCTCCTGATCTCCTCGGCAGAGATTGAATCGCTGACGACCGCGGATTGACGCCGGCTCTCGAGAATCGCAACTTCCCCGGTCGGTACTGCTTCGCCGACGACCTCGAGTGTCTCTCCGAATGCAGGCACGAGCTTGAACGCCAGGTTGAGCTTCTGACCTGTTACGAGTGTGGCGTTCTGTGAGAGCTTCTGGAAGCCATCGAGATTGGCTTCGATGACGAAGGCTCCCGGCCGCAGGCCGTCGAGCGTGAAGGTGCCATCCATCTCGGTGTAGGCAATGGCGGGCTCGGCTTCGCCTGCGCGAGCTGCAGTGACGGTGACGCCCGGCATCGCATCGCCGTTCTGATCTTTGACTGAACCGGTGATCGACGAGCTGCCGCCGCCCTGCGCAAAGGCGCTGAGGGAGAGCATGAGACCGAGAATCACGGCCAGTGAGTTTCGCTGGATCAGGCCAGCACGCGAGGAAATCTGTTTCATGAAAAACTCCTTTTGCGAGCCGTGATGAAGAGAGATCCGCCACTCACGCTTTTTTAGGGAAGGGGATACACATCGACAATCCCTCATCGATCTAGCTCACGGGGAGCTTAGCCGGGGGATGTGCACCGGAAGTGGGGCCCATGTAAAGAGCGTGTAAAGTGAGCCCGTTTGCCGATCGGACAGCTCGGCGGGACCATTCTTCGGCCTATACTCGCTGGGTGCCCGGGACGCGCCCCTCCCCGGCGCGATCAACCCAAGAGGAACCCGCCAACGTGCCCCGACTCCCCCTCCTGCGCTGCTATCTTCTGTGCGTTCTCCTCGCGTCGAACGCGTTCGCATTGCCGCCGGAGAAGCCGATCGCGCTGCCAGCGATCTCGGCAGCTCCCGGGTCACCTTTGGGGGTGACGTCCGCGACCAACGGCCGCGACTTCCTGTTTCTCTGGAGTGATTATCGTGGCGAGGGAAGTCCGGTACTGACGGCGGCGAGGATGAGCTCCGCTGGCGAGATTCTCGATCCGCTCGGTATTCCGATTGGGAAACCTGGTTCTCCCTACACCCATCACCAGGTGGCGTCGGACGGAGAGAACTATCTGGTCGCACACTCGTGCGCGCATTCCGCTGTATGCCTAACCAGGATTACGCCACAGGGAAAGATCAGCCATCTCGAGCCCAGGTCGGGCGCGAGTCCATACATCGCCTGGAATGGCTCGAACTACCTGCTCCTGATCGGATCAACCGGGAATGGACTTCCTCCAACGTTGCAGCTCCTCGACCGAGGCGGTAAAGACGCCGGCCCCGCGATTGCGCTCCCGGACGATGGCTACTGGAACAGTGCGTCCTCGGATGGTGAAAACTTTTACGTGAGATTCACAACATGGGGAGGCAAGGCATTCGGATTCGTCGTGAAGGCTGACGGTGCGATCGATCGATCATCGCAGGCCGTGTTCCCTGCGAACAGCATTGCATCGAACGGCGAGGGTTACCTCACCACATGGACCTCGGGAGCGGGCGATTCGTTCACGAAGTTCGCTCGGCCACTGACGGAAGCCGGGCAACCCGGCATCCCGGTGCAGTTGCCGGTTTTCACACAAACGGACTCGCTTGCCGCCGTTGGAGGAAACTACGTTCTGGTTCATCAGACCGCGACAGGCATCGGCTTCCTGAAGATCGGGGCCGATGGCCGGCCTCTCGCCCTTCCGCGTGCGATTACGAACGATCCCACCGATATCTGGCCTTCGATCGCCGCAAACGATCGAACGATCGTCGTTGCCTGGTCGCGCGCTTTCGGACCCGGCGGTGCAAGACAGCTCATGGCGCAGATCTTTGACCATGAGGGTCGCGCGATCACCCTTGCCGGCATGTTGCAGGCGGAGACCATTCAAATTTCTGCAAGCGTCACACGGCAGGATTCGGCGAGTGGAGCCTGGGGAAACGGAGTCACTCTGGTGGCCTGGGTCGAACGGATCGGTTCTGAGCAAACCCGAACGCTCTTCGCCGGAAGACTCGACCCTGAAAGCACACCGCTCGACGGACGCGGAATTCGCATCGCGCAATCGCCACACGATCAGTATTCTCCCGTGGTCAGCTTCGACGGAGCCTCGTTCCTGGTGGTCTGGAGCGAGAGGATGGGCAACTCCATCGCCATCCAGGCCATTCGTGTTTCGCCCGACGGCGCGAGCGTTGATTCCGTCCCGATCCTCGTTCAACAGTTCACGGCTCCGTACTGGCGCGACCCTTCTCAACCGATTGCCGTCTCCTGGAACGGCCGGACGCACACCGTCGCATGGATCGGCGCATCGGGTCTCGAGGCGGCAGGAGTGTCGGCCGCTGGGATGCTCGTCGAGCCGGTTCGAGTCGTCGGAATGGGCGGCGACCGAGGGCTCGCGAATCCATCGATCGACTGGGATGGCTCGCATCATCTCCTGGTGTTCAACGGCGCATATTCCTGCACGGTCAACATCACATGCCCGGCCGATCTGCTTGATGTGCAGGCACTCGTCCTCACCCCCGATCTCGAGGTCGTGGAGCGCATCGTCGTGGAAGAGGAACGGCAATACGGCTCGCTGGCATCGGTAGCCTGGAACGGAAGCGAACATCTGATCGCATGGACGGGCGACTTTGGCGTCATGGCACGCCGATACTTCGAAGGAGCTCTTTCGGCGCCGCTGGTCGTTCTGCGAGAGACCGGCAGAAAACCCTTCGTCGGTCTGGACGGGGAGCGATTCGTCGTTGCGTGGACCAGCGCAATCTATCCAGGCCGGGCAGTCGAGATCCGTGCGGCCCGGCTGGAGCCCGGTTCGAAGCGGTTCATCCCCCGAATACTCACCTCGTCACCAGAACGAGAAACACTGAGTGGAATGGTCTCGAGGCCCGGAGCGCTGCCGCTCGTTCTCTACGATCGCAGTGTTGAGGAATCGCCGTTCGACGGAGTCAGGCGTTCGTTCTCACTCGAAATCGATTTCGAGCTGCAGGGACGGAAACGACCCGCCAGTCGGTGATTCACAGGTCTCGTCCGCTGATCTCAGCTCGATCGATATAGAATCGTGGCCCCGATGGCTGCGACATTTTCAACACGATTCCTTCGTCTGTTCGATGGGTACGCGGAGGCCGTTCGCAGCGGCTGCGCGGAGGCGACTTCCGCGCAGGCCACCGAGGCGTTTCACCGGCTGCGCGTCGGAATCAAGAAGCTCCGCGCGTTGCTCACACTGGCTGAATCGATGGATCCGGGGCTCGAAGGCGGAAAGCTTTATAAACGCCTGCGCCCTCTGTTTCGCGCTGCGGCACCCGCCCGTGATTTCCAGGTCCAACGAGCTCTCGCCGAGAAGCAGGCAGAGAACCTCGAGCTCGACGTCAGCGGCTATCTGTTGGAGCTCGGGACCCGCGCCGAAGAATCCGTTGAAGAGTTTCTGAAAGCTGCGCGGAAATTCGACGGCGACACTCTCGAGAATCTGCGAAAACGAGTGAGCCGCTCGCTGAACAGCATCGACGACGTCGCTGCTGCGTCTCTGGCGACGGCCCGCATGCGATCGCTGATGCAGGCGATCTCCGAGTGGCCTTCGAGTGAAGGCGAACCCGATCCCCACGAGCTGCGGACGATGACCAAACAGGCGTTCTTCTCATGGGAAGCGATCGACGAGACGCTTCCGCACACTCTGAACGACGCGACAACGAAACGCAGGCTCCGAAGCCTCCAGCGTGTCCTCGGCAACTGGCACGACAATCACGTCGCCGCAGGAATGCTCGAGCGCTATCGCGAGAAGAGTGGAGACAACAGCGGGGAGCTCGAGAAGCTGCTCGTTTCATTCAGACAGGACGAGGAGCGTCTGCTGAAGCGAAGTCTCGTAGCGAAGGAGCGACTCGTGAAGCAGCTCTCGCCCCGCCACGCAACCTTCAGAGTCCGCCCGGCGCAATGAAACTGTGCTCCTTCGATTCAGGGCGTGCAACCGCTAGTCCGGGGGCGGCTGCTCTCTCGCGAAGCCGACCACTACGTTGAGATACACCCCCACGGGTTTACCGTTCACCCGGCCGGGCCGGAACTTCCATTGACGAACAGCCGCCTCCGCGATCTCAGTGAACTCTGGTATTGATCCTTTCAGAACCCTGATGTCGACGACATTGCCGGTGTCGTCGATCGCGATCTCGAAGATCTCAGTAGGACCTCCCGACCGCGCCCTGTTACTACGAGGAATAACGGGCGTGACGCGTGTGGTCAGCACCGGCATCTCAATATCGGAACCCCATACCGTCATTCGGGGACCTGTCACGGGGGCGACGCGGACGTCGCCTGGGACTGGCACGACCGGAACATGGGCGACCCGGACGTCGCCAGAGACATGCACGACCGGAACGTGGAGATGCACCCCAACAGGCTTACCGTTCACCCGGCCGGGCCGGTATTTCCATTGGCCTGCAGCCGCTTTCGCGAGCTCAGAAAACCCGGGTATTAGACTCCTCGAGGGCCTGACGTCGACCACATCACCCCTGTCGTCGATCGAAATCTCGAGTCTCAGAACAGGGCTTTCCTGCTGGCTGGGATAAGGCGCACTCTCGACGTCCGTTGTCAGTACGGGCATTTTCACCTGGGAGCCCCAGACCGTCATTCGAGGAACTGTCACGGGGCTAACCGGGGCGTCGTCAGAGGCTGACACGGCCATCGAAAACGCGAGCACCAGAGGAATCATCCTGGACATCGTTTGCCTCAGGGGCGGACCGATCACGGATGAGGCTCGCAAGTTCGATCTCCTGACGTGCATGCAGAAGTATAGAACCGGTGCAGACGCAGGAAACTGATGCGAATGAAGGTAGAGGGACTATCAACGTGGCCGCCTCACGCCCCTGTATCGAAATAGTTGACAATCAAATCATTCATCAATAAACTACTTTTCGTGCCACGAAGCCTGTCCCTCCAGACTCCCACCAGACGCCGCACCCTCACTCCCCGTGCCGATGCGGCCATGTACATCCTGCGCACGGCCGATGTCATGCGCCGTTACTTCGACACCCTGCTCGAGCCGTACGGCCTCACCGGCCAGCAGTACAACGTCCTCCGCATTCTCCGGGGCGCAACCTCGGAGGGGCTCCAGACCATGGAGATCGCGGGAAGGATGATGGAGAAGACTCCCGGGATCACCGGTCTGATCGACCGGCTCGAACAGAAAAGCCTAATCGAGCGAAGGAGGTGTGACAAAGATCGCCGGTGCGTTTACTGCGCAATCACGCGGGAAGGTCTCGAGCTGCTTGCCGAGCTCGACGGGCCCATCGAACAGGCGGACGAGCAGCTGATGGCTCGTGTCACCAATAAGGAAGCCGGAGAGCTCGTCCGCATGCTGCGGGCGATCCACGGAGATGAGTAGCTTTTTTTTGCAGTAATAGTTGACGTATAAACATTTTAAAGGAGAACTATCATGTCCACATCGCAGATCGATTCTCACGCGGCACTGAGTCCTGTTTCCAGCTCCTCCGTTTTGCGCGCTCTCGTTGGCACGGATGATGACCTTGCCGCCGTAGTCCTGCGGCTGACGCTGGGCCTGGTGATGCTCCCCCACGGCGCGCAGAAGCTCTTCGGCTGGTTTGGCGGTGCCGGGTTCGCCGGCTCGATGTCGGGCCTCACCGAGGGCGCCGGGCTTCCGTCCCTTGTGGCTCTCTTTGTGATCCTTGCTGAATCCGTCGGCGCGATCGCCCTGTTCGCTGGCGTCTTCAGCCGCCTCGCCGCTCTGTCGATCGGGGCGGTGATGGTCGGAGCGATCTTCGTCGGTCACCTTTCGTACGGTTTTTTCATGAACTGGTACGGAAATCAGGCGGGTGAAGGATTCGAGTACCACCTGCTGGCAATAGGTTTGGCGATCGCGATCATGATCAAAGGCAGCGGTCCCTTCTCCCTCGACAGGCTCATCTTACGGAAGCCGAGTTGATGAAGCATCGGTGCAACAGTTCGAGCGCGTGGGGAAGGTCGTCTGCGTCGATCGATCCGTATCCGAGAGCCAGGCCCGTACGGCGAGGCCGCGCGGCGCAGTAGCGAGAGAGGCGGTCGAACGCGATGCCGGCAGAGACCGCGCATCGATGGATCTCGTTCTCGAACTTCTCGCTCGGACGGCGCAGCGGGGCGCAGATGTGCATGCCGGCGCTCGAGGGGATCGGATCGACCCACTCCGCGAAGTCATTCAGCAGTCGGTCAAATATCGCTTCATGGCGGCTCGCGTATTCGCGGCGCATCTTTCGGATGTGGCGCGCGAAAAGACCTTTCTCGATCATCGCCGCGAGGGCCGCCTGCTCAGCCCACGGGACGTGCCAGCCGCTCACGTGACTCGCGCTCTCCAGCGTATGCCGCAGCGAAGGGGGTGTGATAACGAATCCGAGACGCAGGGCTGGGAGCAGCGTCTTCGAGAATGAGCCGGCGTAGAGCACTCGACCATCCACGTCGAGCGCGTGAAGCGTCTCGAGCGGCCGCCCGCTGAAACGGAACTCGCTGTCGTAATCGTCCTCGATGATCATCGCGTTCCGGCGTCGCGCCCATGCGAGCAGACCAATCCTTCGTGCATGCGACATCGGCATTCCCATTGGAAACTGATGCGAGGGCGTGACGTAGACGAGGCGCGCATCGTCCGGGATCGCATCAACAACCATTCCTTCCTTGTCGACAGGAACCGCTTTCACGCGGGCACCCCATGACTCGAAGAGCATTCGTACCGGCGGATAGCCCGGCTCTTCGGCTCCGACAGCGCTCCCCGGTTCAAGAAGCGCTCGAGCGATGAGATCGAACGCCCCCTGTGCGCCGCTCGTGATCAATACGTCAGCCGCGTCCGCCTCGACCCCCCGCGCGATGCCGGCGTGATGGGCAATCGCGGCGCGAAGCCCCGGGTGTCCCGCAGCGTCTCCGTAACGGGAGATCATGCGCGAGGCACGCAGCTCGCGAGCTACGAGCCTGCGCCACGTCTCGAAGGGAAACATGCTGGCGTCCGGAGAACCGACTCCAAAGTCGAACCGCGCCGCCGGGGAAGGTTGCGGAGCCGTGATTCCTCGCCAGACAGCACGCACACGTACGGGTGCGACGGCCCTGCGCGCCTTCGTCCGGTTCGTGGAGACGCCGTGGACGAACGTGCCCCCTCCGGCGCGCCCGGATGAAAGACCGTCCGCAGCCAGCCACTCGTACGCGCGTGTGACGGTGTTTCGCGAAACGCTCAGTCGCTGCGCGAGCTCACGGGTTGGTGGCAGCCGCTCGCCATCGACGAGACGGCCGTCGCGAACCGCAGCACGAAGCTGAAGATAGATCTGCCGTGCAAGATCGGCCCCTCCCTCCAGACGTACGTGTATCTCCACGAACACATTGGAACTTGGCCCTACCTCATTTGTCACAAGTGGATCCTTCATGAGGCCAACGAACTGGCAACATCAGATCGTTTGAAGGAGAAAACCATGACAACAACCTTCGCTTCACAAGCCAGCCTGCCCGAGACGATCCCATGGATTCCTCTCGGTCCCGGAGAATCGTTCAAGCCGCTCTGCTTTCTCCCAGGAGACCGAGGCCGGGTTCTGCTTCTGCGGCTCGATCCCGGCACAATCGTGCCGCGTCACCGGCACAGCGGCGAAGTGCATGCTCTGAATCTCAGCGGAAGCAGGCAACTTCTCGAGACGGGCGAGATCGTCGGTCCGGGAGGCTACGTTTACGAACCGTCAGGCAACGTCGACTCCTGGCTGGCGGTCGGTGGTGAGCCGGTGATCGTGCACATCACCGCGTATGGGGCCATGGACTATCTCGATGAAAACGATCGCGTGATCTGCCGCGATTCGGCCTCGTCACTTCGCGAGAGGTACGAGCGCTACTGCACAGAGCAGGGACTGGCGGCGCCCACGCTTCGCGCCCATGATCTGCGAGGGGCGAGGTGAGCCTTGGTTGCTCGAGCTCACTCACAGATCGTCTGACGGTTCGGGCTCGGTCCACGCGACCACTGCGGCCGGTAGTGTCATCGCAAGGAGAAGAAGTCCCCACATGGCCGCCTGTACCTGATTCCATGTCGACGGGAGCCACCAACCGTTGTCCCACGCGATACCGGCGTAGAGTCCCGCGAGCGTGACGGCGCCCGCGAAGAGCTGATAGCTGTGCAGATACGCGCGGTCACGCACTCGTTGTTGACGTTCATCGAGGCTCGGATCCGGCGAATTGGCCGCGTACCAGACCCAGGATGTAAATAGTAGAACCAGGCCCGCAAGCATGACTACCGCAAGCACGCTCACCAGAATGAACAAACCGGCGGACTCTCTTGCCGACGCGACGTACCAGACAGAAATCATCGACAGGTAGCCGAGGTATGCAGCGAGGACGGCGGCGCGTCGTCGCAGACGCGAAAGGGGTTGTCTCGAAACCTCATCGAGAGGATTGGTCTTAGCAGAATTCACGATGTGCTCCTTTCAGAACTGGCTGGCATGTTGTGATAAACGGTTTCGCTCAGGGGCTTGAACGGCTCTCTCGAGAAGATCGCTTCGATCGGCAGCCCGAAGTAGTCGCCGAGGCGAAACGCGAGCTCGAGACTGGGTCGATACTCCCCTCGTTCGAGATATCCGACTGTCTGGTAGTTGACTCCTACTGCATCCGCGAGGTCCTGGCGGGAAAGTCCGCGTTCGGCTCGCAGGACGGCCAGCCGGTTGTGGATGGTCAGCCCCGTCGCGCCGTTCGGGTCGTCCTTCGATTGTTGTTTACTCATACGACTAAAAATAGTATCTATGCAACAATTTGTCAAGAAAATAGATGAACTATGCGTTTTTAACAATAGATTGTTTTAGCCGTGGTGAGTGTGTCCTGAAACCAGAGGAGGCCACCGAAGCGGATTTCCCATTCTTCTGTTGACCTTTCCTTCACCTCGAACGCGAAAGGACTTTACGAGCGGCGGCTATCGTCGCGCCTGTCCCCAATCCACCAAGGAGAAAGACATGCGCAAACTTCAGATGACGATCGTCACCCTTCTGTTCGCCGTACCGATGATGTCCGCCCCGGTTCCGGGTTCGTTCGAGTTGATCGCCACGTATCACGTCAGCGGCGAAGTCGCCGAGATCGCCGCCGCCACACCGGATGGCAAGACCGTCGTGTACACCGATTCCGAGGAAGAAGAGATCGGGTTCGTCAGCCTCGTCAATCCCGCCGTCCCGGTGGAGATCGGAACGCTCGAGGTGGACGGCGAGCCGACTTCAGTCGCCATCACGGGAGATGGACGCTTTGCACTCGTCGCTGTCAATGCAGAAAACTCTTATCTGGCTGTCGTTTCGATGAAGTCCCGTCAGGTCGTTCGGGAGATCCCGCTCTTCGGCCAGCCAGACTCGGTTGCCATCAGTCCTGATGGCCGGTTCGCCGCAGTCGCTATCGAGAACGAGCGCCAGGACGAGGATGAGCCGATGCCGCAGGCGCCGGCCGGCTTTCTCACCATCGTCAATCTGGTGGGCCCGGTGAGTGCGTGGAGCACGCGCGACGTCTCCCTGTCCGGAATCGCCGACCGGTTTCCGACTGACCCGGAGCCGGAGTTCGTCACCATCAATCAGCGCAACATCGCCGCGGTGACGCTGCAGGAGAACAACCACGTCGTGCTGGTGAATCTGGTCGACGGGACGATTGTGGACGACTGGAGCGTGGGCTCGACCTCTCATCTCGCCGACCTCCAGGATAATGGAATCATTTCCTTCACCGATATGCTGGTGAATGCCAGGCGCGAGCCGGACGCAATCGCCTGGACTCGCGGAGGAAATCTGGTCACTGCGAACGAGGGAGACTACGACCTCGACCTCGCAGACGGCGAATTCGTCGGAGGGCGCGACTTCACAATCTTCAGCGCGGAGGGGGATGTATTGTTCGAGCCGGGATCCTCTCTCGAGGAGGCAGCCGCTGCTCTGGGTCTCTATCCCGACAACCGCTCGGATGCGAAAGGAGTTGAGCCGGAGGGAGTGGCGGTCGGCAAATACCGTGGGAGCGACCTGCTCTTCGTCGGAGCCGAAAGGGGCAACTTCGTGGCCGTCTACTCGCTGCGCGATGAAACCCGGCCGGAGCTTCTGCAGATTCTCCCCACCGGTCGCCGGCCGGAGGGTCTGGTGACGATCGAGAACCGCGGCCTGTTCCTCACTTCGAATGAGGGC